>CALATN010000153.1 GCA_937891895.1 uncultured Clostridia bacterium
GAAGATAATACAGTATACACCATATCAGGCTATTCTCCTCATATCAGTAACATTCAGAACTTATATAATGCATACAATCTTGAAGACAATATATTATCATATGAAATAATAGGTGACATCGTTACGCACAACACCTGCGACATATCTGTGCTTAATACTGAACACAAACCAATTGTTGATTTGGACGAACTGCTTATTTACAATACCTTTCAACAGCAGGTCAGAGATTACTTTTCATCTGAGCCGTCAGCAAGCAATATGAGCGGCTGTTACTTTTCAGTTTGCGGTGCGGAAACGTATAATGTAAATACAAACAAGGTTGAAAAAACAATGCAATGCTTCATATTTACGCAAGACCTTGAGGAAGTCGGCACACTGCACTTCAATATGGATGGAAGCAAGCTGATTACAAGCTATTCCATAAACAATGGCACACGTTCTGCTTTACTGAAAAAGCTGTCCGAAAAGCCTGACGAAAGGTTTGTAATTCTCACCGACGGGTTTAACAATGTTTCGCTTCTGAACAAGGACAACAAAACTATTAAGCTGTCGGCAGGAAGTGAGGATTTTACAATTATCGGTGATTGTTTTGGATTGCTTTCCGTAGAGTTAGGACTGGCATATAATGATATAGTTAATGAGGATAATCTGGTTTGGGTTGGGTTTTGAAGCTTCATATTCAATTTATAGCAAAAGGGTACCATCTCGGTACCCTTACTTTTTTATTTTACAAAGCAATGGTTTGTACCAACAAACCAAATTTACAAAGATATTTTTGTCTATATATCACATTGACATAAGAGGTTTGTCGTGATAAACTTATTACAAAGGTTTGTCAAAACAAACCAACAAGAAAGGAGATATTTTATGGACGAATATAAGCTCTTTGACGCCGAATACCGTCTGTTGTCGATTATCTGGGAAAATGAGCCTGTAAACTCGACAGCACTCTCAAAGCTGTGCCTTGAAAAGCTTGGCTGGAAAAAATCTACGGTATTCAATATGATAAGAAAGCTTGCAGAACGTGGCTTTGTAAAAAATGAAAATGCTGTTGTTACGGCACTTGTTCGCCGTGAACAAGTCGCAAAATATGAAAGCGAAACAGTAATAGAAAAGAATTTCGGTGGTTCTCTGCCTGCGTTTATTTCTGCATTTCTTGACGGAAAGAAAATAACTGCTGAAGAAGCGGAAGAATTAAAAAAGATGATTGACAAAGCAAAGGAATAATTATGAATACATTTATCGTTACTCTTGAAAAAATGACGATTATGGCAAGCATTGCCGCTATTGCGGTCATGCTGATAAGATTTCTGCTGAAGGGTGCTCCGAAAAAGTGGAGCTATATCCTGTGGTTGGTTGTTCTGTTTCGGTGTCTGTGTCCCTTTGGAATAGAAAGTGAATTAAGCTTGTACAATGTGTTTGACAAGCCTGATTTATATGAACCACCTAAAGAAATCATTACACATCAGGTTGATTACACTGCTGTTGCTGAACCTGTTTATACAAGCGAAGCGCCACCGATAACGGAATCCTCTGCGGAAAGTCGCAGAATTGATGCAGACATAATATTGTTTGCAATCTGGCTGACAGGCTTTGCAGTTCTCAGCTTGTATGGAATAATCTCATATGTGTCGCTGTCAAAAAAGCTTGAAACGGCAATAAAATCAGAAGACCGCATATACGAATCCGATCGCATTTTTACCGCTTTTACACTGGGTATATTCCCTAAAATATATGTTCCGCAAGGTCTTCCTGACAGCGAACGAAAACTGATTATTCTTCATGAACGCATACATATACGCAGGTTTGACCACATAACCAAGCTGCTTGCATTTATTGCTCTGTGTCTTCATTGGTTTAACCCGATTATCTGGCTTGCATATGTATTTTATAACAAGGATATGGAAATGTCCTGCGATGAAGTTGTGCTGAAAATGTGTGGCGAAAAAGCAAGCTACTCGGAAGCCTTACTGCATACGTCAATGCGCAGAAGCGGATTGCTTGTCCCTCTTGCATTTGGTGAAACAAGCGTCAAGGAAAGGGTGAAAAACGTGATTAAATTTAAAAAGCCAAAGTTGATAATTTCTGTTGTTTCAGTGATTGCAGTTCTTACAGCCTGTGCAATTCTCTGTACAAACCCGCTCAATTCAAATGTTGTTTCTGCTGATACAGCAAGCGCTGTTCCGATTACACATTACGATTTTCGATTTAAGGAGCACGATATATATTGCTCCACTAATGGCGGTTATCTTATGTCTGACGAAGAAGGACTTTACACCGTACATTATCTTACAGATTCAAAATATGTTATCAATGTATACGGAGGAAAAAACACATATGAAAGCAATGACATAAAAATCAACGGCCGTGATATTAATATTAAAAGCGTCACAATCAATGATGTTTATCTTGAAAATGAAAACGGATTAAACTTTGTTGTTTTGGAATTACTTTTAAGCTATGATGGAATAATAGATATGTCTTTTACTCATGATGACGGACAGAGCAGCTTTATCGCAGGAGGAAACAAGGATTGCTACGAGGTTTCCGCACGCATTTATATTGCCGATGACAGCTGGAAAAGTATCGGCTTCACAGGCTTTGACGATGTCCCCTTCTTTGTATCGGAGGATCTGAATTTGGAATACGTTTTGACGGAATATGACAAGGCTCTTGGCGTTGTTATTCCGGAAGAATTGTCATAAGCTTGTATAAGTTAATATTAGATAAATACGGCGTACATCTTAAAATGTACGCCGTATTTCATTATTCTGATCCTTTTTGCTTAACAGCTATACTGAAGCTTTCAACAAATTCACCGTCAGCATAAATGCTGTAGCAGTTGGTATCCTCGTACGGAATAAGCCAGTATTCATCATAGCTCTGTGAAATTACTTCTCCGTTTATTTTAAAGCCCTTCTTTTCAAGCAAAAGCGGAACACCGCCTTCAACTGTTTCACAACTGAAGCTGCCGCCGTTGATGATGAAATTATATCCAGAATACCCTACAAGTGCATTCGTTATCTTCACAACTGCATTTCCATTCATTACAATTTTTTCGTTTGAATAATACGAATGTGAAATTGCCTCGGAGTTTACATTGCCCTTTATTTCAAGAATACCATTATTTGATACGATAAGTTCTGAATTATTATCATAAAAATCTATCGTCGCCCCGTGGTAATTTGAAACAACAGCTTGTGAATTGCCATTTATATGAAACGTATTTACATTCCTTATTGCAGCACCTAAATAGTTGTCATTATCATTCGGATTACCCGTTACAGTAAGAACACTATTGTCATTAAGCTTTATATTTCTTACAGCACAATGTTCAGCAGTGAAAGTTCCGCTTTCACACAAGATAAGTTCACCAAGCCTTATAGTTGTGCTATTCATTGATGCATTACCATTCACAGTTACGCTTTTATATGCTGATTCTTTTGTTTCCGTAACACTTACGCTGTCTTCAAAAGTTAAATACATCTCATTAAAAGAATCTATTGTTGTACAAAGCTTGTTTGTGCTGTAAAGACTGCCATCGCCAAAAAAAGTAACTGAGTTGCCGGCTCTTATTGCGGCAGTAGCTATATTAAACTTATTTTCTCCTATTAGCTTTATTTTTATAGAGTCTATCCCCTCAATATTAATGCCTATATGCTCTTTTCCCGTTCCGATTTCTACGTTGTTTAAAGTAAGTATATCATCCTCAAAAGCTATACCCTCAACAGGCTCGCCGTAAAGAATATCCTGTCCGCATACAGTTATGCTGACACCATCTGAATACTGAATCCTATCGCTTGCCCAGGGAAGTTCAACATCATAACCTGTCGATTTCACAAGCTTTGACTCTGTCTTTTCAACAGCCTGCTCCCACTTGTGCTTCTGTAGGAACGCTTCTGTTTCTTCCGAAATAAACTTTACATTCTCATCGGAAAAATTAACCGTACCGTCAAGACTGCTTCTTCCAAGCACAACAAGTTTTAAATTTTTCAGCTTGCCAAGAGGTTCATAATAGCTGTTGTCCTGCTCGGCTTCGGGGAAAAGCCTGATACAGCTGAGATTACTGCACTTGCTAAGAAAATCAATATTTTCAAAATCACCGTCAAGGGTCATAATGCTTAAATTTTCAAGCTTTGCAACGCTTTCCGTGTCCGTAAAGCTGCCCTCATAGCAGGTGTGGAGCCGCAGCTCACAAAGCTTTTCAAGCTTTTCTATCCCTGCAAGAGAGGTACTTTGATTTGTGTATATCTCAAGACTTGTAAGACCATCAAGCTTTTCCAGTTCTTCAAAGTCAACCACATCGCCGTCCGCTATAAGCGTAACAGAAACGGCATTTTCAGTAGAATAATATAATTCGCCATTTATCTCGATATAGTCGCTTTCATCGCCTTCGTACTCCTTAACCTCAATTTTATCCTTGCCGAGATAAAGGGACTCAGGCGGATTTTCTTCATCAAAGAACGGCTCCAGATTATATTCAGCAACAAGCTCAAAGCCGCTTATATACTCCTTTGCAACAGCGTCTGCGTAAGTTTTCAGCTTTTCGTAAAGCTTATCCTCGGTACAGCTGTCATATTCAATCGTGTACCTATCACCAATCGTCTGTACAGTCTGAAAATATAGCTTTCCGTCCTTTTCGTCATAAATTTCAAGCTGCTGACCGCCTATGTCAATACATCTCAGATTGTACCCTGTATACTCAATAGTATAAAACCTTACGGGGTAATTCCTGTCCTCTCTGAATGCCGCAACAAAGTAAAATTCCCTGCCGTCCTTGTCTTTGAGATGATAAAGCTTTCTGTCGTATTCACCGAAAAAAATCTCGTCCTTGAAGCTGTCGCCATATACATATATTTTCTCGTGAGAGTTACTGCTGACAGAGTAAGCCGTGCCACAACCGTTATCTTTCAGAACAAGAATTTCATAAATCCCGTCAAAGCTCATATCAATGAAAGCTTTTTTCTTGTAACACTCCGAAACAGCTTCCATAAACTGCTCTTGTGTCTGTTCGGTATAGGTTATTTCACCGTATTTTCCCAGATGTACAACATAAGCAGGATTATATTTCGGAGTTGTAAGCTTGTATTCTTTCCAATAACTCGGGTCCCCCATAAAATAATCTGCAAAATAGGTTATCGTTGTGGGGAAATGAATATTTGACACGTCCTCCAGCGAATAGTCTCCAAGATATTTTAATCCTTCGGGAAGAATAAGCTTTGCGTTCATACAGTTCTTGAATGCTCGCTGTTCAATTCTTTCAAGTTTTGACGGAAAGGTTACATTTTCAAGATAATAGCAGAATTCAAAACAGTTTTCCGTTATTACTGTAAGCCCATCGGGAAGCTTTACATCATTGCAGTTACAACCACGAAAAGCATATGATTCTATACTTGTTACGCTGTCGGGAATTATTACAGACTCAATTCCTGTGTAAGCAAAAGCTTCCTCACATATTGTTTCAAGCCCGTCTGAAAATTTAACCTCGATAAGATTTTCACAGCCGTCAAAGGCTCTGTTTCGTATAATCTTCACAGATGACGGTATAACAACCTTTGTAATATCTGTTCTGTCCTCAAACGCACTTCTGCCTATTTCCGTTACTCCATCAGGAATTATCATTTCTCCCGTGCCTTTGTAGCCTGTTAAAATACAACTGCCGTCTTCCGTTGTTTTATATTCAAAATCCTCAGGAATATCAATATTTTCCGCATTAACCGTAAACGGCAGGAAAACACAGCATAATATAGCTGCAATAATACATATTGTCTTTCTCATAATCTGCTCATTCCCTTCAATGCGTTATATTTTGTAATATATTACAGTCAAATCAGGCATATTTTCTTTAAGCCACTGCTCCTGCTCTGCGGTAATAGACCTTTCCCAGCAGTTTACAAGCAGAAATTCAAGGCTGTCCATTTCTTTAAGCGCCTTGAAGAAATCGTCAGGCTTGTCCAGTGTGTCACGGAATTCCAGAATTTTCACCCCATCCATTCCGCTGAGAAAATCATAATTTTCCGCACCACTTACATACAGACTGACAATTCCGTTCATTTCGGAAAGCACTGAAAGGTCAGAAATACCACATACTATGAGTTCCTTTATCTCTGTAAGCTTTTCAATTCCTTCAATAGAATGTTCTTCATCTGACTCGTTATATATGCCAAGATAAACAACATCCTCTTCCGCAAGCTTTTCAAAGCTGTCTTTGTTTATCTGTTCATTCTTCAGATAATGACATCCTTTCCTGTGCCAGAAATAATCATTATCATCCGTTTCGTCGTATTTCTGCTCGTATTCAGCCTTGGTCATTAAATCCGTTTCATTAGGATAATCGGGAATTTCACCGATAGTAATGCTGAATTTATGTCCCTCCGCTGTTTCCTTGGCAAGCTCGTTAAGGTCATATGCCGCTGTAAGCTCATATTCGGAAAAAGCCTCCGCAAATACTTCTTCGCTGCTCATAGAAGCATCTTTATAGATATATTTCCCGTTTACAACTCCGTAGTAAAGCTGTTCGTCATTTTCTCCGTAATAAAATCCTGTACATTCACCCAAATAACAAAATGCTATCTCATCTTTGAGGGGTATTATTGCATAGTACGCTTCCCCATATCCTACTTCGAAGGGGTAAGATGTTACATAAAAATAACAATCATTTTCGCTGTCATAAAATTCATAAAGCATTGAATTGCCATAAAAATCGCAGTTCCAGCTGTCATTGCTGCCAAATTGACGAAACTCCACATAGCCGTAATCACATTCAAAATACTCGGGAATACCGTCCTTGTTCATATCAATATAAACACGCCATCTGGTGCCTTCTGACGGCTTCGGTATCGTCCTTCCAGCCTTTTGCAGACGTGTTTCCCCTATATACTCGGGATAATATTGCCCAAGTCCGTCAATATAGCTGTATGCATAAACAGGACAATCGTTGTTGATAACTGTCCTGCCAACCTCGGTCACAGTTGCGGGAATACGAAGTTCCTCAATCTGCGTGTTCTGAAAAGCATAGTTGCCAATCTTCTCTAGACCGTTATTGAGTTTCAAGCTTATGAGTCCGCTTGTTGAAAAAGCATTTTCACCGATTTCCGTGAGGCTGAATGGCATTTCTACAGCAAGCAGATTTTTGCACCCTGCAAAAGCGTACTTTTCCATAAGCTTCAAATTGTTTGATAAAACAACCTCTTTCATCTTTCCATTATGGCAGGCATACTCACCTATAACCTCAACCTCGTCGGGAATTATAACCTTTTCAATTCCCATTGGCACAAGAACAAGCTTTTTCATATCCTTGCTGAAAAGCATACCGTCCCTTGACGTGAAAAGACTGCTGTCTGAAATTTCGATTTCCTTAAACGAGGGAAGCTGACCGAAGTTATGCGTTTCAATGTTTTCGGTTGATGATGGTAATGTGATTTTTTCAAGGTTTTCAGCCCCGCCCAATCCCTTTACAACCGTAACGCTTTCGGGAAATACTACCTCCCTGACGGCTGTGCCTTTGAAAGCATCCTTGCTTACAGCTGTAACGGGAAATCCCTCTATCTCGTCGGGAATTTTTACAATGTCATCCGTTCCTGTATACGCCGTAACCGTAACATTGTCATTGAGGATTGTATATGTAAAATCCGCTGTGATTTCCTTTTCCTCGAAAACAGCTGTAGACGCTGTTACTGCTGAAGATACACTTTCGCTGCTTGCGGCTTCCCCTTCACTTTTATTCTCCGTACACGCGGTAAGAAGCACCGCCGCAGCCATAAGAACAAGCAATTTCTTTCTCATAAAGTCACCCCTGATTTTTGTACTTTCTTAAATTATACATCTTGTTTCATCCTGTTACAATGACAAATCGGTTACATATATTTACAGTTTGGTAATGTTTTATCCCAGATTTACATAATAGGCTATTACTTCAATATCGCTTTCATCTAAGTATCCCATTTCATATGCTGAATTTATATCAATATATGTGCTTAAAGTAGCTAATTACAATATTCTACTTTGGAACGATGAATTTTATATAAAATACGGGATAATATTGCATATGTTGTATTGCTTATATCCATACACATTTTTATAATACCAAATCCTGCATAGTCAATCTGTAAAAAGAAAATAGGCTGCCATACCAATCGGTACAACAGCCTATTAATTATTTAAAGAACTTTTCCCATATTTCATAAGACGGTGCACAGACACCTTTACGCCAATTCTTGACAGTAGTGTCGCTCACTCCACATTTTTCAGCAAATTTACGGATTGAAACATTGTTTCTTTCCATATATTCACATACAAATTGAGAAGATTCCATCTTAAATTTATGGTAATCAGTCAAAAGGTCAATTCCCAGCACATCTGAAAGCTTTTTCAGTGTTTCGATGCACTTGTATTGCTCCTCGACCTCTTCATGCTCATACTTGATATAATTATCATAGCTTAAGCCTGTAAGTCGGGTTATATCGGCAATACTAAGACCTTTTTCTATTCTTGCTTTCGCAAGATGGGTAAGTCCAGAATTACTTTTTCCAGCTTTCCTCAACCGCAACGGCACAAGCAACAGTAGCACCAACCATTGGGTTGTTACCCATACCGATGAGACCCATCATTTCAACGTGAGCAGGAACTGAAG
>CALATN010000154.1 GCA_937891895.1 uncultured Clostridia bacterium
ATAAAAACTTCGAAAAGTTTCTCCATCTAATTCCTTATTCAAATCTGGTCTTTCATCCATTTGCATTCTCTCCATCAAATTCAAATTCATGCGTGCTTTCAATCTCTCTACAAGACTGAAAGTTTCACGTCATTTGTTAAGTATAATTTATATCACTCTTGTGCTAATTCGATTAGTTTCTTAATGTGTATTTCTACGCTATCTAAGCATGGGAGTAGACAATTTTCATCCTTTAATATCAATGGTAATTCCGTACAGCCTAAAATAACTGCTTCTATCCCATGCACATTCTGCATTTTTTGAATTATGCCATTGAACTCTTGTAGTGTAGATTCTTTCACTATACCTAATTCAAGTTCTTCATATATTCTTTTAGCAATAAGTTCTCTGTCAGCCTTATCTGGAACAATTACATCTATCCCCGATTGCAACAAATCCTTTTTCATAAAATCCTGTTCCATAGTGAAAATAGTTCCTAAAAGCCCAACCTTTTTATATCCCCTTTCAATCACTTCACTACATACAGTTTTAGGAATACTCACCAACAAAACATCCGTATTATTTACAATTTCATCATATACGATATGCATAGTGGCTGCTGTCAATGCAATAATTTCAGCTCCGCCATCATCTAATATTTTTACTTTTTCAGAAAGATAATCCGCTAATTCTTTATATTGTTCCGTTGAAACTAATTCCCATGCTTTACGGAAATTCACACTTTCTATTGATAACTCTGGCATATTCCTGCCACCCGTAGCCTCATCAATTTTTGAATTCAGCTCCTTATAATACATAATAGTGGATTCCGGACCAGTTCCTCCAACCAAACCAATCTTTTTCATATTATTTCTTCACTCCTTATCATTACCCCAATTAATCACGATAAATAATTCCACAAATTCAAATAATCACGTGCTTTCCGACTCACCGGAAGCCTGAAATTTTGTATTTTCTGCAATTTAAAAGATATTACATAATGTTATTTGCTTTTTCATAAGATTTTTTCATACATATTTCAAGGTTCTCTGTAATCAACTCCTGATTTAAATTCTTCATTCCAGCCTCAGTAGTTCCACCTTTTGTAGTAATACGACAGACAATTTCATCAAAAGAACAGCCTTCTTTCTTAACCATATTAATAACATTCTCAAAAATACGAATGGTTATTTCTTTGCTTTTTTCATCGTCATTAATAAGTGTATTACTGGCTTTCTGATATGAATTCATCAGACAAGCAACAAAAGCCAATCCGCTTGCAGCTGTTACAGTAATATAATTTAACGAATCTTCATCCAGTTTCAACACATATCCCAATTTATTCAACACATTAAGTACATCTTGAAATATTTCATAATCCTCTTCTGCATATGCAACACCTATAACACCATTTCCATCTTGAATTGCAATATTGGGCATGACTCTAAACAATTTAACTGTATTATGTTTTTCGCCTAACATATTTCTTATTTCTGCAATTGTAATTCCAGCCATAAAGCTTACGACTATTTTTTCGTTAATGTTATAGTCTTTAATTTCATTCAATACCTCTTTTGCATTTTTAGGCTCTGTTACTAATATAATCACATCTGTTCGATTGACTAATTCCTCTTTATTGTCAGTTACATAAATATCCTTATATTCATCTTGAACAGAATCTATGGTTTTTTGCGTTCTGGCGTTGATCTCAATATCATTTTGACTAAAACCAGTTAATATCAACCCTCTAACCAAAGCCTTACCTAAATTTCCATATCCTATAATACCAATTTTCATTTTTTGTCACCTACAGATTCTAATTTATCAGTCAGCCCGATTTCCTACATTATACCATATCCGCCCTCAAAAAGCAACACAGCCGCATTCGTGGGAACTCCGCTTGCGGCTGTTTATGTTATTATTCAACTTAATAAAACTCCAATAGTTTTTCGTTTATTTCGTCTATATTTTCTTCTCTTGATTTTAACTTTGAGTATAATTCTATTTCACCAATTTCTTCCTTATCGCGCCTCTTTTTTTCAATAATTTGAAGTGTGTCTCTTGAAAGAGTAATTCCATATAATCCACCATATTCATCATGCCATTCCTTAACCCAGTAACCCGGTGGCATATAATAATGTACTATTCCCAAATACTCAAATTCAATGTCGCTAATGCCAAGTTCTTCTTCACATTCTCGTTCAATGCATTCTCTAAGGCTTTCACCTTCTTCAATAAGTCCACCAAAGGTTTCCCAATCATTTCTCCAATTATGGTATCCCAATAAATAATCATCTTCTATTTTTACAATAACCAGAACATGGTTTAAATCAGCAAATTTTTCTAATGCTTCATTCTCGGTTATATTTATTTTTTCTATAATCTGCGAACCATTTTTTGCTTTGAAAATCATCTGTTTATAACCTCCACAAATTATATTGTCGAGTTCATTATACCACACCCACCCTCAAAAAGCAACACAGCCGCATTTGGAAAAACCGTTTGCGGCTGTTACATATTATACTTACCCGACGAATTGCAATGCGACTCCTTTTTTGTAGCTTTCCATACTTTGCCTTCATTTTCTGTATAGTATTCCATCATACCGTTTGAAAATTTGATTATACAACTATTTTCAAAAAACAATATTATCATCAATACAAGTTCCATCACAAAATTCTTGTATTTTTACCGTAAAAAATCACAAAATTGCAGTAAATAATTACCACAAAACGCTTTTTACATATTTCGCTCAATCCACTCAACCGTAAACGCCTTCAGCTTGTCCTCCCACAATTTCATAGAAGGACAGCGATTTTCCTTATTGAACCAGTTGAGAGCAAGCGTCTTTGAAACGTCGAATACCTTTGCCGAGTCCGATTTTGTTATGTTGTTTTTGCTGATATAGTCGCTCAGAATCTGCTTGCTGAATTTACGGAAAAGCAGGTAATCGTTAAAAAGAGAATATCTGTCCTCGCCGCAGGCTTCTGCATAGCTTTCAAGCATATCAAGGTCAGCCTGCTCAAATGTAAAGTGACCGTTTTCATATCGTGAGATTGTGGATGTGTTTACCTGAATTTTTTCTGCAATACTTACGGCTGTAAGACTGTGGCGAAGCCTCATTGCTGTCATAGCCTGTCCGATAATTTCGGGTGAGGTAACACTTCTGCAATCCTTTATTTCTGTCAAAAGCCCTATTTTACTGGATTCGACCCTGCATTTAGGCACAGCACGGGTTTCCGTTTTGCAATAACCGCCGTATCAATAATTCCCACAGCCAGCTTAGCCATTGTATTTCCCGTGCAGGGCGCAATTACAAGAGCGTCAAACATCTTCTTCGGGCCTACAGGTTCGGTTTCTGCAATCGTCCGAAGCACACGCTTGCCCGTCAGCTTTTCAAGACGTTCAATATGCTCCTGTGACTTGCCGAAGCGGGTGTCAATGTATGCGGCATTGAAGGACATTATCGCCGTAACCTCCGCACCCATTTCAATCAGCCATTCAAGCTGTTCAAACGCTTTGCTGAACGTGCAGAAGGAGCCGCAGATTGCAAACCCGATTTTTCTGCCTTTAAGGTCAGTCACAAGCCTCACCCCTTTCGGAAAGAATATTTTCAATTGTTTCGGCAATTATTTCGCCCGAGGTAACAGGAGCGACCTTTCCGGGAAGTGACAGCAGCCATATTGCCTTGATACCAAGGCTGCCTGCCGTGTCAAAATCAACCCCTCCGGGTTTTGACGCAAGGTCAATCACAAGGCTGTTGCTGCTGATAAGCTTAAGCTTTTCAGCACTGAGAATTATAGCGGGTACGGTATTGAAGATAACATCAGCTTCGGCAATTGCCGCATCCATATCGTCAATGCGTACAGCCCTGCAGCCGTAAACTCTTGCCCAGGCAAGGTCGGAGCATTTTCTTGCAGCAACGGTCACATCAGCGTGAAAACCGCCAAGCATATCAATCAGCACCTTGGCAATACGTCCTGCACCGAGGATAAGGATTTTGCGTCCCGAAAGAGTCGTGGCAAGCTCCTCCATAGCAACCTGAAGTGCTCCCTCCGCCGTTGCAACAGCATTGAGCACGGCAAACTCCTCTCTCTTTGCATAATCGGCAACAGCAATGCCCCTGTCTTCAAAAATCTTCTTTATATCAGGAGCAATCATTCCTCCGAAAACAATGCCGTTTTCCTTTATCATAGGAACAAGGCTTTCAATAGCAAGACTGCTGCCTGAAAAAGGTGTGTTGACTGTTACGCCGTCAGCTGAAACGGGCAGTGGGAGAACTATGTAGTCAGCACGCACATTCATATCAGCAATCCTGTCTGTGAGCAAAGCCTTTTCAGAGTGCATGGCATTCTTGTCAAAGCCCGCCGCATAAACTTTATGATACCTTGCAAGGCGGTCTGCAAGGGTTACAAAACGCAGGTCACCGCCTGCAATCAAAAAGGTTTTCTTCATAAGCAACTTCCTTTCCGATGAAGAATAAGATGGAGATTTTACTATCCCTTTCATAATATGCAGACAGCGGAAGAAGGTGAGGAGGAGAAATTGGAATTTAACGGGGAGGGTGCGGGAACTTACTGGGGAAAACCTTTCTGAG
>CALATN010000155.1 GCA_937891895.1 uncultured Clostridia bacterium
TGCCCCCTTGACCCCTACCAAAGGGAGCACCGCTCCCTTTGGAAACCCGAGGCTTTGGTTCAACAACTGCTCTATAAATTCCAATTTACGAAAGGATTTGATAAAGCCAATGGACGAAAAAACTTTACTTGAACAGCTCAACAAATTCACCCGCAAGGAGCTTACTGCCGAGGAAGTCTACATCTTTCCCGTGACCCTTTGCGACAACGAAATTGATCGCGACAACGAGCGTTTTTCCGTGAAGGCGCTTGAAGAAATGGCAGAAAAGTTCGTGGGTGTGACGGGTATCTTTGACCATAACCCTAAGGGTGAAAACCAGACGGCAAGAATTTTTCTTACCGAGGTTGTCAAGGAAAACAGAAACAACTCTCTCGGTGAGCCGTACACCTATCTCAAGGGCTACGCGTATATGGTAAGAACCGACTCAAATGCCGACCTTATCCGTGAGATTGACGGCGGAATCAAGAAAGAGGTTTCCGTGTCCTGCTCTGCCGAAAAGCAGATTTGCTCGGTATGCGGTGCCGACAAGCGCGTAAAGCCCTGCCATCACGTCAAGGGCAGAAAGTACAACGGAAAGCTTTGCTTCCTTACTCTTGAAAGCATTTCAGATGCTTATGAATGGAGCTTTGTTGCCGTTCCTGCACAGATCAACGCGGGGGTTACAAAGAGCTTTGAAAAGCAGAAGGATGTTATGCCGAGAGAGGAAGCCGTGGCGAAAATCAACCGTGCACTTATGCTGAAAAATCCCGACGGCACGGCAAAGAAGCTTTTTGATTGCGTAAAGGACAGCCTTGGTGACAAGGAACTTGAGGAGCTTTGCGTCAGCTTTTCCGTGGCAACTTGCACAGGTAACTGCGACGAATATAAAATGTAAGGAGATTTGATATGGCACTTGAAATTGAAAATATTTTTCCGCTGTTCAGACTTTTTTACAACGAGCCTGATGCTGACGAATTTCTTCCTGTGGTAAAGCTTGCGGCTGAACATACCTCAAGCCGTATTCTCTGCGAGGAGGATTTCGGATGTGTTGCAGTGCACTACCTTGCCGCCGCCGAAGCGCTGTGCCGTACCCTTGAAATCAAGGCGGTAAGAGAGCGCCTCGCCCTGACAAGAACAGGCGCCGTCCCACAGGAGCAGGACTGGTCTGCACGTCTTGTCTACGCACGTCAGCTTTACACGGAGTACGAAAAAATCTGCGCCAAAATGCTTTGTGACGAAAGCTTCGTGTTCATAAGAGTGGGGTAACGGCTATGCAGAAAATTCTTGACAACATTATAAATGCGGTAAACTCGGCAGGTGTGCCTTGCGAGCGTGAATACTGCCGTCTGAACGGTTATAATCGCACTGAAAAGAAGCCTTCCGCCTATGCAGGAGTACGCAAAATCAGCTTTTCAAAGCTTCACAGCGGCTCTGCCGACATTTCGGTGCAGGTCAGAGTTACCGTTCAGGCATTCGGGCTTGACGGGTCAGCCGTTCAGGGCTGTGCGGAGAAAATCATTCTTCCCGCCGTGATGAACAGCGGCGAGGAAATTTTTGGCGCAGAAATTTCCGAAGTGCAGTACGAAACAAGAACCGACAGGGTTTACTGCGAAATATTTTTTGATGTAAAGAGGTGCGGCTATGGAATTTGCAGCTGATAAATATTGTGCGGAAATCGGCACAGTAAAGCTTTTTGTCGAGGAGTACGCATTTTCACGCAGTGCTGTAATCGGCGAAACGGCTTTGCTCAATGGTGAGGTTGCCTTTCGTAACTGCGGCGAAAAAGCTGTGCGTATTACCCTTTCGGGCAAGTCGGAACAGCCCTGCACACAGTTCCTTGACAAGCTTGTTTCAAGCGGCGAGGAAATTCCCCTCGTGTATGGCGGAATGTTTTTCGAGAATGCCGTTCTTGTTTCCTATACCTGTAAGGGTAAAAGCGGAAGCTCAGAGGCGGTAACCGTGGAATTCATCTGCACGGGACAGCTTGCAGAAACGGCGGTGACAGCGTGAACGTACTTCTGAAATTACACTTCAAGAATGGAATAATTCTTGAAATTGACAAGGTTGTGACCTTCCGTTGTTCAAAAGAACGCTACACACCATACAGCACCCTTACCGTAACGGCCGAAACAGAGTGCAGTGATGCGGCAATTGTAAAGATTGATTTTTCCGTGGAAGGAAAGCTTGTCCACAGTGGAATAATGGATTCGCTTTCTGTGGTAAAAAGTGAGGGGAGAAGCCTGCTGAAAATCACTTCAAGAGGCTTCTCATCAATGCTGGCACAGAATGAGATTGCCCCCGGAACACTTACAGCAATGTCACTTAACAAGCTTATGAGTCAGTATATGATTATTCCAAACGTTACGTGGCAAAGCAGTGATGCCACTGTTCGTTATATATATGTAAAGGAACACGACAGCCAATGGACAGCCGTGACCTGTCTGGGTCTGTCGCTTTACGAAACCTATCCATATATCGGTGCGGTGAACGAAATCCGCCTTACACCCGCTGACAATCCTCTTGTAGTCACCCCGCAGAAAATTTTCGAAGAAGGAATAAGGGGCGACTATTCCAGAATGGTCAGCAATTATCATATGAAGGACGTAAATGGTTCGTACAGCTATCACTATACTGACGGCTTCGCCGAGGAAAGGGGCATAATACGTCATAAGTATATCCCCTACGACAGACAGTATATCGCCCTTGACGATTTGGGCTTGCAGTTCAAGCTCAATTTCACCGAAAGAGGCAGCAATGCTTATTTTGTTTCCTATCTTGGTTACGATGGGGAGGAAATTCGTGACAAGGTTATGCTTTCCGACGGAGCAGTCCGTGAGATTTCGGCTATAGACATCTGCGGCAGTGCAAAAAGAGGTATATTTACAAAGCTTATCTGTTATTTTGACAGATATTGCAATATTTAATTTTAATGCGGAAGTTGTCCTTCGGGACAATGTTCCGCATTTTTTGATATAATTAGCAAAAACAGGGCATTTATCTTTCTTGCGGGTTGTGCAAAGTGACGATAATGCAATTTTTTTGAAAAAACCCCTTGACTTTTGCATGGATTTGGTGTAAGATAATTAAGTCGCTGGTAAACAGAACGACAACACAAAGTTGGGAGCATAGCTCAGCTGGGAGAGCACCTGCCTTACAAGCAGGGGGTCATAGGT
>CALATN010000156.1 GCA_937891895.1 uncultured Clostridia bacterium
CTGGAGCTTCCCCGTCTCGGCGTCCACTCGCACCCAGTTGGAGATGGCGGTGCAAAGTAGGTCGCCCCCTTCATCGTACAGCTCGAACTCACGGCAGGAGGTGACGCCCTTCACCGCCCGATTCCAGCTTTTCAGCGTCACGCGGCTATTAAACTTGGGACGGCGCTTCACGCACACGTGGTACGACAGCAGCACCCAGCGATAGGGCACTTCCAAGGGACTGTCGCCCACCGCCGCCCCGTGCATGGAGGCGATATTTTCAAAGTACCGCAGCAGCGCCGTGTTGCTGAGGGTCATGTCTGCGCCGCAGTCGCTGTACCCTACATAAAATTGCTCCGTATAGACCATAAGGGGTATTCTCCTCGAAAAATTTTCCTCTATTTTACCACGCTTTGTCAAATTTCTCAACCTTTCCGTAGTTTTCCTGTAAAATATGTGGCTTATGCAACAGTTCACCTACCTCTTTGATGGTATACTAAAGCCACAAAAGCAAGAAACTTTTTCAAGGAGGACAGGGTTATGATCCGTAAGATCATCAAAATCGACGAGGATAAGTGTATCGGCTGTGGCCTGTGTGCCAAGGCATGCCATGAAGGTGCCATCGGCATGGTGGATGGCAAAGCCAAACTTCTCCGTGAGGACTACTGCGATGGTCTGGGGGACTGCCTGCCTACCTGCCCCACAGGGGCCATTACTTTCGTGGAAAGGGAAGCACTGGCTTATGATGAGGCGGCGGTTCTGGCGAACAAAGCAAAAAAAGAACAGGAGCAGGCGAAGCCCTGTGGTTGTGCCGGCGGCAAGGCCATGCAGTTTGAAAGAACAGAGGAAGCACCTGTATGTGCGGCTCCTGTCAGATCTGAACTGCGACAGTGGCCCGTACAGATCAAACTGGCACCCATCAATGCGCCTTTCTTCGATGGGGCAAAGCTCCTGATTGCTGCGGATTGTACGGCCTATGCCTATGCCAACCTGCATCAGGAATTCATGAAGGGCAGAGTAACCCTCATCGGCTGTCCCAAGCTGGATGAAGGGGATTATGCGGAAAAGCTGACAGAAATTATCCGTCAGAACGATATCAAGAGTGTCACCGTGGTGCGTATGGAAGTGCCTTGCTGCGGCGGAATTGAAAATGCCGTGAAGCGTGCTTTGCAGGCAAGCGGAAAGTTTATTCCGTGGCGGGTTGTGATAATTTCCACCGACGGAAGAATTGTGGAATAATTCAAGAAGCCCTTGAATTGTAAGAAATTTTTCAAAAGTAAATACCCGCACAGTTTTGAGCTGTGCGGGTAAAATGTTATCTGAAATCTTCCTGTGTAAAGGAATGCTTTGTTCCGTAATCTCTGTCAAGGCATATATCAAGGGTGAACTCGTCGAGGTTATAAACGCAGGACCATTCGGTACCGTAACCATTCTTATCCTTACTTACATCAGATGTTACGGTCATAGCCTCATCGGATGTGAGAATTCCGTTCTTGTCAGCAAGCCATTTCTTGATGGTATCGTATCTGCTGCACTGCCATTCGGGGTCGTAGAATTCATTATTGCTCATTACGTCGTTGGTGCAGGCAGTGTCCTCAACGATAAAGGTTTCGGTGTCAGTCCATTCCACGATTACCGATTTGCCTGTCCTGTCTGTAATGAACAGGTGATAGGAGCAGTCGAGGCAGGAATGTATATCGTAATTTTCAAGCAGGGCAATCGCTTCGTCAACGGTTGCGCATTTGTCGAGAATACCTCTTATTGCGGCAAAGATGAGCAGGTCGGATTTGCCGTTGTCCTGATGAAGCTCGTCAATGTCAAGCTGTAGAATTCCCACGCCTACGCCTGCTTCGTTTATACCGTCCATAGTAACGTACGGTGCGGCAAGCATAAGTGCTTTTGCAGGAAGGGAATTTCCGTCAAGACCATTCTTTGTTCCGATATCGAAGAAGGTAAGGTCGGTTACACCGTAGGAAGCGTAGCCGTCCTTTGGGTCAGTATAGAATACGAGGACGTCAGTTTCGTCGTAATCGAAATTTCTTCCGAAAAGACGCTGTCCCTCGGGAGTTGCGGCGGTAAAGGCTGAACAACCGAAATTGCTTGGGTCAAGCTCTATCGGGATGCCGAAGAAATGCTCCCTTGCCGCCCATTCGATAAGCTCGTCAATAGTGTCGATATCCGCGTTGATGAACTCATCGCACTTGTAGTCATAGTGGCAGGTCATTTTATAGAAGCCGTCGGAAACTTCCGTTACGGATGCCATTGTTCTGAATTTTCCAATAAGGAGAATTGCTAAAATTATTACAGTAAGTATAATAATTGCTATTAAGCCAATCAGGAATTTTCTGCCGAAAAGGATTGCAAGGACTGCAATCAGGGCAACTGCCATAACCGCACAGCCTATCAATACGTAGATTTTACCGTTATTGTCGGGTACAATCTCGATATAGTATGGGGAAATGTTTTCGTAGCTTTCGGTAAAGGCATCTTCGTTGATTATATCCGATGTATCCCCATAAATTTCTTTTAGGTAGTTGTAATAATCGGTGATGCCGTCGGATAATGTCTGAGTAATTTTATCATTGCTTTTACGGACGGTTCCGCTGAAGGTCAATGGAGTTTCTTCGCTGTACTCGCCCGTGCTCATTGCCTGTTCATAGACGGAGAGAACGCTTTTCGGCACGTCAAAGCCTATTACCATAAGGGAGTCATCGTTCTCGCTGCCCACAGCAAGCATATCGGAATCGTCAGTATTGGTACTGTATATCCACATAAGGTAAAGAGAGCCGTTTTCCGTATCGTCGGTATACATGACATCGCTGTACACACTGGCTGTAAAGGTTTTGCCCACGTCCTCGTCGGTAATGCTGAACGGGTCAAGTGTGGGGTAGGTCTGCACCTTTCCGCTGTCCATACTTGCACCGATAATTGCCGTGATACAGCCTGCTAAAAATATTACAGCTGAAATAATAAGTGATATGGTTTTCTTTTTGTTGTTCATTTTGTCACGCTCCTTCTGGTACCTGCATAGTATAGCACAAATTGACAATTGTTGTCAATATTTCTGTAATATGTAATGGTTTTATGGAGCAGAAGAGACTTATTGTACAGAAAAGAGGAAGAATTGATATGATAAAAGTCAGAATATTCTCAACATCTGTTGTATGTTTTGTACGAATTTTACAAAGATTTTTGTTAATATTTCACACCATAAACGGTAAAATAACGTTAACGTTAAATTATTGACAATCACATAAATTTAGGGTATAGTATTTATTGTTTGTTTTTGTAAAATTTTTTCCCAAAATACACCTTAAAGGAGAATGACAATGAAACTCAAAAAAATTGTATCAATTGTATCTGCGGCAATCTTCACAGTATGCTTTGCTGCAACTGCTTACGCTGAAAGCAAATCCATTGACTTTGACTGTTCACAGATTCCTGAGCTTGAGCCGTGGGTAAGCTTTTCTTTTGCACTTGACCATTATGATATGACAAAGCTCAATGATGACGCTGAGGTAATCGTTGAATACAGCCACGAATTTATCGCAGGCGAAAATGATGTTCCTGATGAGGAAGAAACCTACAGAAGCGAATGTCCGATAGAGCTTATCGTGCAGAGCTGGTCTGACCCTGACACACCTATGGTAAACGCTACAGGCGGTGTATGGGCAAAGGTTGTACCATATGAATGGGGCGACGGTGTTGCAAAATTCAGCAAGGCTGATATGATTGCCGCATACGGCACAGAGGATTTTTCAGGCGTTGACGCACTTAACATCGGTGCAACAGGTCACTCACTGCTTACAGTAACAAGCTTCAAATTAAATGGCTGTCAGGATGATATTTACATCAAGATGACTGACGCTGAGCGTGCAGAGGCTTACAAGAATGCTCTTATCGCTGTTCTTGCATCTGCGCTTGTAATTATCGTGACTATCATTGTTGTATTTATGATTATACTTAAAAGAAAGACAAGCTACGCTTACGACGCAGCAACAGGAAAATACATCAAGACAAAGTAAAAAAAGCCGTCCGTTGATTTAAACGGACGGTATTTTTTTGCAATGCTGCATTTGTACGGATTACAGCTTTTCAGCAATAACTTCAACTTCCACAAGTGCGCCCTTTGGGAGTTCCTTTACGGCAACACAGGAACGAGCGGGTTTCTCGGTGAAATACTGTCCGTAAACAGCGTTGAATTCAGCGAAATCAGCCATATCGCTCAGAAAGCAAACTGTCTTTACCGCGCTTTCAAGTGAGCCGCCTGCCTCGGTAAGCACAGCGGAAAGATTTTTACAGACGCGATGAGTCTGCTCGGTAATGTCTGCACCTTCAAGTGCACCCGTTTCAGGGTTAAGTGCAATCTGTCCCGAGGTGAAGATAAGGTTTCCTGTTACAATCGCCTGAGAGTAAGGGCCGATTGCCGCAGGAGCGTTGTTTGTGTGGATTTTGCTGCTCATAAGAATTACTCCTTTCAATTAAACAAGCTTGAAGCCTTCGTCACGAAGTGTTCTCGTGATGAGGTTGACGTGCATATAATCTCTTGTTTCCATTTCGATACGGAGGAAACAACCGTGTACGCTTTCGGTGTTGCCCTTTTCGTAATGCACACCTGTTACATTTCCGCCGCAGTCAGCGATTATGCGGGAGATTTCCTTCAGCTGACCGGGCTTGTCGATAAGCTCAATAAGCAGACTTGATGAACGTCCCGAGTTGCGCAGACCTCTGTCGATAACACGGGAAAGGCTTGTTACATCAATGTTGCCGCCTGATACGACCGCCGCAACGCGTTTGCCCTTCAGGTCAAATTTATTGAACATTACCGCCGCAACAGCTGTTGCGCCTGCACCCTCGGCAATCATTTTCTGCTTTTCAACAAGAGCAAGGATTGCACTTGCAACCTCGTCATCGCTTACAAGGGCGATTTCATCAACGTACTCCTTGACAAGTGCGTAAGTGTTTTCGCCCGGCTTTTTAACGGCAATACCGTCGGCAATTGTTGACACGGAGGAAAGGCACTCAATTTCACCATTGTTGATTGAGTTGAACATACTTGGTGCGCCTGCAACCTGTACGCCGTAAACCTTGACGGAAGGACGTATCTGCTTTACTGTATACGCAATGCCGGAAATAAGTCCGCCGCCTCCGATTGGCACGACAACGGCGTCGATATCGTCAAGCTCGCTGAGAATTTCAAGAGCAATCGTGCCCTGACCTGCAATAACATTTTCATCGTCGAATGGGTGCACGAAGGTGTAGCCCTCGCTATCCTTCAATTCAAGTGCCTTCTGATAAGCGTCGTCGTAACAGCCTTCCACAAGACAAACATCTGCACCGAAGCCTTTTGTTGCCTCAACCTTGGAGATAGGTGCACTGTCGGGGAGGCAGATAAGGGACTTGATTCCATTTTTTGTTGCCGCAAGGGCAACACCCTGAGCGTGATTTCCCGCTGAGCAGGCAATTACGCCCTTTGCCTTTTCCTCGTCGGAAAGCATAGCAATTTTGTAAGCTGAGCCTCTTACCTTGAAAGAGCCTGTAATCTGGAGATTTTCAGGCTTGAGATAAAGCTCGCAGTCGGGAGCTATACCGTAGGCACGCACCATATTTGTTTCACGGATGATGCTTTTCAGCACCGTCTGAGCATTGAAAACCTTGTCGAGAGATAACATAATTCATTCCGCCTTTCGTTTAATTATATGCTTTGTTTACTTGCTTCAAGGCAAAATAAAAACCCGCCCCAAAGCCTTGCTTTGAGACGGGTGAAAATTATCACTCGCGGTACCACTCAAATTGCGGATAAAAATCCGCCACCTCTTCGAAGTCTGACAACCTCTATGCATTTACGCAGCATTCACGGGAAACGCCTACTGGGTGTGAAAACCTTTGGGGCTTCCGGCTCAGAAGGGATGGGAAAATCTACTGTGTTTTATCGGGATTGCACCGCCCCCGACTCTCTGGGAAAACAGCTTATAGCTTCCGTCTTCGTCAACGCCTTTACTATTTAATTTACCTACATTTTAGCACTGTAAACCGATAATGTCAAGAGGCAATATAAATTTTGTGTGATTTTACAAATTGCAATATCTTATGGCAGGCTGTTTTACAGCAACTATACAAAAAGGGTACCGACAGAAAATCGGTACCCTTGAATTGTTTTATTATGTACGGAAAACGGAAATCTTGTCGCGGAGGATAATTGCCTGAGAGTTAAGCTGCTCGCAGCTTGCTGCACTTTCCTCGGCGGTTGCGGAGTTTTCCTGAACAACCTCGGAGATTTCATCGATACCAGACTTGACCTGCTGTACAGCTTCGGACTGCTTGATTGTCTGCTGGGCAATACCTTCGATAAGCTCATTGGTCTGGTTGGTGATGTCGATAACTCTTTCCATTGTTTCAGCTGTTGTCTGAGCGATTTCTGCGCCGTTGTTAACAGCTTCAATACAAGAGGAAATAAGGTTGGAGGTTGTCTGAGCAGCCTCTGCGGACATTGTTGCAAGGTTTCTTACTTCGTCAGCAACAACTGCAAAGCCCTTTCCTGCTTCGCCTGCTCTTGCGGCTTCAACAGCAGCGTTGAGAGCAAGGATATTGGTCTGGAATGCGATATCTTCGATAGTCTGGATAATGTTGTTGATTTCGGAAGCACTTGTTTCGATATTGTTCATTGCCTGAATCATTTCGGCAATCTGCTCGTTCTGGTCGTTTACCATCTTGATAGAGAATTCGGAAAGCTCCTTTGCCTTCTCGGTATTCTGTGCGTTAAGAGTAATCTGGTCGGTAATTTCTGCAACGGAAGCGGAAAGCTCCTCGGAAGCGGCTGCCTGACGGGTTGTACCCTCGGCAAGTGTTTCTGCACCGCTGGAAATCTGTTCGGAACCGCTGTAAACCTCGTCTGCGGAGATATTGATGCTTTCGATTACATCGCCCATCTTTTCACGGAGTTCCTGTGCAGCTTCGCCGATACGTACAAAGTCGCCTTCGTAGTTTACGTTGGATTCGTAACCGAAGTTGCCCTGTGACATCTGATCCATACGCTCGGAGATATCGCCCACATAGCTGTTGAGCTCAAAGATAGCGGATTCAAGAGCGTGAGCAAGCTCGCCGACCTCGTCATTTTTAACCTTGCAGGTGATACCTGGGTTGTTGCGGAGGTTGCCGCGTTCCATTTCAACCGCCATATCCTTTGCCATAACAATAGGGGAAGCAATATTCTTCTGAACGTAAATAAGAACGAAGACAGCGGATGCAACAAGGCAGACAACTGCAACTATTGAACCAAGTGCAATAGCGGAGTTACGGTTGTGAACCATTGTAGCGGTAGGAGTACCTGTAAAGTAAGCGCCTCTGATTACGCCCTTGTCGTCGTAGAGAGGGGTATACATTGCCATATATTCCTCACCGAAAAGCTCAGTAATCTGCTGGTAGGTTTCGCCGTTGGTAATAACAATTTCTCGGATTTCACCAAGCATTGTTGTTCCTGTAACTCTTTCGCCTGCTTCATCGGTAATAGTTGTGGAAATACGGGAGGACATACTGTTGTCATCATAGAAGATGGTAGCCTGGCTGCCTGTCTGTTCCTTAACGCCGTCAACTGCGTCAACGTCGCTGTAGGAATAGCCTACGATGATTGTAACCTTGCCGACCTTTTCGACACTTCGGTAATAAAGGTAGAGCTCGCTGTCGGAAGTAATACCGTTTTTGCTTGCGCCCATAGCTTCCATAATACCTTCGGCAGAGAGATTACAGTTTTCGGTTTTCATTGAGATGATACCGTCGCTGTTAACGAAAACACCGAACATACCTGCGGATTTTTCGATACTGTTCCAGGTATCCAGCATAGTAGCCTCGTCCTTTGCGTCAATTGCGGCGACAAAATTTGAGTCGTCGGCAAGAACCTTTGCAACCATTGAGGACTCATCGCCCATCAGCTTCAGGTTGTACTGAAGCACATTAGTTGCAACCTGTGCATTATCTGCGAGGTTCTTTGTTTCAATATGTGTAAACAGAATGCTGAAAGCGATTGTGATTGCAGCAGCAAGAACTAATAGCAGAGGATTAACAACAAGGAGAATGGATTTACCTAATTTTGACAATTTCATTTAACCAGTCCTTTCGAAAGTGTCGATATAGTGTACTTTATTTAATTTTACGCTTTTTTATGGTAATTGTCAAGGGAACAATTGAATTATCTGCACAATCGGGTACAAAATTTTTCAGAAATTTATTAGCGTTTTGCACAAAAACAGGCCTTTTGCTGCTTTTGTTCACGTTTTTTCCAGCTTATAAAGCCGTAAATATCGTTGGCGAGGAACATCATAAAGCAGGCAATCATCGGCAGATAAGCAATATTGTCCATAGAAGCGAGCACCCACAGGATTATCAGCACCACATCATTTGCGGCATAAGCAAGGGCATAGTATGAATTGCGGCACATCATAAGATAAGAGGCAAGATAGCTTGTTACGATTGAGATTATGCTTATAACAAGATTGGGGGTTTCAAGCAATTTCAGTACATATCCGAAAACAGCTGTAACGACTATGCAGGAAATTATCATAAACAGTGCGGTTTTATGGCTGAGTCTGCTTATGCGGACAGTGTTCTTTTCTTCTGCACTTGGATTTTTCAGCCAGGTTACAATTGAGAAAACAGCAATAGGTGCGGACATTCCCAGATAGGTAATCATCTCCCCGTAGTATCGGAAGCTGTAAGAGGTGATTGCATAAAGTATGCTGAATACAACGGTAAGGATTTGTCCCCACACGTCGCCTCTTGCAACAAATATGAGGGCGGTTACTCCGATAAGTGTTGCGGATAGGGTAACGGGGTCAGTCTTTCCTGCAAGGATATTTGACACGGCAACCACTATCAGTGAAATTACCCATAGGCACCATTCGCGTTTTTTGAGTCCTTTAAAAGGGTTGTGAAGCATAATAATTCCTCCTTAAAAAAATAAGCACCTGCACACATCTTCAAAGACCTAACGACGTGTGTAAGTGCTACCCGGTGGCAGTAAAATGAAATTTGTCGGGGACTGCGGAAACCCACTGGGGAAAACCTTTCTGAGGAAAGGTTATTCCCCAGACCCCTTTCCAA
>CALATN010000157.1 GCA_937891895.1 uncultured Clostridia bacterium
TAGGATCGGATTTTGACGGCTGTAAAATCAATCCGGAGCTTGCAGGTGTTGACAAAATTCCTGCTCTTGCCGCTTTTCTCGGAGCTAAAGACTTCGATAACAGACTGATTGAAAAGATTTTTTATAAAAATGCATATATATTCTTCAAAAACATTTTACAAAGCTGAAATAGTATGATATAATATTATGAATTTCTTCAAAGAAGGATGATGAAAAATGAATTATGTAAGCACAAGAGATACTGCGGTCAAGGTTACGGCTTCTCAGGCGATAACCAAGGGTATTTCATCGGAGGGCGGTCTTTTTGTTCCCGAAAAGCTTGACGAAAGCAAGTCAATCGAGGGCACCTACTGCACCGATTTCTGGAACTACCCTATGTTCAACTCCATTTCCCTTTCAATGAACAAGGCTACTCCTGTGGGCACGCTGGGTCTGCTGGTTGAAAACAGCCACCCTGCACTTGCAAAGTTCCCGTCGGAAACCTACTCCACGGCACAGTGGTACGACATTGTATCCGCTTCAAGAGCGGCTATCCTTGACGGCACGGGCATTGAGCCTATTGTTCGTACAATTGACAACTGCCAGCGCAACCACAATCTCGGCACTGTTTTCGAGGTCAGGACAGGCGGCGGAAGTCTGCTGGTATGTACTTCAAACATAGACAGCGAAACAAATTCCCTGCCTTGCAGACAGCTTATGGCAAGCCTGCTTGATTACGCGTCCTCTGAGGACTTCAAACCTGAGCAGACCGTGGAAACCGACGTTCTTGACGCTGTTTTCGCCTAAGCAAATTGACTTTTTGCATAAAAAAGTATCGTTATTTTTGTAACAAACCTATATCAGCTTTGACCGAAAACGATTAAATTTGTTTAATATTACGGTTGTTTTGATGTGCAAAATAAGGTATAATTATTTCTATATGTATGATGAAATCAAAATATTAGATTGGAGAAGATGAAGATTATGATGCCTGTTATCAGCAAGGAAGCTTTCAAGGAAAAGCTTGTCAACGAACTCCAGGTTGAGTTCAACGTTGCTCCTAACGAAGCTTCCGACAACCAGTACTACAAGGCTCTTTCCGCAGTAGTTGTTGACATACTCCGTGAAAGACGCCGCAAGGCTCGCGCTAAGACTCAGTCTGCGGGCAAGAAGGAAGTTTACTACCTTTCCATGGAATTCCTTATGGGACGTTCCCTCAAGACAAGCCTTTTCAACCTTCAGATCAACGATATTGCTGAGGAAACTCTTTCCGACCTGGGCGTAAATATCGACAGAATTTACGAGTACGAGCCTGACGCAGGTCTCGGCAACGGCGGTCTTGGCCGTCTTGCTGCGTGTTACCTCGACGGTCTTGCTACTGACGGCTAT
The DNA here is from genome assembly GCA_937891895.1 of uncultured Clostridia bacterium. GTDB lineage: Bacteria > Bacillota > Clostridia > Oscillospirales > Ruminococcaceae > RGIG8773. The sequence goes on from CALATN010000157.1 coordinate 1,369, forward strand.
CCTGCTATGGGTTACTCCATCTGCTACGAATACGGTATCTTCAAGCAGAAGATTGAAGAAGGCTGGCAGACAGAGCTTCCTGACAACTGGCTCCCAGGCGGCGAAACATGGCTTGTTCCTAAGACTGACAAGACTATCGACGTTCACTTCGAAGGCGAGCTGACAGAATACTGGGATGACAAGTACCACCACATTTCCTATACAAACTACAACACAGTTCAGGCTGTTCCTTATGATATGTACGTTCCGGGCTACGGCAACGATTCCGTTTCCGTACTCCGTCTGTGGCAGGCTAAGGCGCCTTCTTTCGACATGGCTATGTTCAATCAGGGCGACTACGCTAAGGCTCTCAGCCAGAATACTGTTGCTCAGGCTATTTCCAAGGTTCTTTACCCTAACGATAACCACCTTGAGGGTAAGAGCCTGCGTCTCCGTCAGCAGTACTTCATGTGTGCAGCTTCCGTCGGCGACATCGTTGACCGTCACATGAGAGTTTACGGCACACTTGACAACCTCCACGAAAAGGTTGCTATCCACATCAACGATACTCACCCGACACTTGCTATCCCTGAACTTATGCGTATCCTCCTCGACGACTGCGGATACAGCTGGACAAAGGCTTGGCACATCGTTACAAACACATTTGCTTACACAAACCACACTGTTCTTGCTGAAGCACTTGAAAAGTGGGATGTTAACCTCGTTAAGCAGATTGTTCCGAGAATTTTCTCCATCATTGTTGAAATCAACAACCGTTACTGCGCTGACCTTATGGAACGTCTTGGCGACAGCGCTAAGGTTACAAGAATGTCCATCATCCAGAACAACCAGATTCACATGGCTCTGCTCTGCGTATGTGCTTCACACAGCGTAAACGGCGTATCCAAGCTCCACTCCGATATCATCAAGAAGGACGTTTTCGCTAACGAATACGCTGATACACCATACAAGTTCAAGAACGTTACAAACGGTATCGCTTACAGAAGATGGCTTCTCCAGGCTAACCCAGGCCTTACAAAGCTTCTCGAGGATACAATCGGCGACGGCTTCAAGAAGAACGCTGCTGAGCTTATCAACTTCAACAAGTTTGAAAATGACGAAAAGGTTATCAAGCAGCTTGCTGAAATCAAGAAGGCTAACAAGGAACGTTTTGCCAAGTATATCAAGACAAACTTCGGCACAACTCTCAACACTGATTCCATTTTCGACGTTCAGGTCAAGCGTCTGCACGAATACAAGCGTCAGCACCTCAACGCTCTGAACATCATTGCTGAATACAACTACCTCCTCGAACACCCAGATGCAGATTTCGTTCCTAAGACATATATCTTTGCTGCAAAGGCTGCTCCCGGTTACTACCTTGCTAAGCAGATCATCAAGATGATCTGGGCTCTCGGTGAGGAAATCAGAAAAAATCCTAAGATCAGCGAAAAGCTTCAGGTTTACTTCGTTGAAAACTACTGCGTAAGCCTTTCCGAGCTTATTATGCCTGCTTCCGAAGTTTCTGAGCAGATTTCCCTCGCAGGTAAGGAAGCTTCAGGTACAGGTAACATGAAGTTCATGCTCAACGGTGCGCTCACTCTCGGTACACTCGACGGCGCTAACGTTGAAATCAAGGAACAGGTTGGTATCGACAACATCTTTATCTTCGGTATGAACGCTGATGAAGTTCTCTCCAAGCAGGCTCAGGGCTACCGTCCTGAGGACTACTGCAACAACAACGACGTTATCAACAAGGCTATCAACAGAATGTACCACGGTATCAACGGCTGTACTTTCGAAGAAGTTGCAAACTCCCTCAAGTTCAAGGATCCATACATGGTTCTCGCTGACTTCGACGCTTACCAGTGTGCTCAGCAGTATGTTTCCGAGTGCTACAAGGATACAACAAAGTGGAACAGAATGTCCCTCCACAATATCGCTGGTGCAGGTATCTTCTCCGCTGACCGCTCCGTTGAAGACTACGCTCGCGACATCTGGAAGCTTAACTGATAAACTAATCAGACTTTTACGGGAAACTACTGGGGAAAACCTTTCTGAAGAAAGGTTTTCCCCAGACCCTTTTCCAAAGACTTTTAGTCTAAAATCCCCCATAGGGCTTTAGCCCTATGGGGGATTTTACATTAGAAGTTTTAGGGAGGGAGTTTGAGGGAGGACCCTTTTTCAAAAGGGTCTCCCTCAATGGCTCCTCGTAAAGTCTGATTAGTTTTCGTAAGCTTCGACGCCTGCGCGGTAGAGGAGGGTTGAGATGTAGTAGGAGATTGCGTAGAGTATGATTGCCACGACCCACATAACAATGCAGATATTAGTCAGGTCGATTTGTGAGGTTGCAAGCTCCAGTGAAAAATCAATGCCGTTGTGCTTACGTAAGAAGCTCAGGTCGCCGAAAAGGAAGTAGATTGTAACTGCACAGAACAGCACAGCGAAGATACTGCCCTTTATCTGCATACCTCTCGACGTGCCGAAGCGTATCATAAAGGGAAGTTCGATTGCGTTGAGGATAGTGTTCAACGCAACGAAAATCAGCATAATCTTCCACACGGAAGATTCAATTCCGCCGTATACCGCACAGCAGATAAGGTCACCTGCAAGGCCTACTACGTAAATAAACAGGTTTTCAAGCAGCAGCACTATGTACTTGCAGAGGACCTGTCCCCCTACAGCCTGTGGTGAGGCGATTACAAAATTGCACCATACATGCTTTTCGTCCATTTTCAGATTTTCAGCATTGCACATCGAAGCGAGAAAGAACGGAACGTAGAATAAAATACATTTGCTGAGGTATAAGCTATTAGTATCGTTTCCTATTTCAGGTGCAAAGAAAAAGAAGCCTATCATTACGCCCAATATCGTAAATGCAATAACAATCATCAGACGTATTGAAAGCATTATATCCTTGTAAAGCAAGCCTCTCATCAGCGTTCCCTCCTTTTCAGAATAAGTGCGGTAACCACGTACCCAAGACCCAGCAGGCCTATCATAATAAGCGGCATAAAGGGTGCAAGTTTGGCCGCTTTATCAAACAATTCGTTCATTGCATCAAGGTTTGGTGCTTCATTTCTGTCCTCACGGAACATTATGGGGGTAACCGCAAACAGCGAAATAAAGGTAGCCGCTACACCCGCTTTTTCCATTGAGCCAAAAATGAACACAAGAATTTTCATCAACATCGCAAAAGCCAACATCATAGTTAAAATCACCAGAATCATGCCAATCATTCTTCCGTCAAAGGCTGTTCCGCTTATAGAACAGGAAATTGCCATATAGATTATTCCCAGAACCATTGCGGCAGCAAAAATTATTGCGACGAAAGTGAATTTGGCGAGGGCGTATTTCCACGGTGAAACGGGAAGCGTCATTCTGAATCGGCGCCACATAGCTGCTGTTTCGTGCTCGTCTGATTCGGCAAGGCTCATAAGCATTGCCCCGAGCATTACAACAGGCGTAAAGTCAAGTCCGATAAGCATAGGATTGACAATTGCTCCTACTTCTTCACCAAAATCGAAAGCTGACGCAAGGTTTCCGCACACCATACTCAGACGGAAAAGCAGAAACATTACAGAAATGCTCATAAAGCCTGTTATCGAGCTTTTCAAATATTTCAGCGCCATAACAGCTTCACGGTACACAAGATATCTGAAAGGTGCCTTCATTATGACCACTCCTTCTTTTCACGGTTCACATAGAAAAGCATAATTTCTTCAAGGGTAGTCTTTTCAATTTGCAGACCCGAATATTTCTTCTTTGCAGCAGCACGGTCGGAAACCATTGCTTCAACGCCAAAATCGTTAAGACGTGCGCTGATGAAGTCAGCCTTGTCAATTTCCTTGTAGTCAGCCTTTGTGCACTTGATTACGCCGTGGCTGTCAAGGATATCGTCCTTGTAACCGCTGAGAAGGATTTTTCCCTTGTCGATGAAGGTTACGCAGTCCGCAATCTTTTCAAGGTCGCTGGTGATGTGTGAGGACATCAGGATGCTGTTGGTTTCGTCCTGGAGATATTCACGGAAAATATCAAGGATTTCGTTACGCACAACAGGGTCAAGACCCGTTGTTGCCTCGTCCATAATCAGCAGCTTTGCACCGTGTGAAAGAGCCGTGGCAATCTGAAGCTTCATCTTCATACCCTTTGAAAGCGCCTTGATTTTCTTCTTGCGCGGCAGGGAGAAGCGGTCAACATACGCAAAGAACTGTTCCTCGCTCCAGCTTTTGTACATTCCCTTGAACATTTTGTTCAGGCGGATTGCGTTGAAGCTTTCGTGGAACGGGATTTCGTCAAACACGGCGGCGATATGCTCCTTGATTTCGTACTCATCTTCCACGTGGTCACGGCCAAGCATTGTGATTGTGCCGTCGTTGATTTTGATAATGTTCAGCAGCGCCTTGATTGTGGTGGTCTTGCCTGCGCCGTTCTGACCGATGAAGCCCATAATGCTTCCCCTCGGCACGCTGAAGCTGACGTTGTCAAGCGTAAAGCCGTCGTATTTTTTGGTCAAGCCCTTTATTTCTATTGCATTCTCGTAATTATCCATTTTCGTCGCCTCCATAGACAAGTTCAAGTATCTCCTTCATTTCCTCCAGCGTAAGCCCGCAAAGCTTTGCCTTTTCGCAGGCCTTTGCCAGCAGCTCCTCTGTCTGTCTTACGCTTTCTTCACGGAGGAAATCCGTGTTCTGTGATTTTACGAAGCAGCCCCTGCCCGTGAAGTTCTCGATGAACCCGTCACGCTCAAGCTCCTCGTAAGCACGCTTTGTTGTAATAACGCTTATGCCCAAATCCTTTGCAAGATTGCGGATTGAAGGCAGGGCTTCGTCCTCTTTCAGTGCGCCGCTTATAATCTGATTTTTTATCTGCGTGTAAATCTGCTCATAAATCGGCTGACCGTTTTTGTTGTTGATTAAAATGTTCATCCGACACCTCACTGCACAACTGTATATAAACAGTATATACAGTTGTGGCGCGTTTGTCAATAGGACAAATAAAAACCGCCACTTTTCAGGTGACGGTTAGTTTTTTATTCATGTATGTATTGCCCATGGAGAGCGGTTTTATCTCCGCGATGAATTGCAAATTCAGGGCAGCGGTGAAGGCAGCCGAGACACATTGCGCATTTTTCTTTGACCCAAACGGGTTTGCTGTTTTGAATTTCAATTGCAGAAACGGGGCATTGCTTTGCGCAAAGACCGCAGCCGATGCAGTTTTCGTTGACGGAAAGAGTGCTTGTTTTTCTCATTTCCTCATATCCGCCGTAAAATTTATCGCCGAAAGGAATGCGGCGTGAATCAAAATTTCCTTTTGCTTTTTTGAGGATTTGCTTTATTATGCTGATGATTTTTATATCCGCTTTACGATTCGTTTCCGCAACCTTTTCTTTATCGGATAAATCGTAAACCGGAGTCCATGTGTCGGGCATTCTGACAGAAAAAGACGCGTCGGTTTTAATGCTTTTTTCTTTCAGCCTATTCTTTATCATTTTGCTTGCCCCGCCCGAAAAACCGCCGTAGGTAACAAGCGTGAAAACGTAA
>CALATN010000158.1 GCA_937891895.1 uncultured Clostridia bacterium
GTACTGAAAATGTTTCCACTGAAGCCGGTATTTTCGGAAATGATGATGTAATCAACAGCACAAATTCCTATGCAGGCATTGCATTTATTGTATCCATACTTCTTGTTGGCGGTTTTATAGTATTCGCTGTTACAAGACGAAATAAAGCATAACTGAAAAGAGCAAGCTGAATAAGCTTGCTCTTTTTTTATCCTATATATTCAAGTGCCTGCTGCATAAGATAGTCTTCACCGTTGACAAATAATGCTTCAATTGCTTCTTCATTAAGGGGAACTCTTACATCAATATCGTTGCCGCTTTCGTAATCCGAGTCTGAGTCGATGAGAACATCTCCGTTTTCGTCGAGGAGAAGTGCGTTGGAGAAAACGAACTGTCCGTTTTCAAGCTTGATTCCGCCGATGCCCTGTGATGAACCGTTTGGTTCTGTGAAACCGAACACGGTTACGTTTTCCATTCCCTGCATTACGAATGTAAGGTGGTCTGCGGCACTTACGCTGTTAGCGTTGACAAGAATAATTACGTTTCCGTCCCAGAGATTTTCACCAGTAAAATAATTCTTCTTACCCTCGACAAATTTTCCTGTTTCAGGGTCGGTAAGGTAGCAGCCAGCTTCGTCGTCCCATTTTCCGTCGGTTGCGTAGTAATGCTCGCCCGCAGGCGCAAAAATTTCAGCAATTGCCTTTACAACCTGACTATCGCCGCCGCTGTTGCTGCGCATATCAAGAACGATATTTTCCACGCCCTTTGCACGGTACTCATCAAGCTTTTCGATGATGCCGTTTTTCATTACGGAGAAATCTCCGCTTGCAGCGGAATCAGTGTCAAACATCATTGCCTTGATACGCAGGCAAGCGTTTTTCTCGTCAATATCCGCCCACATAAGATGTCCCGTTTCAACACCGCCGTTGAGGATTTTCAGGGTTTCTTCTGCACGTTCAACATAACTTCCAAGCTTCGGAAGTACGGCTTCCTTTTCATTGCCGTTTTCGTCAAGGTATGTAACCGTTACGCTTTCACCGCCAACACCTGCTGCAAAAGTCGCAAGGTAGAATGCTTCATTGTCACGGTCAGCAAAGGTTGTTGCTGAAAAGTATTCGGACTGTCTTGCCACTTCAAGAGGGTCAGCGCCGTCCCATTTTGTGATGATTGTACCTGTGGTAATACCCTTTTCTGCAAGGCTTTCATCAACGCTTACTGCGGCAATTCTTCCATCAGCAAGTGTTACGAGGGAAAATCCGTAGTCATTGCCGTAAAGACGATTTTTCATTTCATCTTCAATATCTTCAGCATTGTTAGGAACATAGCCAACGTGTCCGTCGTGGAATTCGGCACAGAACTTCATCCAGGCAATATAGTTTCCAATAGCGTCCTGTTCACGGTTTGCTTCCTTGAACATCGGGAGATATTTGTCGTAAAGTTCATCCCAGTCTGCACCCTTGTGTTCAGCAAGGACATAATGCTTCTGCATACATTCAAATCCGTCCTTGAAATCCTGAACATAGTCTGCGGCACGGTAGCTTTTGTTAAGCAGGCATATCGGCACGGCGATTACAATCAGGGCTGCTGAAACAATGCTTGAAAGCTTGCGCACCTTTTCCTTTTCGTTGATAAACCCTGCAATCGGAAGAAGTGAACCGATATATGCAGGAAGCATACAAGCGTCATAGCCTTTGAGTACCACAACAGCAAGGCAGACAACTGCGGGAACTATGTAGCAGATACGCCATTTGGTGTTGATAACCCTTGTTGCGTAACCTGCAAGGAAATACAGACCTGCAATTGCGGCAAGGTTAATTATAATAATCAATAAATCAAAATATTCCATATCTTATTCGCCTTTCTCAATTAAGGTCGTCCTTGTGGAAATACACATAGCCAAGGTAAAGGAAAATTGCACTTGTTACAAGCGATACAATGATTGTGCTTGCGATTTCTCCTGCAGAGAGGGAAGCTTCATAGATGTAGTTCATTTTTCCGTCCAGACCGTAGGTGTACCAGCTGTCGAAAATGCAGAGCATATTTATATTGGTAATGCCGAGAATTGGTGACATTCCAAGCTTGAACAGGCTTGCACTTGTTCCTCCAAGCATAAACACAAAGTACCCCAGTGCCATTACTATGTAAGGATTTTTTATCACGAACACAAAGAAAAGCGCTGTACATAGTATTCTTATAATGGGGAAAACAAGAAGGCAATAACGAAGCACCATTTCGCCAACGTCAAGCTTTGTTCCCCAGCCGTGCATAGCCGTGTTGACGATAAGCGGCAGGGCTGTCATTACTGCAAAGCCGATTACTCCGACGACAAGGCACGGAATAACTCTGCCGAGATAAACCTCGATACGCTTGTGACCTGTCATAAGTTCGTAGTTTACGGTTTTGTCCAGGAAGTCACCGCAACCTGCAAAGCCTGCAAGGGTGAAAAGGAACATCAGTGAGATGAACACATAAAAAAATCCGTTTTCGGCAAGAAAAGCCTGTGTGGGGTAATCTCCCTCCAAGGTCAGTTCACCCTGAAGAAAAATATTTGCAATCGGCATAAGAAGCAAGCCTATGTAAACAAGCCATACCATACGTTCCTTGCGTAACTGATAAAGCTGTGATTTGATGATATTTTTCATAGTTAGTTTACCTCCGAACTTTATCAGTTTACGTCGCTTTTTTTGAATATAATGTAACCGAGAACAATACAGATTACACTTACTGCAACCGACACGCCGATTGTTCCGATTATCACAGACGGTTCAAGCTCTGTGTGGCAGATTGTTACGTCCTCGCCGTTTACATAGCCTATACTCTGATTGAATGTGAAAAGCTTCGTAAGGTTTGTATTGGCAAACTGATATGTGAATTTGATTTGCATCAATTCTTCAAAAAGCATTGGTATAATCATTGAAAACATCGATAACAAATATCCTGCAGCCCAAGCTACATAGGCACTTTTTACGAGGAAGACAAGCAATACATACTGACACACAATTCTTATCATCGGAAAAATTGCCAGTGCAAAACGAAGTGCCATTCCGCCGAAATCCATTGTTGTGCCCCAGCCGTTGATGAGTGTAAAAAAAAGCACGGGAAGAAGTATAAATCCCACGCAGAATGCAATACACCAGATATGTGCCACGATTACTCTTGCGAAATAGACCTCACGGCGGTGATGTCCAGAAAGGATTTCATAATTCATTGTCTTGTCGGCATAGTCCCAGCCGAGTATTCTTACGCCAAGCATAAGGATTAAAAATACAGGCAGTAATGAAATACTTTCCCCCTCAAAAGCCACATACTCACTTCCGGTCACATCAAAATCCAACATACCGAAAATTGTCAAAAAAATTCCCAGCAATATGGAATAATATGTAACATTATCAGTTCTTGTCTGATAATTCAGAGCTTTTATAATATTACGCATTTTAATCATTCCTCTCCGTTTTCTCCAACCATGTTCATATAATACTGCTCAAGGTTAGCTTCGTTGATATGGAGCACCACTGGCACAACTCCGTTTTCAAAGAGTGTTTTCGACACAGTGTACATATTGTCAAGCTGTTCGTAAAGTCGGATACTGCCGTCTTTGTCAACGTCAAACTGGGTAATCCCAAGCTTATTTTCAAGAATTGCTGCGGCAAGGGAGTTATTGTCGGTGCTGATGCGGTAATACTCACGGCAGAGCTTTTTCAGCTCGTCAGCGGAAACAGCCTGCAGAAGCTTACCCTTGTTGATGAAAAGGTAATCGGTACAGAGAAGGGAAAGCTCGCTTAAAATGTGAGAGGAAATAAGGATAGTGATATGCTCCTCACGGTTAAGCTTCAGCAGCAGCTCACGAATTTCAACAATACCCTCTGGGTCAAGTCCGTTTACAGGCTCGTCAAGCACCATGATTTCAGGCTTTGTCATAAGCGCATTTGCAATACCAAGGCGCTGTCGCATACCGAGAGAAAAGTTCTTTACAGGTTTCTTTCCGACATCGGAAAGACCTACAATTTCAAGCACTTCATCTATACGTTTTTTATCGGGGATACCCTTCTGCAAACGCTGTTTTTCGAGGTTTTCCCTTGCGGAAAGCTTTTCCTTTGCGTAAGGTGTTTCAATCATAAAGCTCATACGGCTTCTTGCATGGGCAAGTCCTTTTTCGTCGCTTGCACCATAGATTTCAAGGCTTCCGCCTGTGGGAAGTGCAAGTCCGCCCAGCATTTTCATAATAGTAGTTTTACCTGCTCCATTCGGTCCGATAAGACCGCAAATCATTCCCTCTTTAATCTGGAAGCTTGCACCGTCAACGGCTTTCTGCTTCATATACTGCTTATCAAGATTTTTTGCATCGATAATTATCTCGCTCATATTTACAGCCCTTTCTTTACGGTTTTTGTGATTGTATTTTTATTGTAAAATCAATTCTTAAAGAATTTCTTAAATTTCTTAATGTTTACAAAAAGTTCATATTTGCATTTATAAACAAAAGCGGGCGGATAATATCCGCCCCTACGAAACTATTAGGAAATATTTAATGAGATGCTTATTTTCAGCACATTGTCTTTTAACTCTGCACTGACCTCTGCATCTTGCTTTTCAGCAAGAAGCTTCACGATGTACAGACCAAGTCCTGCACTTGTTCCGTGTCGGGATTTATCTGCACGGTAGGTACGGTCAAAAAGATGCTCAACATCAATATGTTCGCTGTTTACCGGGTTGGAAAAGGTTATTCTGCATTTGCTTCCGTCTGTTTCAAGCGCGATTGTAAATTCGCTTTCGGCATACTTGACAATATTGTTAAGCAGATTGCTGAACATACGCATCATAAGCTGTTCGTCAGCCCTTGCAAAGACAGTCTTTTCAGGGAAAATCACGTTGGGATCAAGGTGACAGCTTCGGATCACCGCTTCGTTGTCGGCTATGAATTGCATAAGCAGGTTGGTGATATTTACCTTTGACAGCGTAACCTCGCTGCTGTCACTTTCAAGCACCGACAGCTCGAAAAACTCATCAGCCATCTGCTTCATTGATTCGGATTTTTCACTGCATATACGCAGATACTCCATCCCTCTTTCTGATAGCTTTTCCTCCTGTTCCAGCATTTGCAGGTTGCCCTTGATAACCGTAAGCGGAGTACGCAAATCATGTGCAATATCTGAAACAGACTGTTTCAGATTTCTTTCCGCACGTTCTGATTCCAGCTTCAGACGCTTCTGATAATCGAGGTTCTTGTTCATTTCTGTGGCAAGTGCGGAAAAATCCTTATCTATAAGTGACACGGTCAGCTGACGGTTATAGCTCTTGTTACGGGTCAATTCAAGCTCCGTTTTAAGCTTACGCATCTCCGACTTCAAGGATAACAGCTGAACAGCAAGGAATATCAAGGATATTGCAAGAACTATGCTGATTATTATTGCAATTACCATATTACTCCCCTTTCAGTCGGTAGCCGATGCCCCACACGGTTTCGATATAGTCGTTTCCTGTGGCTTTTTTCAGCTTGCTGCGGAGGTTGCTGACGTGAACATTTATAGTGTTATCCTCATAATAATAGGTATCATTCCACACGGACTCGTAGAGGTTCGCTTTGGTGTAAACCTTCTGCGGATACTCCATAAAAAGCTTCAGCAGCATAAGCTCCTTGGCGGTAAGAGCTATATGTTTACCTTGATATGTAACGGAATTTTCGTCTGTATTCAGGCACAACCCGCCGCAGGAAATAGTTGTCCCTGATGAGGAAGTACCCGCTCCGCTTCTTCGGAGCACGACTTCAATACGCACCTGCACCTCGTTCAGGTCAAAGGGCTTGAGGATATAGTCATCAGCACCTAAGCGCAGCACCTCAAGGCGTGTTTCCATCATTGATTTTGCGGAAAGGACGATTACGGGTATCTGTGAATACTCACGAAATTCCTTAATCAGGTGCTCACCGCTTTTATATGGCAGCATCAGGTCCATAAGCACGAGGTCGAAATCCTGTTTGCGCAGAAGCAGGGACGCTTTTCCGCCGTCCTCGGCAGATTCGGTTTCGTATCCGTTCTTTTGCAGGAAATCTGCAAGAAGCTTATTGATTTCGTGGTCGTCCTCGACGATAAGTATTCGGCTCATAGCTACCCCTCCTTCGGCTGTATTTCTTTAAAATTATAGCACGGTGGAAGAATTATGTCAAATAGGCTTATTGACAAGTTAAAGAACATATTCTAAAATATTCAATAAGGACATACAAAGGACACATAGCTGTGTTAAGATACATACATCAGAAGCAAAAGAGGGGTTTAAAATGTCATATCGTATTCTGCTTGTTGAGGACGACAAGCAAATAAGAGAGGTTATTGAGGATTATTTTTCCGACAGAAGCGGCGGTGAAATCACGCTTGTTACGGCGGCTGACGGTGAAGAAGGTATGGAGCTTATACAGTATGAGGAGTTTGACCTTGTTATGCTTGATATTATGCTTCCCCACGTTGACGGGTTTACTATTTGCAGGGAAATCCGCAGGAAAAGTATTGTTCCTGTGCTGTTTCTCACGGCAAAGGCAACGGAGGCTGACCTGCTTCACGGGTATGAGCTCGGCTGTGACGATTATATGATAAAGCCGTTCTCCCCTGCTGAGCTGTACGCTAAGGTTAACGCGTTGCTGAAGCGTGCAAAGGGAATGATTATCAGCAAGGAAATCATCTGCGGAAGAATAAGCATCAACCTTGTGACTTTTGAGGCGACTGTTGATGGAAATACAGTTGAGCTTGCACCTAAAGAATTTGCACTTCTGAAATATTTGATTGAGCATAAGAATTGTGTTGCAGACCGTGACACGCTGCTTGACCGTATATGGGGTTATGATTTTTTCGGCAGCGACAGGGTTGTTGACAATCACATCAAAAAGCTTCGCAGGGCTCTCGGTGAGGCAAGCAGTCAGATTAAGACCGTTATCTCACAGGGCTACAAGCTGACGGAGTAATGCTCGGGAAGGGTTAGTATGAAAAAGCTTAAATTTTCAAGGTTTCTTATCAGACGTATTGTGCCTGTAATGGCGGTGGTTATTGTTATTTGTGCGCTTTCTTCGGCATTTTGCAGTTATGCTGTTGACAGGCGTATTCAAAGTGATGTTGATGGTATTTTTTACGACTATAGGTTGCATTTGATTGAGTTTGAAAATTATTTTCAGAATAGTTCTGATGCATTTTATTACTGCACAGACTTGTGTTCAAATTACGAAGGCACATGGACAAATGCAGAAGATTTCAATATGGTATTTGCAATTACAGATGCAAACACAAATGAAATTGTTTCCGTTTCTGTTCCCAGCTGCTCAGAAGATGTATCTGAAACCAATTATTTATTGACAATTCTAAAGGATGATATGCTTTCATTTGGTTTTTCAAAGGAAAGCCTCGACGCTCATTTTAAAAATGTTGTTCCAACATATGACACAAACAACAGAGTCCTTGGCAACGAATATTGGTTTTCATCCAATTATGGCGAGTACCAATTCCATTGTCTGTATTCATTTGATTTTTCCAAAACAAGCGGCTATGCGGTACAGATTATCTGGGCAGTAGGTCTGTTTATAGGAATTGCACTTTCAATAATTCTTTCATTAATCGCATATAACAAATACCGTACCCAATACGAAATTGATGAATACCGACGCAATATGACCTCTGCCCTTGCTCACGATTTAAAGACCCCGCTTACAGCGATTATGGGCTACTCGGAAAATCTGAAAAGCAACGTTCACTCGGAAAAGCGTGATTACTATGCTGATGCTGTTATTGAAAATGTGCGGTATATGAATGAGATTATCACGGGCACGCTGGAGCTTGCTAAAATTGAAGAACAGGACACAAAGCTGAACAAAACTGAGGTTGATATGGTTGTTCTTGCAAATGAGCTTATTGCAAAATACAAGGCAGATTTCAAGGACAGGGGCATTTCCGTATCGGCAAGCGGAAAATGCAATATAAAAGCTGACCGTGAACTTATTTCGAGGGCGATTGAAAATCTGATTACAAATGCTGTGAAGTACACTTCTGACGGCGGAAATGTTGAAATTACTGCAAACGAAAAGCAGCTTGTCATTTGCAACAGCTGTGATGAAAAGCTTACGGGCAAGACGGAGGATTTCTGCAAGGCTTTCGGCAAGGCAGATGCAAGCCGAAGCGACCGCAAGGGCAGCGGAATGGGACTTGCAATTGTGAAGAACATTGCATTGCTTCACAAGTTCAGGCTTGAAGCTGCTGCTTCGGGAGGAAAATTTACTGCACAAATTATTTTCAAATAAAACACAAAGCCGCCTCGGTGACATACCGAGACGGCTGTTTTTACACAAGCTCGCTTATTGTGAGATTTTTCAGCTTTCTGATAAGCGTACCAGCTCTGCCGATACCTACCTGCTGCAAGCCTACAAGCAGGGTTATGCCGTGCTGCGGCTCGTTGGAGAAGAATGTACCAAGCCAGCCGTCCCAACCGTACTCCCCTTTTGCAGAGAACACGGAAGTCTGCGTTTCGTCAGTGCATATTCGCATAAGGTTGCCGTAGGAATAACCGCTGAGCCAGTCCCAGCCAGCATTGAGCTGTGACTTTAGTTCGGGCGGGAAGCAGGCTGTGGTAAGCTGCTTTACTGCGGCTTCGGGAAGGATACGTGTACCGTTGTACACACCTCCGTTAAGAAGCATTGTTGCAAAATGAGAGTAATCGTCCAGAGTTGAGCAAAGACCTGCTCCGCCTGACTCGAATGCAGCAGGAATATCTCTCATATAGCGCAGGCTGAGGTGGTTAGTTACGCACTCCTGAAGTCCCTTTTCGCCATAGTCGTACACCTTTGAAAGACGGTGCTGTTTTTCTTCGGGAACATAGAAATCAGTATCAAACATTTCCAGCGGCTCAAAAAATTCTGTACGCAGGAATTCGCCGAAGGTTACTCCGCTTACTCTTTCAACGAGTGCGCCGAGAACATCGGCTGAAATTCCGTAGAGGAACTGTGAGCCAGGCTCGAAGCACAAATCAAGCTTTGAAGCCATTTGTGCAAACTCGGAAGTTGTTGCGAGGTTATCGGTATAAAGGCGCTGTTCCATTTTCCAGAACATTTCGCCAGACTGCTTGCCGCCGATAAAACGGTCATCGGGATAAGCAAGTCCCGAGGTCATATTCATCAGGTCACGGACGGTTATTCTGCGTGATACGGGCTTGCGGTTGCCGTCAGTGTTGACATATTGCTCTGAAAATTCGGGGAGATAGTCTGCAATATCTGCTGCCAAATCCACCTTGCCCCTTGACACGAGAAGCATTACAGCTGCGGCTGTTACAGGCTTTGTCTGGGAATAGAGCCTGAAAATTGTGTCACGCTCGATAGGCAGGCTGTTTTCGATATCACGCATACCGTATTCGCAGTAGCATTTTTCGTAACCGTCCTTGATTACAAGCATATTCACGCCTGCTGTATCGCCGTTGTCAACGGCTTCCTTGATTATATCATAAGCCTTGTTATAAAGCTCAAAATCGTCATTGATTTCAGAAATTATATCCATATTCATAAGCCTCCTTAACAAACTTTTCTGTGTTACTGTCACGCTTGCCGTCGTTACCATAACCGCGTGTCATTTCATCAAAAACCACGAACTCAGTTTCTTTCGCACGGTCGCTTATTCTGTCGCCAAGCATAACTGTTTTCATTGCTTCAACCTGCTCAATGCGGTGCTTGTCCTTAAGACATCCGCCCATTGTTACAAGGAAAATTGCCTTGTCAAGTGTTTTCATAGTGCGGTTATCGCCGTAGGCATAGCCGTAAGTCCAAACACGCTGAAACCAGCCGGCAAGCAGGGCGGGTGCGTCCGTCCAGAAGTCTGGATAGATAAATGCAATTGCGTCGGAATTGTTTATCTTGTCCTGTTCAGCGATGACATCCTCTGGGATTGGTGCGGAAAGGTCGTAAAAGGCTTCACGCAGGTACTCTGCTTCGGAAAAAACGGGGTTGAAATTCATTCCGTACAAATCAGAAACTGTATATTCGTGACCCGCATCGGAAAGCCCTTTCAGAAAGGCTTCCTTCACCTGATATGTAAAGCTGTTACAGCTTGGATGACAATATACTACAAGAACTTTCATCGGCATTCCTCCTGCTGTTTCAGCATTTCACGGATTTCTTCCTCGCTGCAACGAAAATCGCCGTCGCCTATGCGATGATATGTGCCCTTGAAAATGTCTTTGCCTATATAGACAGGCTTATCCTTTCTTTCAGCAGGCGGCACATTAACAACGATAATATGCTTTCCGTCAAGGTCTTCGATTGTGATGTCCTCTTCGGTGAGGATGTTCACGCTGACAATATCGGGATTGTTGAAGTCCTCCCACAAATCACGGACCATTGCTTTCGGCGCAGGGAGATTTACAGCGTGGAGAGTACGGTCGGGGTCTTCACGGACGCCGAGAAGAATTACTCCGCCGCAGGAATTTGCAAAGGCAGAATAGGTTTCCCACAAGCTTTCGGGAATGCCGCCGAGAGCCTTCTTTGCTTCTATAAATTCGCTTTCGCGGTACTGGTTAAGGTTGGAAAGGTTAATCATAATGATACCTCCGTTGACATTTATTGTTCAAGCGGTTCAGGATTTTCGCAGGTAAATTCTTCTCGTACGCTGTTTCCGCAAGCCCAGAATACAGCGTTTTCGATTATCCTCTGCACGTTTTTATCGTGGTAGATGGGGTACTCCTCGTGCCCGGGCTGGAAATAGAAAATCCTGCCCTTGCCACGGCGGAAGGTTACTCCGCTGCGGAACACCTCTCCCCCTGCGAACCAGCCCATAAACACGATTTCATCGGGCTCGGGGATATCAAACGGCTCGCCGTACATCTCCTCTTTTTCGAGCACAAACTGCTCGGGTATACCCTTCGCGATGGGGTGTGACGGATTGATGCACCATACACGCTCGCGGTCATCGTGACGCCATTTGAGATTGAGGGTTGTTCCAATAAGAAGCTTCATAGGCTTGCTGTGATGTGCGGAATGAAGCGCGATAAGACCCATTCCTGCAAGGACGTGCTTCTGAACAAGCTGTGCGGTTTCGTCGCTTACCTCGTCGTGAGCCATATGCCCCCACCATATCAGCACATCGGTTTCATTCAAGATTTCCTCGGTAAGACCGTGATTTTCCATAGCAAGAGTTGCTGTTTTAACGGTAATTTCGGAGTTTGCTTCAAGAAATGCTTTTATACAGCCGTGGATGCCATCGGGATAGATTGCGGCAACCTCGGGTTGATTTACTTCGTGGAGATATTCATTCCATACGGTTACTCTTATCACTTTGCCAGCACCTTTCTGATATTTTCAGCGGATTTTTTCATATATTCAGCCTGATTTACGGCACCGAAATGCTCAATTGCAAATCTGCCGTTGTAGCCGTCTGCCACGAGCTTTCCGATAAGCTTATCAATTCCGATTACACCCTCGCACACAATTGACGGGTACATTACTGCACCTGACAAATCCGCCTTGCCGTTTGTGTTGTTCGTATCAGAATTTGCTATGTCATAGCTTCTGTCCTTGAGATGGACGTGAACAACATAGTCCTTCAGCACGCTGTACGCTTCATCTGCACTTTCAAGGCAGTAGCGGAAATTTCCCGTATCAAATGTATAACGCAAATCATTGACATTCCGCATAAAATAGAGAAGTCCCTCGGTTGTACAGCAGGGCAACTTTTCATCATCAAAGTCCTCGAGGGTCACTGTTACGCCGTATTCCTTTGCGGCGATGCACATTTCGTTAAGACGTT
Organism: uncultured Clostridia bacterium; assembly: GCA_937891895.1. Lineage (GTDB taxonomy): Bacteria > Bacillota > Clostridia > Oscillospirales > Ruminococcaceae > RGIG8773. The sequence continues at coordinate 11,742 of CALATN010000158.1, forward strand.
CAGCAACAATCTTCCTGCACTCGCTCATCTGCTCGCCTGCATTGACAAATCCAGGCACACACAGCACCTTGTCCGTACCGAAATAAGCGGCGGTTTCAAGCAGTTTGCGATACTTTATTTCACAGGTATTCTTGTCCTCGTGTGGGAAATCGAAGAAATTGTATATTGAAGAAACCCTTACTCCGCTGTTGTCAAAAAGCGTTCTGACATTTGCCTTGTCATCAAGCCGCCACAGGTCACATTCAAGACCGTCTATGCCGCAATTTACTGCGTATTCCAGCATTTTTGCCACGGTTGAATTGTTTTGCTCGGCAGCTTCAGATATATGTTCATAGAAAACAGAAAAATTATTCTTCATACAAAATTACTCCCCCAAAAACATTATATATTATTATAACAATTAAATCCATATTTTTCAACAGTCTGCAGTTAAAGCAATGGTTAAAAATGTATGAAAAGTATTGACTTTAATTCTGTTTAGAGTATAATTCTATTATAACAATAATTGCTTAACAGAGGTTTATTTTTTATGAATATTATTATTGTAGGCTGCGGCAAGGTCGGTCAGACCCTTGCTCAGCAGCTTAACGAGGAAGATAACAACATTACCGTCATTGACCTTGACGGGTCAATTGTAAATGACGTATCAAGCCGTTTTGATGTTATGGGCGTTGTGGGCAACGGTGCTACTCATCTTAAACAACAAGAGGCCGGTATCAAGGGTGCTGACCTTCTTATTGCGGTAACAGGCTCAGACGAGCTCAATCTGCTTTGCTGTTTGATTGCAAAAAAAGCAGGTAACTGTCAGACTATCGCCCGTGTAAGAAGTCCTGAATACAGCTCTGAAGCTCCCTATCTGAAGGAAGAACTTGGTCTTGCTATGGTTATCAACCCCGAGGCGGCTGCAGCTGCGGAAATTGACCGCGTACTCCGTTTCCCGTCGGCTATCAAGATTGATACATTTGCAAAGGGCAGGGTTGAACTGCTTAAATTCAGACTTCCTGAGGAAAGTCCTCTTGTTGGCTGTGCGGTAAAAGATATGGCTTCAAAATTCCATTGCGACATACTTGTATGTACAGTTGAACGTGACGATGATGCGTTTATTGCAAAGGGTGATTTTGTTTTTGAGGGCAAGGACATTATTTCAATTATTGCTTCTCCGAGAAATGCAAATGATTTCTTCCGCAAAATCAAGTATAAAATCAACTCTGTAAAGGACGCTATGATTGTTGGCGGCGGTGAAATTACCTATTATCTGTGCGAAAGACTGCACCGTGCGGGTATACCTGCAAAGATTATCGAAAAGGACAGAAAGCGTTGCGAGGAGCTTTGCTCACTGTGGCCTGAGGTTATTGTCATCAATGGTGATGCCGTTGAGCAGGAAACTCTTATTGAAGAAGGCATTGAAAATGCGGGAGCTTTTGTTGCACTGACAAATATGGACGAGGAAAATATTCTTCTTTCCCTTTTTGCAAAGAGTGTGAACAAGGGCAAGCTTGTTACAAAAATCAATCGTATCGACTTTGACGACGTTGTAAAGCATCTTGACCTTGACACGATTATTTACCCTAAGAATATTACATCAGATATGATTTTACGATATGTCCGTGCTATGAAAAAAACTATCGGAAGTAACGTTGAAACGCTGTACAGTGTAATCAAAGGCAAGATTGAGGCTGCTGAATTCTTCATCAAGGAAAACTCGGGAATTACCGACAAACCGCTTGCTGAACTGAAACTGAAAAAGGATATGCTTATTGCGGCAATTTTCCGCGGAAGAACTGTTATTATTCCGCGAGGCAGCGACAAAATTCAGAAGGGTGACTCAGTTGTAATTGTTTCAAGAGTTGCGGCACTTCACGATATTGATGATATTCTTATGTAACGGAGTTTAAGATGAATTACAGAATGATTAGATATATCCTCGGCTGGATATTGATTTTCTCGGCGCTGTTTATGATTGTACCAATGATTACGGCGCTGTGTTATACAGAAAAAGCGGGGCTTGCATTTCTGCTTTCGGCGGGAATCAGTGCAGGAATCGGCGGCTTATGCGTACTGAAGAAGCCTGCAAAAACAGAGCTGCACGCAAGAGATGGATTTGTAATTGTTTCGCTCAGCTGGATTGCACTCAGTCTTTCGGGCTGTATGCCGTTTATGTTTTCGAGAGCAATCCCCCACTTTATTGATGCACTTTTTGAAACGGTTTCAGGTTACACAACAACGGGTGCTTCGATTCTCACGGAAGTCGAAAGCCTGCCGAAATGCGTGCTGATGTGGCGAAGCTTCATCCATTGGATCGGCGGTATGGGTGTGCTGGTTTTCATTATGGCATTCATGCAGCTCAGCGGCGGACAGAATATGCACCTGATGAAGGCGGAAAGCCCGGGGCCGTCGGTAAACAAGCTTGTTCCGAGAGTACGTACCACCGCAATGTTACTTTACTCGATTTATTTTGTGCTGACACTTGCTGAATTTGTGATACTGCTTTTCGCGGATATGAGCGTTTTTGATGCGCTGAACACTTCCTTTGCAACAGCAGGCACAGGCGGTTTTGGCGTAAAGAACACAAGCCTTGGCGGGTTTTCACCTGCGGTACAGATAATTGTTACAGTGTTTATGATGCTGTTTGCCACAAATTTCAGCAGCTACTATCTGATTATGAAGGGCAACTTCAAGGATGCTTTCAACAGCGAAATAAGACTGTTTTTCGCAATTGCAATTACTGCGGCGATAATTATTGCGGTAAATATTTCCGATATGTACGGAAGCTTCGGTGAAGCCGCAAGACATTCCGCCTTCACAGTTGCGTCGGTTATGTCCACAACAGGCTTTGCAACAACCGACTTTAACCTCTGGCCTGAGCTTTCACGAAGTCTTGTTGTAATCCTTACTTTTGTCGGCGGCTGCGCGGGAAGCACCTGCGGCGGTATCAAGATTTCAAGAATTATCATTCTTTTCAAGAGCATGGGCAAGGAATTGCAGAACCTTATTCACCCGAAGCAGGTCAAGAAAATTGTCATTGACAAGCGTCCTGTTGAGCACGAGGTTGTACGTTCGGTAAATGTTTATATGGTTTGTCTGGTAATGATTTTCGTTCTTTCTCTACTTGTCATTTCCTTTGACAATCACGATTTCACAACGAATTTCACTTCCGTTGCAACCTGCCTGAACAACGTTGGACCGGGACTTAATATGGTTGGTCCTATGGGGAATTTCGCAGGCTTCTCCCCTGTATCGAAAACAATGCTGATTTTCGATATGCTTGCGGGACGACTTGAACTGTTCCCTGTTCTGCTTTTATTCTCACCTGTTACTTGGAAGAAATAAAATAAGTCACAGTACATTTTCGTACTGTGACTTTTTGTTTTGCTTAAATTACATCACTATCAAGAATAATGGTAAAAGGCCCGTCATTAAGCAGTTCAACCTTCATATCTGCGCCGAAAATGCCCTTTTCGGTATGGAACTGCTTTGCACACTCGGCGATGATGTATTCATACAGCTCGTTAGCCATATCGGGTTTGCCTGCATTGATAAAAGACGGACGGTTGCCCTTCTTGCAGTCGGCGTAGAGGGTGAACTGGGAAATCAGCAGAAGCTCTCCCCCGACGTCAGCGAGGGCAAGGTTTGTTTTGCCGTTCTCGTCGTCAAAAATACGCAGACCAAGCATTTTCTTGATAAGTCTGTCGGCTTCGGCTGTTGTATCGGTTTGTGACACGCCGATGAGCACCATAAATCCCTTGCCGATTTTGCCGACGATTTCGCCGTCTACCTTTACAGAAGCGTTTGTAACACGCTGAATTACAAATTTCATAGTATACCTCTTTTCCTGTTCAATGAAGATATTATACCACGAAATCAGCGTGCAGACAAGTTAAAAATTCTTTTTCAGGTTCTCCATTGCGTCGATAACCTTATCGCACCAGTTATCGAACTCCTCATCCTCTACTTGCAGTTCCTTATGTGCAAGCATATATTCAACGGCAATCTTTATGCCCTCCTCGGCACGGATTGTTGCGTTGAACTCGGGTACAGCGGCTTTTACCTTGGAGTTGTCGAAAACAACGGTATTTGCCTTGTCGCCGATAAGTCCGCCCTGAAAATCGTAGTTGCTGAGTTCGTGGAGCATCTGAGAGGAAACATAATAAGGCTTCAGTTCAACACCAAGGCTGTCTGCGATTGCCTTATAAATCTGATTCCACGTCACGCTTTCGTCGCTTGTGATGTGGAACGCTTCACCGATTGCGTGTGGGTTGCCGATAAGACCAACGAAAGCAACTGCGAAATCCTCGTTGAAAGTAATTGTCCAGAGGGTTGTTCCGTCGCCGTGAATGATAACAGGCTTGCCGTCAATCATTCTTTTCAGCACCTGCCAGCAACCCTTGTTGCCGTGCACTCCGAGAGGAACGCTTCTTTCGTCGTAGGTATGGCTTGGGCGTATAATTGTTACGGGGAAGCCGTTTTCACGGTACATTTTCATAAGGTACTCTTCGCAGGCAATCTTGTTGCGAGAGTATTCCCAGTAAGGATTTGCGAGAGTTGTTCCCTCGGTAATTCTGTGGTGGCGCACGGGCTTGTGATAAGCAGAGGCAGAGCTGATATAGAGGAACTGCTTGGTTTTGCCATTGAACAGGCGGTAGTCACGTTCAAGCTGTGCAGGGACAAATCCGATAAAGTCGCAGACAGCGTCAAAGGTCATACCTGCAAGTTTTTCTGCGGCTTCCGCTTCGTTGTTGATGTCCGCACAGATTGTTTTTACGCCCTCGGGGAGAGTGTCGTTGCGTGTACCGCGGTTGAGGATATAGACCTCGTGACCCTTTTTTACAAGGAGTCGGGTTATAGCGCTGCTGATTGTACCTGTGCCGCCGATTAACAATACTTTCATTTTTACCATTCCTTTCATTTTTATGGATAGCCGTTATCCGTTGTCAAAACTATTGTAACATATATTGGAGAATAAGTCTACAATTAAGTGTTAATATTTATCTGTTGATTGGCACGTTTTTATATGCTATACTAATTTAAAACATTGTAAGGAGTCACGCTTATGAAGGTACTTATGCTTAACGGAAGTCCACACCCCAATGGTAACACTTACACCGCACTGCACGAGATGGAGAAGATTTTTGCCGAAAACGGAATTGAAACGGAAATTCTCCACGTTGGCAATATGGATATACGCGGCTGTTCGGCTTGCGGATATTGCTATAAAAACGGGAAATGCGTGTTTGATGATGTTGTAAATGAGGCTGCAAAAAAATTTGAAGAGTGTGACGGGCTTGTAGTTGGCAGTCCTGTTTATTATGCTTCGGCAAATGCGACTCTTGTTGCGCTTCTTCACAGGCTTTTCTACAGCTCACACTTTGACAAGACGATGAAGGTCGGTGCAAGTGTTGTTGCGGCAAGACGCGGAGGCTTGTCCTCGACATTTGATGAACTGAACAAGTTCTTCACCATAAGCGGTATGCCTGTTGCTTCGAGCCGTTACTGGAACAGTATTCACGGCAACGGCGGCACTAATGACTCCCTGCAGGATATTGAAGGTCTTCGCACAATGCGCACCCTTGCAAGAAATATGTCCTTCCTGATGAAGAGTATTGCTTTGGGCAAGGCGGAATACGGTCTGCCCAAGCTTGAAGTCGGTGAGCCCACAAACTTTATCAGATAAAGTCAGGTTGACAATCAGGGCAAATAATGCTATAATTACTTAAACGTATAAATAAATGAAAGGATTTTTAACTATGGCTTTCTGGAACAAACCCCAAAGTACTGCTCCTGCACCTTCCCCTGCAGCTGTTTCCTCTCCGAAACCCTTTGTTGACGCTGATGACTTTTTCAAGGATATGGGCAGAAAGCCCAAGGTTGTTGAGGAAAAGGAAGTAAAGTCAATCGAAACACCCGAGGTTACGGGCCTTCGTGAGGGACCTGCTCCTGTACCTGAATGTACTCTTGCTGATTATACAAATGAGATAAACACTGACGGACTTATCGACAAGGCGGCTCTTGATGATGGTCAGTACCACGGCTATATGGAAGACAGACCTACTGATGAGGAGGTTGCTGCAAAGGAAGCCGCTGCTGCAAGAAAGGCTGCTGCAAATCAGCCTGCATTTGCTGACCCTGATGATTTCTTCAAGGATATGGGCAGAAAGAAAACTCCGAAGGAACTTGCACAGATTGAAACTCCCGATGTTGTGGGTCTTCGTGAGGGTCCTGCGCCTGTTGCGGAATGTACTCTTGCTGATTTTACTGCTGAAATCAACACGGACGGGCTTATTGACAAGTCTGCTCTTGATGACGGTCAGTATCACGGATTTATGGACGAAACATGATTTTATCTGCCGTATCTTCGGATGCGGCAGATATTTTATTGACAAACTATTGTCAATTTGTCCAAATATTGTCGGTTTTTATATATTGCTCTTGAAATAATGAGAAATATATGATATAATAGTCAAGATGTTAATTCAATATTAAATTAAAGGCGCTTTTTCGTCTTATTTCTTTGCTATTCCGCCTTTGGGACATTCTCTCAAGGGCTTTACTATATTTATGGGGGATATTAAAATGAAAAATGCTGACGCAAATACATCAAGCGTTGCCAATGTTCTGGTAATCGATGACAATGTAATCCTTCTTCGTACAGTAAAAGATATGCTCAATTCAAAATATAACGTTTCCATTGCTACTTCAGGCACACAGGCTTTTGAGTCAATTGCTCTGAAAAAACCTGATGTTATTCTGCTTGACTATGAGATGCCTGAGCTGAACGGTGAGGATGTTATTAAAATGCTCCGTGATAATGAAGAAACTGCTGATATTCCTGTTCTTTTCCTGACAAGCAGCGCTTCCCGTGAGGTCGTAACAAAGCTGATTATGCTTAATCCTGACGGTTATATGCTGAAACCGCCCAACAAGCAGACTATGATTGACCACATTGAAAAGGTGCTCCGTAACCAATAAAGGGAGGGTTTACCATGACTCACATTTTTATTATCAATCCCTTTGCGGGACACCAGACCTTTGCTGACGACCTGCGCACAAAGCTGGCCAAGGTGAAAAATCTTGACTATTTCGTGTTCAACACCCGTTACAAAGGCTATGAAACTGAACTTGTAAGAAAAATCCTTCATATTTTCGAGGGGGAAAAGCTTCGTTTTTATTGCTGCGGCGGTTCGGGAACTATGCGCAATATGCTTAACGGCTTTGACAATCTTGAAGATGTGGAGGTTGCTTTTTTTCCATGCGGTCTTACCAATGACTTTCTGAAAAATTTCGGCAAGGATGAATCCCGATTCCATAACATTGAGGAACTTATCGATGGCGATGTTATTAAAGTTGACTACATCAAGACGAATTACGGAATTTCCCTCAATTCTCTTTCCACAGGTATGGACAGCAACTGCCTCGGAAAGATGAATGATTTCCGCATTTTCCGTTTTATCAGCAAGGATTTGCCGTATACACTTGCTACGCTTTATTCAATTTTTGTTTCCAATCCCCATGAGTACGAAATTACTCTTGATGGTGAAAAGCTGAATGGCAAATTTGCGGAAATTTTTATAGGTAACGGCTGTGTTTTCGGCGGAAATATGTTCTTTGCCGAAAAGACATGCGTAAATGACGGAAAGGCAATTTCCCGTCTTGTAGGAAACAAGAAGGCTTTTACCTTGCTTCCGGAACTGCTTGACCTTCAGAACAAAAAATTTGATAAAATCAAGAAGAATATGCAGTGCGGTGAATGCAGCAGGATTACTATAAAACGCAGCAGCGGTTCTGATTTTTCAATCAACCACGACGGTGACCTTATAAGTGGTGTTTCCGTATGCGAAGCGGAAATTGTATATAAGGGGCTTAATTTTGTTGTTCCTAAGGGTACTAAAGTATGTGAGGGGGCGGAAGAATGAGATCACAATTTCAGACGGGCAGCACCACCAACTCATTTTTCTATGTGTTTATGGGAATTGCTGCTATCGTTATGGGTATTGCAAATGACAGATTTTCACTTTCTATGCTGATCTTCTTCATTGTGTTTTTTGTGGGAACAACTACAGCTTTTGCCATTGCAGCAAAAAGAACACGAAAATACACTCTCTATGGAAGACTTCAGATGATGGCTTTTGCCGTATTGAACTGTTTTATTTCTATTTCCTTTGACTCGGCACAGGCGTTTATTTACGCTATGTGCTTCAGCACAATCCTCGGATTTGTGTTCATTGATGTAAAGGTATCGAAATTCCAGTTCATTCAAAGCTGTATCATTGCCGTTGTAGCAGCGGCTTTTATCAGTTACTATACAGGTTCAAAGCAGACTATGCTTGCTTATACCTTTGGTACAATCGTGCTTCTGGTTATGAACTGGGTTGTTGTAAGTATGGTTATCCATATCAAATTCCAGTACCGTAAAAACGCTGAACAGGAACGAAGCCTTGATGATATGCTGAAGGTTGTCGAGGCTAAATGTGATGAAGCGCGTAATGCTACAAAGATAAAATCACGCTTTCTTGCAAATATGTCCCACGAAATAAGAACACCTATCAACGCTGTTATCGGTATGAATGAGATGATTCTTCGTGAAAGCAATGATGAGGAAATACTGAAATATGCGACTGAAACCAAAAATGCCGCTGATTCACTGCTTGGTATAATCAATGACATTCTCGATATCACACGTATTGAAGCAGGAAAGCTTACTCCGAATTACGCGGAATACAAGCCTGCAAAGCTTATAAGCGACATCTACAATATGATTCGCTTCAAGGCTGAGGATAAGGGACTTGACTTTGTAATAATTGCTGATGAAACAATTCCGCGCCGTTTACGGGGCGATGATATTCATCTGAAGCAGATTGTTACAAATCTGCTCAGCAATGCGGTTAAATATACTCACGAAGGCAGTGTGACACTTGAAATAAACTACCTCGGCGACGGAAACCTTGCTTTCAGTGTTGAGGACACAGGCATCGGTATCAAGGAGGAGGATATCGAAAAGCTTTTTGAGGCTTTTGCACGAATGGACGAAACTGCAAACAGAAGCATTCAGGGCACGGGGCTTGGTCTTAATATTGCATCTTCTCTGCTGAAAATGTTTGACAGTGAGCTTCGTGTTACAAGCGAATACGGAAAGGGCTCGGTCTTTTCGTTTGTAATTTCTCAGGAAATCATTGATGCTGAGCCTGTCGGAAAGCTTGACCTCAGCGATACGGAATATGAGCATAAGACATA
>CALATN010000159.1 GCA_937891895.1 uncultured Clostridia bacterium
GCGCGGATAGCCGCCTCACGGCCGCTGCCGGGACCCTTGACAAAACCCTCGACAGTCTTCAGACCGTGCTCCATTGCTGCCTTCGCAGCGGTCTCAGCTGCGGTCTGCGCGGCAAAGGGCGTGGACTTCTTGCTGCCGCGGAAACCCAGTCCGCCAGCGGAAGCCCAGGAAATTGCGTTACCCTGAATATCAGTGATAGTTACGATTGTGTTGTTGAAAGTGGACTGGATATGAACAGCGCCATTTTCAATGTTCTTACGTTCACGACGACGTCTAACAACGGTCTTCTTACCCTTAACCTGTGCCATTGTTCATTTCCCTCCTTACTTCTTCTTATTTGCGATTGTCTTAACAGGACCCTTACGAGTTCTTGCGTTTGTCTTTGTTCTCTGACCTCTTACCGGAAGGCCCTTTCTGTGACGAACGCCTCTGTAACAACCGATTTCAACCAGTCTCTTGATGTTGAGTGCAACATGTCTTCTGAGGTCACCCTCTACTTCAAAGTTGTGGTCAATGTAATCACGGAGCTTAGCTACATCATCATCGGAGAGGTCCTTAACTCTGATATCAGGGTTAACACCTGTGTTTGCGAGGATGAGTTCAGCAGATTTACGACCAATGCCGTAGATATAAGTGAGGCCGATTTCGACTCTCTTATTCTTAGGAAGGTCAACGCCTGCAATACGTGCCATTTACAATACACCTCCATATTGGATTTGAATACGAATTTTGTTTATCAGCCCTGACGCTGCTTGTGCTTAGGGTTTTCGCAGATAATCATGATCTTGCCTTTTCTTTTGATAACCTTGCATTTTTCGCAGATAGGCTTAACTGAAGGTCTTACTTTCATTAAAATTACCGCCTTTCTGATTGAATAACTTTATTACTTCGCTCTCCAAGTAATTCTGCCCTTTGTGAGGTCATATGGTGACATCTCAACGGTTACCTTATCGCCCGGAACTATTCTGATGTAGTTCATTCTGAGCTTACCGGAAACGTGAGCGAGAATCTTGTGTCCGTTTGCAAGTTCAACCTGGAACATTGCATTAGGCAGAGCTTCTATGACTGTACCCTCAATCTCAATAACATCTTCCTTAGACAAGTGAATGCCTCCTTTGGATATTTCGATTTCGGCAGGACTTACTCATTTCCGTTGTATTCACGAAGGAAACTTCTCAGTCCTTTGTCTGTCAGATTGTCAATATTTATTTCAGCCTTGGTGAAAGCAACGTGCTTTATGTTCTTCTTCTTCGGAGCAGAGAGCTTTCGCTCCTTGCCGTCAGCAAGATAAACAAAGCCATCCTTTACGGAAGTAACCGCCATAAAGCGTCCTTCCTCTCTTCCTGCCATGGCCCTGACAATCATTCCGGGTTTTGCCTCCACAGCATACCCTCCTTAAATTGTGGGCTTTGTAAGAATTACAGGCCCGTCGGGTGTAACTGCGACTGAATGCTCGAAGTGAGCAGAAAGTGAGCCTGACTTGGTCAATACAGTCCAGCCGTCGGGAAGGGTTTTTACATCCTCACCTACCGCATTAATCATCGGCTCGATAGCGATTGTCATACCTGCAACCAGTCTTGGTCCGTGACCTTCTCTTCCGAAATTCGGAACTTCAGGTGACTCATGGAGCTGTCTGCCCAGACCGTGACCGATAAACTTTCTGACAACGCCGTATCCATAAGCTTCACAGTGCTCCTGAACCGCGTGACCGATGTCACCGATTCGATTGCCTACGATTGCCTGTTCAATTCCCTTGTACAGACTTTCTTCAGTAACCTTGAGAAGCTGCTGTGCCTCTTCTGAAATTTTACCTACGGCAAAGGTATAAGCGGTATCTCCGTGGAAGCCGTCAATATAAGCGCCCACATCGATGCTGACAATGTCACCCTCCTGGATTCTCACCTTCTTGGAAGGAATACCGTGGATAACCTGGTTATTGATGCTGATGCAAGCTGAAGCGGGGAAGCCGCCGTATCCCAAGAAGGAAGGCTTTGCACCATTCTTGACAATGTAATCGTGAATGATCTTGTCAAGCTCAAAGGTTGTCATACCGACTTTGATTGACCTGCCGCCGAAGTGGAGTGCGTTACCGGCAATGATACCGGCTTTACGCATCTTTTCCAGTTCGGATTTGGATTTAACACTAATCATTTTATCACGCTTTTCTTATGCATTTACTGCTTTGAGAACGAGAGCGGAAGTTTCCTTAACCTCGTCCTGACCCTGTACTCTTTCGAGCTTGCCTCTTTCATCATAGAAAGCAGCGAGAGGAGCAGTCTGCTCGTGATATGTGCGGAGTCTTTCGATAACTGTTTCAGGAGCGTCGTCCTTACGCTGTACAGCATTTCCGTCGCACTTGTCGCACTTGCCCTCAACCTTAGGAGGGTTGAATTCGATGTGGTAGGAAGCACCGCACTTGTCGCAAACTCTTCTGCCTGAAAGTCTGCCCTGGATAGTTTCATCAGCAACCTCAATAGAGATTACCTTGTCGATGTTGATACCCATTGCTTCGAGAGCCTCAGCCTGTGGAACAGTTCTTGGGAAACCGTCCAGAATATAACCGTTCTTGCAGTCGTCCTCAGCAATTCTGTCCTTGAGAATGCCGATTACAACTTCGTCAGGAACGAGAGCACCGCTCTCCATGAAACTCTTAGCCTTAAGACCGCACTCTGTGCCGTTCTTTACAGCCTCACGCAGAATGTTACCTGTAGAAATCTGTGGAATACCAAGCTTTTCGCTGATAACCTCAGCCTGTGTACCCTTGCCTGCGCCCGGAGCGCCCAATAAAATCAGGTTCATATTTATATCCTCCAATCAAGTTTCATTTAACGGTTAATCTTATTCAAGGAAGCCCTTGTGATGACGCATCATCATCTGGGATTCCAGAGTTCTTACTGTTTCAAGAACAACGCTTACAACGATAAGGATTGATGTACCGCCCATTGCGATGCCCAGCTGTGGGAACGCCATATTCGTAAAGATAGGGAATATAGCAATTACACCGAGGAAGAACGCACCAACGAGAGTGATCTTGTTGAGAATTCTCTGGATATAGTCGCTTGTAGGCTTACCAGGACGAATGCCCGGGATACCGCCGTTGCTCTGGCGGAGGTTGTTTGCAATCTCAATCGGATTGTACTGCATTGAAACATAGAAATAGTTGAATGCTATAATCAGTATAAAGTATACAACAGCATACCATGGGCTGTTATAGCTGAAGAAATTGATGAAGCCCGCATAGAACTTTTCACCAAATGTTTCAGGATTTACTGACGGAGCCTTAAACATAGCGATTGTGGAAGGCAGTGACATAATAGCCATTGCGAAGATGATTGGCATAACGCCGCTCATTGCAACCTTGATCGGAATGTGTGTGCTCTGACCGCCGTACTGCTTTCTGCCAACAACACGCTTAGCGTATGTGATTGGAATACGTCTTTCAGACTCGTTCATGAATACGATAAAGCCGATCATAAGCACAAACATAAGAAGTATAAACGGAATTGCGATATACATCATCTTGTTTGTAGAAGCGTTTTCAAACATATTCAGGATTGCAGTAGGACCTCTTGAAACGATACCTGCAAAAAGAATCATTGAAATACCATTGCCGATACCTCTTTCATTGATTCTGTTTCCAAGCCATACAACAAGGCTTGCACCCGCTGTAAATGCCAGCACGATAACCGTAGCTGTAAATACTCCCTTGAAGCCGCCTGTGTACTGGAGCGCACCGCTGTTTCTCAGCGTAAGGTAATACGCATAGGACATAATCAGTGCAATTGCCAGCGCAACAAAGCTGGAAATCTTCTGGAGCTTCTTTCTTCCCGATTCGCCTTCCTTCTGGAGATTTTCCAGCGGAGGAAGAGCGTATGTGAGAAGCTGTACGATAATGGAAGCGTTGATATACGGCTGAATTGCAAGTGAGAACAGCGTTGCTTCAGCAAGCGCACCACCTGACAATGTGTTCATATAGCTGAGGAAGTTTCCTTCAGCAAACATTCCGCTGATTACATCAGGGTTGATGAACGGAACAGGAACATGACAGCCAATTCGGAAAATGAGGATAATGAGTAATGTGTAAAGGAGTTTATTCCTTAACTCGGGAACCTTCCAAGCATTAACGAAGGTCTTCAGCACATTACATCACCTCAGCCTTCCCGCCTGCCTTCTCGATTTTCTCCTTAGCTGATGCGGAGAAAGCAGCAGCCTTTACTGTAAGATTTACATTGAGCTCGCCCTTACCGAGAATCTTAACCTTTTCGTCAAGCTTCTTGATAAGACCTGCAGCCTTGAGAATTTCGTTGTCTACAACTGTACCTTCCTTGAAGTTAGCAAGTGCGGATACGTTGATTACTGTTACGTCTTCAGCGAAAATGTTGTTAAAACCTCTCTTAGGAATTCTTCTTGCGAGAGGCATCTGGCCACCTTCAAAACCTGGTCTTACACCGCCGCCGGAACGAGCGTTCTGACCCTTGTGACCCTTACCAGCTGTTTTACCCCAGCCGGAACCGTGACCTCTGCCGATTCTCTTAACGTCTTTGTTAGAACCTGCAGCAGGGGATAATTCATGAATTTTCATAGCTTTCGCACCTCCTTGCAGTAATTATGCTTCGGTAACTTCTACAAGGTGACAAATCTTCTTGATCTTACCCATTGTAGCATCGTTATCAGGCTGTACTGTTACGTCGCCGATCTTACGGAGTCCGAGGGAAGCAGCAGTTGCAGCCTGAGGCTTCTTAACGCTGTTAAGGCTTCTTACAAGCTTAATCTTCTTTGCCATTTCTGTCGTCCTCCTTAACCTAAGATTTCCTTAACGGACTTGCCTCTTACTTCAGCAACTTCCTTAGCGCTTCTGCACTGTGCAAGACCATTGATTGTAGCTCTAACTACGTTGCAAGCGTTGTTGGAACGAAGGGACTTTGTTCTGATGTCCTTGATACCAGCCATTTCGATTACAGCACGAACTGGACCGCCTGCGATAACACCTGTACCGGGAGCAGCTGGCTTCATAAGAACGCGGCCAGCGCCGAAAGCACCGATAATTTCGTGTGGAATTGTTGTTCCCTTGAGGGAAACCTTAATTAAATTCTTCTTAGCATCTTCGATACCCTTGCGGATTGCGTCTGGAACTTCACCGGACTTACCCATACCAAAGCCAACAGTACCGTTGCCGTCGCCTACTACAACGAGAGCAGCAAACTTGAAGATACGTCCGCCCTTAACAGTCTTGGATACTCTGTTAATAGCAACAACCTTCTCGGAGAGCTCAAGTGTAGAAGCATCTATCTTAGCGTTTGCCAAAATCATTACCTCCTTGTTTGTTAATGCCTGATTAGAAGTTCAGGCCGCCCTTTCTTGCACCCTCTGCAAGCTCAGCAACTCTGCCGTGGTAGAGATAGCCTGCACGGTCAAATACAACGTCCTTAATGCCCTTTTCAGCAGCCTTTGCAGCGATCATTTCGCCAACCTTGAAAGCGCCTTCCTTGTTGCCACCGTTGCCGTCAAAGCCCTTTTCCATAGAAGAAGCAGCGCAAAGTGTTACGCCTGCAACGTCATCGATGAGCTGAGCGTAGATGTTCTTGGAAGAACGGAATACGTTGAGTCTTGGGCACTCAGCTGTACCGCTGATCTTGGAACGAACTCTGATCTGTCTCTTAGCTCTTGCAGCTTTTCTGTTAATCTGCTTTACCATGATAATTTCAACTCCTTTTCAAACGGAGAATAGTAGTCGCAATATATAAATATATGAAATATATTTTTGTATCCGACTGTCCCATTCTCTAATAATAGGATTTTTCTTAACAGGCGGGGGATTACTTCTTACCCTTACCAGCCTTACCTTCCTTACGGATGATTCTTTCGCCCTGATAGCGGATACCCTTGCCCTTATATGGCTCAGGTGGTCTCTTCTCTCTGATTTCAGCAGCAACCTGACCAACAACCTGCTTGTCAATACCGTTAACAACGATTGTTGTAGCGTTTGGAACTTCAATTGTGATGCCGTCGATTTCAGGAATGATTACCTGATGTGAGTAACCGAGGTTCATAACGAGATCCTTGCCCTGCTTAGCTGCACGGTAACCGATACCTTCGATTTCGAGAGTCTTCTTGTAACCGTTTGTTACGCCCTCAACCATGTTGTTGAGAAGTGTTCTTGTAAGACCGTGAAGAGACTTGTGCATCTTGTTTTCAGATGGACGCTCTACAATGATCTCTGTACCTTCAAGCTTGATAATCATATCAGCATTGAATGTGTTTGTGAGTGTACCCTTAGGTCCCTTTACTGTAACGGTAGTGCCGTCGATCTTTACATCAACGCCAGCAGGAACAGTAATAGGCTTCTTACCAATTCTGGACATTTACTTGTTCCTCCTTACCATACGAATGCAAGGACTTCGCCGCCGACATTAAGCTCTCTTGCCTTCTTGTCAGTCATAACGCCCTTGGAAGTGGAAACGATAGCGATACCGAGACCCTTCATTACCTTAGGCATATCCTCGCAGCTTGAATAAATACGAAGACCAGGCTTAGAAACTCTTCTCAGACCTGTGATAACCTGAGACTTGTTTTCGCCGTACTTCAGTGTGATTCTGATGATGCCCTGCTTGCC
Source organism: uncultured Clostridia bacterium (assembly GCA_937891895.1). Classification (GTDB taxonomy): domain Bacteria; phylum Bacillota; class Clostridia; order Oscillospirales; family Ruminococcaceae; genus RGIG8773. The sequence goes on from CALATN010000159.1 coordinate 6,614, forward strand.
GTCGTCAATAATCTGATAGCTCTTGATGTAACCCTCGTCTACGAGAATCTGTGTGATAGCCTTCTTCATATTGGAAGCAGGAACGTCAACTGTGTCGTGCTTTGCAGAGTTAGCATTACGGATTCTTGTGAGAATATCTGCAATTGTATCTGTAATTTGCATAACGGTTAACCTCCTTATATTACTTAAAAACAGTCTTTACGCTATTTCGTAAAGATTACCAGCTTGCCTTCTTAACGCCAGGAATCTGACCGTCGTGTGCAAGCTCTCTGAAGCAGATACGGCAGATGCCGAACTTTCTCATGTATGCATGAGGTCTGCCGCAGATTTTGCATCTGTTGTAAGCTCTTGTGCTAAACTTAGGAGTTCTCTGCTGCTTAACTTTCATCGATGTTTTAGCCATTTCAATTACCCTCCTAAAAATTACTTAGCGAACGGAGCGCCCATCAGCTCAAGAAGAGCCTTAGCTTCTTCGTCTGTGTTTGCAGTAGTGATGATGTTGATATCCATACCGCGAACCTTGTCGATTTTATCATATTCGATTTCAGGGAAAATAAGCTGTTCCTTGATACCTGTGGAGTAGTTACCTCTACCATCGAAAGAGTTGCCGTTGATTCCTCTGAAGTCACGTACACGTGGGAACGCTACGTTGAAGAGTCTGTCGAGGAATTCGTACATCTTTTCGCTTCTGAGTGTAACCTTAACACCGATAGGCATGCCTTCACGGAGCTTAAAGTTAGCAACAGACTTCTTAGCGCGGCATACTACAGGCTTCTGACCTGTGATAGCTGCGAGGTCTGTCATGATTGCGTCGATAACCTTAGCGTTTTCCTTAGCTTCGCCTGCACCGACGTTGATAACAACCTTGTCAATCTTAGGGATCTGCATTACGCTCTTATAACCGAACTTCTTCATTAAAGCAGGAGCCACTGTGCTGACATAGAGTTCCTTCAAATTAGATGCCATTGTCAATTACTCCTTTCCTTAATAAGACTTGCCGCAGTCTGCGTGCTTGCAAACGCGAACCTTCTTGCCGTCCTCGATCTTGTGAGCGAGTCTTGTAGGCTTGCCGCACTTAGGGCAAACAGCCATTACCTTACAAGCGTAAAGTGGAGCTTCGCACTTAACAATGCCGCCCTGCTGGCCCATCTGTCTTGGCTTAACGTGCTTTGTAACAATGTTGAGGCCCTCAACGATTACCTTCTGTTCCTTTGGAGAAACTTCGAGAACCTTACCCTGCTTACCCTTGTCCTTACCGGAAAGGATAACTACTGTGTCACCTGTTTTAACGTGTAAATTATTCATTCGTGACACCTCCAATTAAAGTACTTCTGGAGCAAGAGAAAGAATCTTCATGTATTCCTTATCTCTGAGCTCTCTTGCAACAGGTCCAAAAATACGAGTACCCTTAGGGTTCTTGTCTTCCTTGATGATAACTGCTGCATTTTCATCAAAACGGATGTATGTTCCGTCCTCACGGCGGAGGCCCTTTGCGGAACGTACGATTACTGCCTTAACAACGTCGCCCTTCTTAACAACGCCGCCTGGTGTTGCTTTCTTAACGGAAGCAACAACTACATCGCCGATGTTCGCATATCTTCTGCGAGTACCGCCAAGAACTCTGATACACATAAGTTCCTTAGCACCTGTATTATCAGCGACTTTCAAATAAGTCTGCATCTGAATCACAGCGATTAACTCCTTCCATTCAGAAGCTTCGGCTCAGAGGCTTATCGCCCCTGCCGATTCTTCTAATTTGTTTTTAAATGTTATAACCACGCCGAAAGCATCAACGCTTCCGTGTGTATCGCAACAGGGAAATTACTTAGCCTGTTCGATAACCTTAACAAGTCTCCATCTCTTATCCTTGGAGATAGGTCTTGTTTCCATAATTTCTACGCGGTCACCGATGTTGCATGTGTTGTTTTCATCGTGAGCCTTGAGCTTGATTGTTCTCTTGATAATCTTCTTGTACAGTGGGTGCTGTACGTTATCAACGATTGCAACAACAATGGTCTTATCCATCTTGTTGGAAACTACCTTGCCAACTCTTGTTTTTCTAAGATTTCTTTCAGCCATTTTTGTTTCCTCCCTTCACTTACTGTTCGGAAGCGGAACGCTCGCGGAGAATTGTCTTGATTCTTGCGATGTCCTTCTTCACAGCCTTAAGACGTGTAGGGTTGTCGAGCTGATTTACAGCGTGCTGAAAACGAAGAGCAAAGAGCTCCTTCTTGAGATCGACAAGCTTGCTTTCAAGCTCAACAGTAGTGAATTCTCTAACTTCTGCAGCCTTCATTATTCGCTCGCCTCCTCTTTCTTAACAAACTTGCACTTGATAGGAAGCTTGTGCATAGCAAGACGCATAGCTTCTCTAGCAACTTCTTCAGATACGCCAGCAATTTCAAACATTACTCTTCCTGGCTTAACAACTGCAACCCAGTATTCTGGTGAACCCTTACCGGAACCCATTCGTGTTTCAGCAGGCTTCTCTGTGATTGGCTTGTCAGGGAAAATCTTGATCCAAACCTGACCGCCTCTCTTGATATAACGTGTCATAGCGATACGGGCAGCCTCAATCTGATTGGAAGTAATCCATGCAGGCTCGAGCGCCTGAAGACCGAAATCACCGTTGGAAACCTTGTTTCCGCGGTAAGCCTTACCTGTAAGACGGCCTCTGTGTACTCTTCTGTACTTAACTCTCTTTGGAAGCAGCATTACTGATTACCTCCTTCTCTTCTTCTGTTGCCGCGGTTTTCACCGTTACGGCGATTGTCGCCCTGACGACGAGGCTTCTTTTCTGTTCTCTCAGCCATTGCTCTAGCCTTAGCTACATCGCCCTTGAGAACTTCGCCCTTGTAAATCCAAACTTTTACACCGATAACACCATATGTGGTTTTAGCTTGAATTGACGCATAGTCAATATCTGCACGCAATGTATGCAGTGGAATACGACCTTCGCGGATTTGTTCGCTGCGTGCGATTTCAGCACCGTTCAAACGCCCACTGCACATTACTTTGATACCCTGGGCGCCTGCTTTCTGTGCGTTCTGAACTGCTTTTTTCATAGCACGTTTGAACGAAACGCGGCCTTCAATTTGCTGCGCAATGCTTTGGGCAACTAACTGCGCATTCAGGTCCGGACGGCGAACTTCGTAAATATTTACGACAACCTGGTCATTTTTAACCAGTTTCTTGATATCATTACGCAATGTTTCGATATCGGCGCCGTTCTTACCAATAATCATACCCGGACGCGAGGTATGGATTGTCACAACCACTTTCTTAGCAAAACGTTCAATAACAACTTTTGCCAATCCAGCTTTCTTTAACTTCTTTTCAATAAATTTGCGAATTTGAATGTCTTCGGCCAACAGATTTGCATAATCTTTTTTGCCTGCGATCCAACGAGAATCTGTAATCTTGTTGATAAATTCGCGCAATGAAATTGGTGATACTTTCTGTCCCATTTTCTTTCCTCCTATAATACCTCATATTTTATTAGTGTCCAATTATATCTTATTGGATTTACTAAGCTTCCACAATATTGACAGTTTCCAAATTCTGTATCTTCGATTGATGCCCCACAACTTGGGCAATTAGTTACAAATCCAACTTGTTGTTCTGCATCTTCCTGAATTCTAAAAGCTGGTTTACCAATCTCAGCATACGTTGGCTACTTTTGTCCATGGATTGTAGAGGTTTTCCTGCTTCATTAGGAAGATTTC
>CALATN010000160.1 GCA_937891895.1 uncultured Clostridia bacterium
GGATTCTGATTCCGTCGGGCAACGAAGGTGTAATCCCTGTAGTTGTTACTCAGAGCCTCGTTCAGCTTCTCCTTGGTGTAGCCAATGGAGGACAGGCGCACCGGCAGCTGCCAACCCGGTGCAATGACGGAGATATGGGCACCGTCAAGTCCGTTCAAGACCTTGTAGCCCATGCTTTCCAGTCGGGTCAGCACATCCTGCACCGTCCGAGACACCGACAGGCAATGCTCCACATCCCTGCGCAGAATCTCCCGGTGGGTCGGCTTGCCGCTTTTCCTCGCCCAGTATGCGCCCTTTTCGCCTCCGTAAAAGCTGGCATTTTCCAGTACGGACTTACCCATTTCACGGCAGATATCATCGCACTTGATAAAATCAACACCCCAGCTTGCGTAAAGTTCAAAAATGCTGTCATAGTAAGCACGTCCGCCCTCAGCTTCAGCATTTACACCGTACATATCAGGGTTCCACGCACAGATACTTGAAGAACGTGCAATCTCCTTTGCTGTCTTGTCTGTGCCCTTGATTTTCAGATTCTTGTGAACAGCGTGACGAGGAATACCTCTCATAATGTGAATACCGAACTTCAGACCGAGAGAGTGAACGTACTCCGCAAGAGGAGCAAAGCCCTTGCCGTCAGCAGCAGACGGAAAACGGTTTACCGCAGGAATAAGACGGGAATATTCGTCCATGCAAAGCTCACCGAACGGCTCGTATTCGTGACAAGTCGCGTTCGGCGCACTCCACTGAATATCAACAACAACGTACTCCCAGCCGTACTGCTTCAGGTGCTTCGCCATAAATTCAGCGTTCTTTCTAACAGTTGCCTCATCAACAGCTGCGCCGTAGCAATCCCAGCTGTTCCAACCCATAGGTGCAGTCAATATCTTCATAGTGGTTACTCCTTATTCTCAAAATAGTCAATGTTAAGCCTTGTAAATTCAGCTGTGTTGTTTCCCACAGCGTAAAGTCCCATTACAACTCCCGTAAAGCCGCCCGAAACCTCACTTGAAAGGTACTTTGTGCTGCCGTAGCCAAGACCTGTTTCCTTGCCGTTGTCATTTACAAAGAACTTGTAGCCGTAATTGTCAGCACGTACAATCAGCCTTGCCTTGTTGCAAGAAAGCGGAAGCGTACTCTGAACGTGCTTGATGTCGCCGATATTAAGCTTCAGCACAGCCTCAAAATCGTTACCGTTTCCGCGGATTGCAACCTCGTAATGCTCGCTTTCGCTCATATACATAGTCACACCTGCCTCGCCCTTGTCAGCGGTTACATCAACAGCAAAATCCATATTGAAATCACGCTGTCTTATGCCAAGGAAAGTCGGTGTGTCAACCATATCAAGGGTAATATCCGTGCCGTGAAGAACAGCCTTTCCCTCGGACAGCTCATAGTTTTCAAGTACGGGGTGACGCAGATAAATCCAGTCAAGATTCCACTTCGTATTCTCAAAGGTGTAATTCTTCTTTTCAACCTGCTCAAAATCGCCCTTGATTTCATACTCCCAATCGGTAATACCGTTTGTTCCCGCAGTAAACCAACCATCCTCGCCAAACTGAACAGGTGTCAGGAAAACCTCACGGCCAAGGTGATGATAAGGCTGCCACATATGTATCTGACGGAAACCGAGAGAAAGAATGAACCAGTCGCCGTTAGTGTGCTGGATAAGGTCGCCGTGACCGATACCCTGAATGATGAAAGGCGCCTTGTTTCTGTTTGTCAGCACTGGATTGTTCGGGTAATTCACAAACGGTCCCCAGGGGCTATCTGAACGTGCATAAGTAATCATATGACCGTACTCCGTGCCGCCCTCAGCAGCCATAAGGTAGTAGCCGCCGTTAATCTTGTACAGGTGCGGGCTTTCGAGGTAGCGTCCTCCCGAGCCCTGCCATATACACTTGCTTCGGGACAGCTTCTCGCCCGTTTCAACGTTGATTTCGCACTGAACAACTCCGCCAACACCGTCATCGTCAGCGCCGTTGCTCATAAAGTAAACCTTGCCCTCGTCAAACAGCAGCGACGGGTCAATACCGCCCTGGTCAACGAAAATCGGCTCCGACCATTCGCCGTAGATATCGTCGGTGTAAACGTAGAAATTCTGATGTGTCGTATCATTTGTTGTAACCATATAGAAACGTCCGTCGTGGTAACGGATAGTCGGCGCAAATACACCGCCCGAGCTGTTGATTTTCTCAAGCATAACCTGTGTCTTGCGGGTTAAAACGTGACCAATCTGCTTCCAGTTCACAAGGTCATCACTCTCAAAAAGAGGAACACCGGGAAAATACTGGAACGAACTGCAAACGAGATAAAACTTTCCGTTTGCAAAGCATACGCTTGGGTCAGGGTAAAAGCCCTTGACGATAGGGTTCGTGTACTTCATATGATCAATTCCTTTCCGAACAAATCTTCATAAACTGATTTTAAGTTATGGAAATTATGCTTATTATATTATCTTGAGCTATGATTGTCAATTGCAAATATTGAAAGCAATTTCAATATATTAAACCAACAATAACTATCAGACATTCCCTGAAACTTTTTTGTTGAGCCTTTCCGAGCAGATAACCATCAGCACCGCAAAAACCGCCATATAGAATGGATACAGACTGATGTTGACATTTTCCGCAATCACACCAAACAGCGGCGGCATAAAAGTTGTTCCAACATAAGCACTTGCCATCTGTATTCCGATAATCGCCTGGGAATTTTCCTTGCCGAAGTTTGCAGGTGTAGCATGAATAACCGACGGATAAATCGGCGCACAGCCTATTCCCACCACAACAAGACCAATAAGCGCAGCCGCATTGATTTCCACGGGCAGCATAATCATCACAAGTCCCGCCGTGATAACCGCAAGACCAAGCCTTATAAGATTTCTGTCCCCGATTTTATCAGCAACAAAACCGCAGACAAAACGTCCCACGGTTATTCCAATATAGAAAAGCGAAGCAAACCTCGCCGCAGTTTCAGCGTCCGTCCCCTTGTATTCAACCAGGTAACTGCTTGCCCATATTCCCGCCGTAGCTTCAAGTGCACAGTACCCGAAAAACATCACCAGCACCAGCGGAACGCCCTCTATTTTCAGCGAACCGATAATTCCCTTCGACTTGACTTCATCTCCGTTTTCGTTTTCAGAGATACGCTTCTTCCACATCGGCAGACTTGCGAAAAGTACAGCCGTCAGCACAATCTGTATAACTGAAATTATTCTGTAACCGTTATTCCAGCCTGCGCCCGAAGTCAGCGCATAGGACATAATGTACGGACCCGTCGCCGCGCCAACTCCCCAAAAGCAGTGAAGCCAGCTCATATGCCGTGAAGCGTAATGAAGCGCAACATAGTTGTTCAGCGCCGCATCAACTGCCCCTGCTCCAAGTCCGTAAGGAATTGCCCAGAAGCACAGCGGCAGAAAGCTTTCCGTAACTGAAAATCCGAACAGCGCAACCGCAGTCATCGCCACGCTTATTGCCGTAACAAGTCCCGCACCAAGCTTTCTCGTCAGCCAGTCGGAAGTAAGTCCCGAAATTATGGTGCACCCCGCAATAATCATCGTCACAATTCCAACATATGACAACGGCACGCCCAGTTCACCGTGCATAACAGGCCACGCTGACCCCGTAATCGAGTCAGGCAGACCAAGGCTGATAAACGCAATATAAATTATTACTATCAAGAATGAAAACATATTTATTCACCATCTAAAAGTTTTGTGCTCTGCACAAAACTTGGAACTGAAATTTTAATTTCAGTTTTGACCGTAGTATGCGTTAGCACCGTGCTTGCGGAGATAATGCTTGTCAAGCAACTCCTGCTGCATACGTCCAGCCGCAGGATTGATGCCCATAGCGTGATAATTCATAAACGCAATTTCTTCAAGTACAACCGCATTGTGCACCGCATTCATAGCGTCCGTGCCCCAGGCAAAAGGTCCGTGACTCTTCACCAGCACCGCAGGAATATCCATCGGGTCAAGCCCCTTGAAAGCCTCAATGATAACCGTGCCCGTTTCCTTTTCGTACTCCCCTGCAATCTCCTCTGGAGTCATTGCTCTTGTGCAAGGGATTTCACCGTAGAAGTAGTCAGCCTGAGTCGTGCCCATAGGAATAATTCCCGCACCCGCCTGCGCAAAGGAAGTCGCCCAGCGGCTGTGAGTGTGTACAATTCCGCCCACGTTTTCAAATGCACGGTACAGCTCAAGATGAGTAGGCGTATCGCTTGAAGGCTTGTATCTGCCCTCGGCAACCTTACCTGTTGCAAGCTCAACCACAACCATATCCTCAGCGGTCATTCCGTCGTATTCCACACCAGACGGCTTGATGACAACCATACCGCTTTCACGGTCAATTGCCGAAACGTTGCCCCAGGTGAATGTAACAAGATTATATTTGGGAAGCAGAAGATTAGCCTTCAGCACTTCCTGCTTTAAATTCTCAAGCATAGCAGTTCTCCTTTGCTTTTAATAAAATATCGTGCTAATTATACACCATTGTTTTCAGTAAATCAATAGTATATTGTGTCCGATAACTGACTTTTTGTGCAAAAACAAAACCGACGGAGAAATGTCCGTCGGTTCTGGAATTTATGGACTTGTAATTACCTCAATAGTTACATTACCTGTTGGATTTATCGTATCACCGATATAACGTGAGCCGGGATTATCTACACCACCTGTAACATTATAGTAACTTACATTTACAGCAGCAGGTGTAGCACCACCGTTTTCGGCTGCATACGCCTCTGAATACTTCGTAAAGTTAAATGTACTTCCTGTTATTTCATAAATATCTCCTACATAGTGAGGATTCTCGTCAACATAGCTTACACCGTTGCAAGTAAATGTGAATGTAACAGGGTTTCCTGTATACTTAGCCGTTACGCTGAAATCTTCTGTCATATCCAAATCGATATATCCGCTGAAATAGTAGCCGCCGTTAGTAGTATACCAGTCATCAAATGTGTATCCTTCTCTTGTAGGATTAGCAGGAAGATCAACAGATTCACCCTGATATCCCTGTGCTGTACCGAGAACTGTTCCGTTGTAATCAAGGAATGTTACCGTTACAAGCTTGCCGTAAACCGCATTGAACATAATCGATGTATAGCTTCCGTCCTTGTAACCGACAGTAAGATCGTCCTGAACAGTTATATCCTGATTAGGCTGATAAGGTGTAACAGCCATACCGGACTGCTGAAGTCCCCAGTATCTGAACGGAAGAACACCGTCGCCTGTCGGTGCAGCAGGAAGTGTATATGACTCTCCGCGTGCACGGTACACACTATCGATCTGTGTACCGTTATCCGAAACCGTAACATGGATTACCGTACTTTCATCAACATATTTTACAGATATCTCAGTATCCGCAGTAATCGGGCCAAGCGGATCTTCAACACCCATACATACATACCAAGCACCATTTATGTATAATTGCTCCGTAAACTCAGTCGGTGCAACAGCATATCCGCCCTCTTCAACCTCCTGAGGTGCAGCTACCATCTCTCCTCCGGGGTTGGAAACAAAGGTTACCCAATAAACAGATGGCTCTTCCTCAGTTGTTTCTTCTGTTGTAGTAGTTTCCTCAGGTGTAGTTGTTTCCTCCGCTGTTGTGGTTGTCACAGTTGTAGTTGTTACATCAGGCACTCTTGTATATACAGGGAAAAAATTCTGATTTGGAGGAATAATAAAGCTTGGTTCAGATGCAGTTGCTTCATCTTCTTCATTATCATCATCGCGAGGGTCCTCGAATTCTTCCTCAACAATAACGAATTCTTCCGTTTCCTCAGTTGTCACCGTAGTCTTTTCGGTAACTGCAGTTTCCCTTGAAACTGTTGTTACAGCAGCTTCTTCAGTAATAGGAACAGTTGTAACTGTTGTTTCTTCAACGCTTGTTTCCGTAACAGGAACAGTGGTTTCCGACGGAGTTGTTTCAGAAGCCGTAGTTGTTTCAGGTACAGTCGTTGTCACTTCCGTTTCTGCAGAAGTTTCGGTAACTTCCGTGTCATCACCATCAAGCTTTTCAATCTTTTCAATTCCCTCAGCCTGAGTATTGTCACCCAACAGCGCACGGAGGACTTCCTCACTCAGAACAATTTCCGTATTATCGTGAGTATTCAGCACACGTTCAATAACGCTTGCAGGAATAACATATACATTCAGCGGCATAACAGGGTCTTCACCCTCGCCAACAATAGCAAACGTGTCGCTGCCGTCAGCCTTGCGGATAATAAACATTGACGTGCCGTTGATTTCAGCACCAACCGTATTGCCCTCAGCAGGAAGTGTAAGCACTGCAACACTTTCATTCGGCTCAATAATAACAGGCTCGCCCCTCGGATTGCCCTCCTCGTCAAGAAGCTGGATTTCAACCTTGCCGTGGAAAACCGATACATCAGTTATGTATGAACCGTCATCAAGCATCTTTACCGAAACGTAGAAGCTCGTTCCGCGTACAGCCATAGTCGCCTTAGGCGTGTTCACTGAATACGACGATTCATCGGATAGCGGCTCTGTAATCTCGTTAAGTACGCCGCCGCTTCGCAGATTGACAGAAGTTTTGCTGTCCTGCTCCGTCCCTTCGGCAATAAGCTCAAGTACGGTGCTCGGGTCAAGGGTCAGGTACTTGTCACTGTCCAGCGAAAGCGTCATCGTACTCGTTTCGCCGACCTCAATAACGTCACCGCTTTCAAGATTCATGCCCACATAAGCGTCCATCGCACCCGTGTTCATACGTGTAACCGTGGATTTGCCCATCATTTCAAATACCTTCAGCAAGCGGAACGCGTCAGGCGAAGAAAGAACAAGCACCAGTGTAATCGTTCCCGCAGCCACAGCAGTCGCCGCTGCACCTGCTATAATCTTTGCTTTCAGAGAAAGTGAGGAAAGGAATTTCATATATTTTCTCTCCTTAAAGTTTATTTATAGTATGTTCAAAAATTGTTTAAAAACTTTGTTTTACACATTATAACACATTTATTTTCATTTGTCACTACCTTTTTTAATATTTTTTTGAATTCTATTTACTTTTTTTATATAAAATGGTATAATACCTTTAAATAAAGCTTCGAAAGGACGATTCCGTATGGACAACAACCTTGTACTTGACCAGATTTTCTCTATAACATCGGATTTATATAAGCAAATGTGCGTTGACGACTCCGACGCATCAAACGACCATGCCGAAATTTTCCGCCTTCTTACCGAGCTGAGCAAGACTCTTGTCAATGCTGACAGAGCAAGCTTCTGGAAGTGGGACAAGCGTAACCACGAAATCTGGACTACAGCTGCCGTTGGTACGGGAAGAATTACCATACCCGAGGGTACAGGCCTTGTAGGCAAGTCACTTGCAGAGGGTAAGCCTATTGTAACCAACGACCCGTACAATCACCCCGACTTCAACTCCGCTGTTGATAAAAAGACAGGCTACGTTACAAAATCAATCCTCGTTATGCCTGTTTCCAACTGCAAGGGTGAATTTATCGGTGCTTATCAGGCTATCAACAAGCTCGACAATGACGGCAAGTTTGACATCGTTGAGGATGTGCGCAAGCTTTCACTTGCCGCTTTCATCTGCGGTATCACACTTGAATCGGAAACCTTCCTTGACGACTCAATGCACGATAAGCTTACTGAACTGAAAAACAGAATGGGCTTCCACCACGACTACAAGAATACATACGAAAAGCTTCTTAAAAGCGAAAAGGAATTTCACACAGTTTCTCTTTTCATCTGCGACATCGACTTTTTCAAAAAGGTCAACGATACATACGGACATAACGCAGGTGACGCCGTGCTGAAGCACGTTGCCGAAAATTTCCGTAAGAACTCCCGAAACTGTGACGGCGTATACCGTTGGGGCGGCGAGGAATTCATCGTAATTCTCCCCGATACAACTCCCGAACAGGCTGCTGAAACAGCAGAGCGTCTGCGCCTTATAATCGAAGCCTCTGTATGTAAGTTTGAAGATCTGGAAATCAAGGTTACAATGAGCTTCGGTGTAACCGAAATCGACCCGTCAAGATCAATCGAGGATAACATCAGTGTTGCCGACGAAAAGCTTTATAAAGCAAAGCAGAACGGCAGAAATCAGGTTATACTTTAATAAAATGAAAGCCGTTGTTTCACCGAAACAACGGCTTTTTCACAAAACTTTCATCTTATATGCGTTTTTTTTTACACGGACTTAATACTGCCCCGCTATAATAATCCTTGTCAATACAAAAGAAAGGAGAAAATAAATGCCCTACCGCCACGAATACAAACACCGCATAAATATGGCGGATTACCTTATACTCGACAGCAAAATAAAGCTCTTTGCCGAACCTGATGAGAACTGCAAAAACGGCTCATACTTCATAAGAAGTCTTTATTTTGACAACTATATGGATAAGGCACTCCGTGAACGACTTGACGGAATAAGTATGCGTGAAAAATTCAGAATACGCTTTTACAATATGGACGACAGCAAGATACTGCTTGAAAAGAAAGCCAAGCACAAAGGTCTTACCCTAAAGGAACAAGCTTTTTTGACCCGTCAGCAAGTCGAACTGATTATGGCAAATGACTACGAATTTCTTGCGGAGTCAGACAATCTTCTGCTGAACGAATTCTACGCAAAGCTTGAAAACGAATGCCTTCGCCCAAAGCTTATCGTTGACTATACCAGAAAGGCTTACGTTTACGCACCCGGAAATGTCCGTGTAACCTTTGACAGCGATATCCGTTCAAGTGCATTCCCAGAAGGCTTTTTCAATGCGGAGCTTTCCGCTGTACCCATACCTGATACAATTATTATGGAAATCAAGTATGGCGAATTTCTGCCCCAGATTATTGCAGACCTGCTCCGCCTTGACGGAAGGCAGACCGCTTCATTCTCAAAGTATGCGGCAGGAAGATACATTTAATATATGGAGGAACAATTATGAATTTCAGCGATATTTTCAAATCCAGCTTTCTTGAAAAAGTAAGCGGCTTCTCAATTCTCGATGTGGTAATCGCAATGGCGGTTTCCTTTGCTCTCGGTCTGTTTATTTACATAGTATACAAAAAGACCTTCCGCGGGGTAATGTACAGCACTTCCTTCGGTGTGTCACTTCTTGCAATGACACTCATCACAACCCTCATTATCCTTGCTGTAACTTCGAACGTAATCCTCTCTCTCGGTATGGTTGGTGCACTTTCCATTGTCCGTTTCCGTACCGCAGTAAAAGAGCCTCTTGATATTGCATTTCTTTTCTGGGCAATTTCTGCAGGTATCGTAACAGGTGCAGGACTTATCCCGCTTGCAGTAACAGGCTCAATCATCATAGGTATCGTACTTGTAATATTTGTCAACAGAAAAACAAACGATACACCTTACATTGCAATCATCAGCTGTACAGATGACAAGGCCGAAGAAAAGGCAATGGAAATTATCAAGGCAAACACAAAGAAACAGCTTGTAAAATCAAAATCCGTTACCCCTAACGGAATTGAAATTACCGTTGAAGTAAAGCTTATCGACGGCAACACAAAGATGTGCAATACCCTTGCGGAAACCGAGGGCATAACAAAGTGCGCACTTGTAAGCTACAACGGCGAATATATGGCTTAAGCAGGTGAAAACAAGTGATTGAAAGCAAGAGAATTACCCTAATAGCAATCGTTGCAATGATAATCGCTGTAGCAATCGTTGTGCTTATGATGATTATTCCCGATGGTGAATTAAAAGAAACACTTTCGGCAAAAGCAGAGCCGATATATGCAAGTCAGCTTTTCAGTACGGACGTTATGACAATTGACATCATTGCCGACGAAACAGCCTGGCAGACTATGCTTGACAACGCTTCCGCCGAGGAATATATTTCCGTGGATGTTGTTATCAACAACAAGAAAATCACCAACGTGGGAATACGCCCCAAGGGCAACAACAGCTTACAGCAGGTCGAGTCCTCCGACAGCGACCGTTACAGCTTCAAAATCAAGTTTGATGAATACGTCGAAGGTCAGACTTGCTACGGACTTGATATGCTGGTGCTGAACAATATGATTGGCGACGCAACCTGTATGAAAGAATACACCGCCTTTGATATGATGAAGACAATGGGCATTGAAACTCCATATTTCAACTATGCAGACATTTCCCTCAACGGCGAAAAATGGGGCTTCTACTTTGCTATGGAAGCCTACAATGACAGCTATGAACAGCGTGTCAATGCTGACGAAAGCGGCGTACTCTACAACGTAAAAACTATGGGCAGTATGGGCGGAAACAATGATATGCCGCAAATGGGTTTTCCCGAATCTGATGAAAGCTTACGCAAGGACTTTTCCGACAACGCCGAAAAAACCCGTTCAGACAAAGGCTTCGGCAGAGGCAATATGGGCGCAGGCTCAACAGGCGGTGCACTCATTTACACCGATGACAGCAGCTCAAGCTACCCTGCAATCTTCAGCAACGCTGTGGACAACGACAGCACCGAAGAAGATTACCAGCGTGTCATAGCCGCAATCAAGGCGCTCAACAACGGAGAAAATATTGAGGAATATTTCGATGTTGACGAAATCCTCCGATATCTTGCCGTACACACCGTGCTGGTAAATCTGGACAGCTACTCCTCTCAGATGGCACAGAATTATTACATTTATGAGTACGGCGGAAAGCTTCAGATTTTACCCTGGGACTACAACTATGCCTGGGGTGCATTTCAGGGCGGCAACGCTTCCGAAACGGTGAACTTCCCTATTGACACTCCTGTAAGCGGAGTGGAAATGTCCGAGCGTCCGCTTATTGCAAAGCTTCTTGAAAATGAAGAATACCTTGAAAAATATCACGGCTACCTCAGACAGCTTATGGATGATTACTTTGCTGGCGGAAAATTTGCTGCAAAGCTTGATGAAATAAATCTGAAAATCAGCCCATATATCGGAAATGACCCGACAGCCTTTTACACATATGATGAATATACAAAGGCAATTTCCGCTTTCAAAAATATTGCCGAACTGAGAATGACAAGCATTGTTGGTCAGCTTGAGGGAACAATTCCTTCCACAACCGAAACACAGAAAGCAAATCCCGACAAGCTTGTTGACTCATCCTCAGTAAACCTCTCCGACCTTGGCTCAGGAATGGGCGGCGGAAAGGACTTCGGCGGTAACTTTGACGGTTTCACTAACTTCGGACACAAGGGCGGATTTGACCGCGGCAACCGTCCCAACGATTTGCCTACAGAAAACGATGTACCACAGATGCCCGACAGTGAAATGCCTGAAATGAATGGCTTTGCTCCGCCGATAAATGATAATTTTCTGCCGCCAAACGAAAACAATCCGGCTGAAATTTCCGAACAAAACAATAATTCAAAAGACCACGAGCCTGCACCCGAAAGTAACGGTGCGAGCACAAGTCTTATTGTCACAGGTGTATCTCTCATCGCACTTATAATCGCAATAATTGGCGTGTCGTTTGTGAAAAATAAATTTTAGGAGGAATAATATGTTCAGCGTTCTTGTCTGTGAAGACGACAGAAATATCAGGCACCTTATCAGCGAATATCTTTTGCAGGACGGCTACACCGTGCTTGAAAGCGAAAACGGCGAGGACGCTCTGAGCAAGCTTTCCGCCAACCACATCGACCTGCTGATAACTGACATTATGATGCCAGTAACCGACGGCTTCGAGCTTGTCCGTGAATTACGCAAAACAGGCTCGGAAATCCCCGTGCTGATTATCACCGCAAAGGCTTCAACCGAGGACAAGAAAACAGGCTTCGGCTGCGGCGCTGACGATTATATGGTAAAGCCTATCGATATGGAGGAAATGCTGCTGCGTGTTGCAGCACTTCTCCGCCGTGCAAAAGCCGTAAGCGACAGAAAGCTTACCGTGGGCGGTACCGTACTTGATTACGACAACTACTCCGCTCTTGTAAACGGCGAAAAAATCACACTTACCAACAAGGAATTCCTTATGCTGTTCAAGCTGCTTTCACAGTCCGACCGCATCTTCACCCGCACACAGCTTATGGACGAAATATGGGGCTACGACAGCGACAGCACCGAAAGAACAGTTGACGTGCACGTAAGTCATCTCCGAGAAAAATTTGGCAATTGCTCCGATTTTGAAATCGTAACCGTCAAGGGACTTGGCTACAAGGCTGTACGAAAGGCTGGCACAAATGAATAAGCTGAAAAAGATTTTCGGGTCAATCTATGTGCGCTTCCTCGCAATTTTCATCGGCGCATTTCTTGCTTCAATCCTCATTCCCGCACTCAGCGCAAACGTAACCCGTGCGCCCGAAATCAAGCGTGACACACATCTTTCAATGACCGAAACCGCGCGGAAAATAATCGAGCTTACCAACACCCACGAAATGTCACTTGAAGAAGCGACAGACTTTTTCTCTGACAAGGGTGTAACCATAAAAATATATAACAGCATTGATGAAATCGGTATGCCGCTCAATGACGAGGACAAGCACCTGCTTGCCGAAGCAGGTATGCTTTCAAAAGGAGGTTTCCCCGACCGTGACCGTCAGCACGATGCATTCGGGCTGTTCGTGATTTTCACCGCACAGGACAAATTCGCAATCATAACTCCCGACGGCAAGCACGACCCCGTTGCAAGCTTCCGTCAGAATCAACGCTGGTTTGTAGCCGTGCCGCTTATCCTCGGAACAATCCTGATTATCCTCGCGTCAATCACCGTCGCAAAGCCAATCAAGGAAATTTCCCGCGCTTCTCAGAAAATTGCCAAGGGAGATTTTTCGGTACGTCTCAAAACAAAGGGCAGCGGCGAAATCCGCGAACTTGCCGACAACTTCAACCGAATGACCGAGGAGCTCTCCTCAAATGAGTATCTCCATAAGGAATTCGTCAGCAACGTGTCCCACGAATTCGGTACACCGATTACATCAATTCAGGGCTACGCAAAGCTTATGAAGCGTGACAGCCTTACCCCCGAACAGCGTGCCGAATATGCCGATATAATCATCAGCGAAAGTGCACGTCTTTCACGGCTTTCAGCGGACCTGCTGAAGCTGTCCGAGCTTGACAACAAGGGCGCCCTTACCGAGCGTAACGAGTTTGCCCTTGACGAGCAGATACGCTCCGTGATAATCCTGCTCCAGCACAGCTGGGAAAACAAGAACATCAATCTCGATATCAGCCTTGATAAAGTAATATACAACGGCGACGAAGCGTTGCTCCACCAGATATGGGTCAACCTCATCTCCAACGCAATCCGTTACTCCGATAACAGCGGAGAAATCAGTATTACCCTTGAAAAGCGTGACAACGTAATTTTCACAATCACCGACAACGGCAAGGGTATGACGGAAGACGAAGCGAAGAACGTGTTCCGCCGTTTCTATAAAGCCGACAAATCCCGCTCGTCAGAAGGGACAGGGCTGGGGCTTGCCATAGCAAAGAAAATCGCCCTGCTCCACGGCGGCGATATAACCGTGTCAAGTGAAGAAACCAAGGGTACAACATTTACCGTAACATTGCCATAAAAAATACCGTGAAGAATAATCTTCACGGTATTTTTGCTATTCCTCAATCTGCTTGCCAAGGAACTGAGCAGCTGCCTGAATAAGATTCTGCTGAACCTCATTTGCAGTGGACTCGTTGTTCGGAGCAAGAAACGCAACCGCACCCGTTACATCACCCGAAGCCAGAATAGGCGAGCAGGCAATAGCAGGACGGTCAATTCCCTCAACAGGAAAAACCTTTGCGTCATCGTGGGAAGTGTAAATATAGTTTTTGCGGCTTTCAAGGTATTCCTCCAGCGCACGGGAAACACGGCGCTCGCTGAATTCCTTCTTCTGCACACCCGCAACCGCAACAACGTGGTCACGGTCAAAAACAACCGTCGGACAGTTAGCAAGCTTTGTCATAACCTCCGCAACCTGCGCCGCAGACCCAGCCATTTCGTTGATTG
>CALATN010000161.1 GCA_937891895.1 uncultured Clostridia bacterium
CCAATACCATTTGCCGTTAGAAATCTTTAAACTGTCGTGTTCTCTGGTACAGTAAACATTACCTCCGACACGCACCAGATTACTCGGCTCGTAAGCTCTAAGGTAAGAAAGTAAGTCTATTTGCCGTGCCTGCTCTATCACGGCAGGGTCAAGCTGCACATAGGGTCTGTTAATTCTCATTCAATAAAACCACCTCCAGAAATAGAAATAGCCGAGTGATTTTCGTTAAGTGAAAACCACTCAGCTATGTAAAAAATAATATTAAAACTCGAAAATACAATGAATTTGATTTCCGTATATCGGATGATATTTTATAAATTTTCCAACGAGATTGCGACAATTTTCTCCAATAATCTGCTGCGTATTTACATCAGCGGTAAATACGCCAGAGTTAATAATAACTTTAGATATGTCAGTTGCATTTTTAATTTCGATTGTTCCATTGGATACCGCCATTTTTTGTGAGTATTTACTTTTGTTATCCTTAATAAAAATCTCGCATTGCTCTGGCAAATTTGTTGTTATAACAATACTATCATTTTCTTTTTTTGCATCGAATTCTACATAATACTCTTTTCCTTCTTCGGGTAATTTCTGTTGCATACTTGGTGGTAATGGGGGAATTTCTCCCATTCTAATTTGCCGTCCATTATAATACCAAGTATGGCTATCATCAAAAGAAAAGAACTTTTTACTTTTTGTGAAGCCTAAAAAAGAAACTAATTTTGTTTCCGCTTCGGGAAGTTCGGGTACATTTACTCCCTTATCTTTATATATTTTATTGTCAACTTTTCTAAATTTCCAAATAGCATCAAGCAATCCAATATCGAAATACTGTGCCGCATCAATGAATATCAAATCATCTCCTTGAAAATAACCGTATTTATCCGTATATTCATCACCATATCTTTGAATAAAATCATAAACTTGTTTGTCTGTGTCGTCATAACTGAGTTCAGAATGCAAAATAACTTTATCTAATAACGCATTAACACTCGGCGGAATTTGAATATAATGTTTAGTAAAAATATTCTGCCTTACCCGTGTAAACAAAGTATCGACATCTATATTGGGAGCTAATATCTCATCACAAATAGCTTCGGTAAACCAACTTAATCCATTATTCACACCTGTTGACCCATCTTGAAACATTGTACCATACGCAATATATACATTCTCTGCGGATGTCATCTCTGAAAAATAGCCTTTTGATACTCCGAAATCTTTCCGACAAGCATCAAGTATTAAAATCAATCTGCCTTTACCCTTAAAAACAGATATTATATCTTCAATATTTATGCCTGCCTTTTCTATATCGTTAGTAATATCATATTGAGCCGTAAAGTCCGATGGGTAAATAAAGTTTTTTCCATTACTGTGACCACCGTGTCCAGAAAAATAAACAATGTGAATAGCATCTGAGGGTGATTTATCCGCACACTGTTGTAGTGCAGGAATATACTCAGATTTATTTATATTTTCTTTTTTTGTCACATCAAAACCGATTTGTTTTAACCTTTTCTCAATAGCTAATATATCAACTTTCACTCCTGACAAATCGCAAGTAGGTTTAGGAAATGTCTTGGAATTTTGATATTCACCTGCCGAAAAAAGGATAGCATTTTTTCTCACTATAACGCCTCCTATAAAGCTTTTCGCTATTATAATACCACATATCTATGAATTTTTCTACCTCTGCGACTATGTAAAAGCGGCATTAGCCTTACGCCAATGCCGCCGATTACGGTTATAAAATTCCTGCTTTTCTGAGGTAGCCCACGCTGTCATAGCACCCTCTGAAATAGATTGCTTCCTGTTGCATATCGCAGAGCTTATTGCGAAGCTCCAAAATCTCAATGAGAGCTGCACATTCCTGTTCGGATAAATCGCCAGACTTTTCCGCATCGAACACCGCCATAACTTTCGGATACTGCCTGTAAAGGCTCTCAATCTTTTCTTCTATAGAACGGTATTCGGGATTTGTTTCACGCAGTTTGGCTATAACAGAGCTTAAATACTCCTCGAAAATATTGCTGTGCATATCGACAAAGGTTTCAAATTTGAAGTTATCAAGCACATCGTTCACCTCCGATTTCATAACTTGTTGCATCTATTATACTGCCCAGAATTAGGCTTTACAAATATGCAAACAGAATTATCGCTCACGATTTGCACATTTTCTTTCGGGAAGTTCCTCGCTCTGGTCTGGCTCAGTATCCATAACGGAACGGTCTTTCTCATTTAGATTAAGCTCGATGTTAAGAGCGTTCAGTCTTTCCGATTTTTCTCTCAGCTCATCTTCAAAGGCAAAAGGCTTTTCAACCTCTACCTTTGCATTGCGGAGCTGTTCGATTGTTTCCGTCCGTTTGGTCTTTGCCACTTCCAATTTTACAGGGAGCTTTGCGATTTCGTTCTCAATTCGGGTTAAATTACCGAGTGCGTCCGTACCCAATTCCACCTTATGCTTTGCCTTTCCGCAAAGGTTTAGGCAGTAATGGGCATTGACTGCATCATAATAAATCTCCATTCTGAAACCTCGGTAACTGCCGATTTCGGTAGGTGCGGACAACGGATATTCCTTACAGATTGCAAGGAGCATTTCGCCTGCGGCTGCCTTTTCGGTGTAGGTCACGCCTTTTAGGGTCATCGGGCAGAACTTATCCTCGCCCTGCGGCTTGTGCTGTTCGGCAAGAGCTACATCGCTTTCATAGCCTGCAATGCGTTCCTCATACTCCTTTATGGTCTGGGGATAGAATTTGAGTATCCTGTCCTCAAGGTCGTAATGCTCGGAAAGATAGCTTTGTTTCAGTACACGGAGCTTTGATACCTGTATATCCAAGTCCATTTTTTCTTTGAAACGCTCATCGCCCGTAGCAAGCATTTTAACCTCGGCAAAGGACAGGGCAACCTCGTCCACATCTTCAGCAGAACGGACAGGGCTTTTGCTCGTCATTATCTGGCTGATAAATTTCTGCTTGCTCTCCACTAACTGATAGAGGTAAGCATCAAAAGTCTGCTCGGTAACATAACGGTAAACCTCAACCTCTGGGAACATATTTCCCTGCCGTTCAATACGCCCTTGCCGTTGTTCAAGGGCAGTCGGTCATTTTTTGCGGACAGTTCAATACATGCCTGTCTGTTTCGCTCCCTGCTCCTGCGTTTGCTCTCGTTTGATTTCTCCCTCTGTATCTTCTTGGCACAAGCAGGACAATACTTCGATATGCCAGAGCGGGGAACATATTCAACACCGCACACCGTACAATTCTTAGGCTTTAACGCAGTCCACCGCTTTGTCGGTGTGATATGTAATTCACCGACAAAGCCGATGAATTTATAATAAATCTTGATTTCCTGCCGCACCATTCCGTCTGTAAGTTTCTCACGTTCCGAAACAAGTATCTTGTCTATAAGTGCGTTTATGATGGTTGCGTCCAGTTCCTTAATGCCTTGATAGTTGCGGATTAGGGAGAGGAAATCACGGACACCCTGCGTCTTCTCATAGCTGTCGCTGAGCGTTTCCGTTACCTCTTTCAGCCTTGCTTCAATTTCAAGCTGTTCTTTCTGGTATTTTCCCGACATCATCTCAAAATTCCGCTCGGTAATACGCTCCATCACCTTATCTTCATAGAGTGAGGAAAACA
>CALATN010000162.1 GCA_937891895.1 uncultured Clostridia bacterium
TCGAGGGTTCGAATCCCTCCTTCTCCGCCAGAATTAAAGCATCGCATTTTAATGCGGTGCTTTATTTTTTATCATAATTAGGAGGCCACCAAAATGAATATTCTCATAACAGGCGGAACAGTGTTTGCGAGTCGTTATACAGCCGAGTATTTTATACAAAAAGGACATAATGTCTACGTTCTTAACCGTGATACAAAACATCAGTCTGACGGTGTAATTCTGATAAAAGGTGACCGTCATAATTTGGGTGATACATTGAAATCTTATGATTTTGATGTTATTATTGATGTTACAGCCTACAACGAAAATGATATCGCTGATTTAGTAAGTGCACTCGGAAATATAAAGCAGTACATTTTCATAAGTTCAAGTGCCGTATATCCGGAAACGTTGCCACAGCCTTTTAATGAGGCGCAGGAGTGCGGTGTAAATGAATTTTGGGGTGACTATGGTACAAATAAAATTGCCGCTGAAAAATATCTGCTTAAAAAAATTCCACAGGCATACATAATCCGCCCTCCATACCTTTATGGAAAAATGAATAATCTTTATCGTGAAGCATTTGTTTTTGAGTGTGCCGAAAATGATATACCGTTTTATATCCCAAAGGATGGCAAAATGCCGTTGCAGTTCTTTGATATCGAGGATATGTGCAGATTTATTGAAATTCTCCTTGATAAACAGCCTGAACAGCATATTTTCAACGTCGGTAACCCCGAAACCGTTGATATAAATGAATGGGTGAAAGCTTGTTACTCTGTACTTGGCAAAACACCTCAAATAAAATATGTTGAAAGCGGTATAAACCAGCGTGAATATTTTCCATTCCTTGATTATGGATATGTGCTTGATGTTGCAGAAATGTCAAAGCTTATGAATACAGTTAAACCATTGGAACAAGGCTTGAAGGAATCGTACGTTTGGTATAAGAATAATAAGGAACTTGTGCGAAAAAAGCCATTGCTTGAATATATTGAGAAAAATTTTAAATGATACTTGTCCCTCTCCACCCGAGAGGGACATTTTTTGCCCGAAAATCTGCATAAACAAGCGATTTTTTCTAATTATATATTGCAGTTGCAAATCTTTTGTGGTATAATATTATGGGTATTTTGTAACCAAACTTAAGAAAGAGGTAAGTCTGAAAAAATTTCAGACCCGAGTTTTGTTTTCTGCACTGTCGTGCAGAATTTCGCAAGCGAAACCACAAAACATCGAAAGGAGTGCATTTTCCCTGTCGGGAAAATGATTATAAAATGTTTGTAGATAAAGCGAAAATTAAGATAAAAGCAGGTGACGGCGGCGACGGTGCCGTTTCGTTCCACCGTGAAAAATACGTAGCGGCAGGCGGTCCTGACGGCGGTGACGGTGGTAAGGGCGGCGATATCGTTTTTCAGGTTGACGACAACTTTTCAACCCTCGAAGACTTCCGCTATAAAAGAAAGTATATCGCACAGCGAGGCGAAAACGGTTCTTCAGGCAACCGTACAGGAAAGAACTCTCCCGACCTTGTAATCCGTGTGCCACGTGGTACAATTATCCGCGACGCACAAACTGGCAGAATTATGGCAGATATGTCAGGTGACGAGCCGAAAATTCTCGCAAAGGGCGGCAAGGGCGGTAAGGGTAACGCACGTTTTGCCACACCAACAAGACAAATCCCAAAGTTTGCAAAGCCTGGTTTCCTCGGCGAAGAATACGAAGTAACACTGGAACTGAAGCTTATCGCCGATGTTGGTCTTGTAGGCTTCCCGAATGTTGGTAAATCCACACTTATCTCCGTTGTTTCAGCGGCAAAGCCAAAGATTGCCAATTATCATTTTACAACTCTGACACCAGTTCTCGGCGTTGTTCAGATTGAAGAGGGCAAATCCTTTGTAATGGCTGATATCCCAGGTCTTATCGAGGGTGCAAGCGACGGTGTAGGGCTTGGACACGAGTTTCTCCGTCACGTTGAACGTTGCCGACTTATCGTCCACGTTGTTGACGTATCTGGTATTGAGGGCAGAGACCCAGTTGAGGACTTCGAAATCATCAACCGTGAGCTTGCTAATTTCAGCGAGGATCTGGCTGAACGTCCACAGATTGTTGCCGCAAACAAATGCGATATGGCAACTCCTGAACAGATTGAAGCATTCAGGCAGTATGTAACCGAACAGGGACTTGAATTCTTTGAAATTTCCGCCGCAACAACACAGGGCACAAAACAGCTTGTGAACGCAATCACAGCTGAACTTGACAAGCTTCCGCCTGTCAGAGAGTACGAAGCTGAACCTCTTACTCAGCAGGAACTTGACGAACGTGCAGGAATGGGCGAGAAGTTCGAAATTACAAGAGGCGACGACGGTGTTTATTATGTCGAAGCAGCTTGGCTTGAAAATATCATGCGTACCGTGGATATGGAAGACTACTCATCCCTCCAGTATTTCCAGCGTGTCCTCCGCAACAGTGGTATTATCGATGAACTTGAGCGTATGGGCATTGATGAGGGTGATACAGTTAATATCTTCGGCTTTGAATTTGACTTTGTATTCTAACAAGGAGTGTTTACAACGGAAAAGAAAGACGCTAACCAGTACAGCCCTCTTACACTTGCATTCCTCGGTGATGCAGTGTATGAGCAGCTTGTACGTGAAAAAATCGTGCTTACGGCAAATATGCCTGTAAAAAAGCTCCATAAGGAAGCTGTTGAAAGAGTCCGTGCAGCGTATCAGTCAAAGGCTGTTGATGTGATAATGCCACATCTTACCGAGGAGGAAGAAGCTGTTTTCAAGCGCGGACGCAACGCAACAGGCAATACCGTGCCGAAAAGCTCAAATCCCGTGGAGTACAGGCGTGCAACAGCCCTTGAAGCCCTTTTCGGCTATCTCCACCTTACGGGAAATTCAGAAAGAATAGTTGAATTGTTCGACATTATATGGTATAATGTTGAGTTGGCAACAGAGGAAAATTGATATGGATTTAACTAATGTAAACCTCATAAATTGCGATAATACCAATTGTTACATAATCAGGGGCAAGGACGGCGATATCCTCGTTGATACGGGTACCCCGAAGTATCGTGATGAAATTGAAACCTGGCTTCTCAACTATAACGTGAAGCTTATTGTGCTTACCCACGGTCATAATGACCATATCGGAAATGCCGCCTATTTCTCGGAATTGTACGGCGCCCCTATAGCGATGAGCAAGGATGATGAATTACTTGCCGAGGACAACCTTTGCAGGCACTTTTATTCAGTAGGTGCAGCAGGAAAGGTTGTCGCTGCACTTTCCAAAAAGCCAATGAGCAACAGGTCTGAATTATTTGAGGTAAATATTTACCTTGAGGACGGTATGGAGCTTGGCAAGGATTTCGGTGCAGATTGTAAAGCTATCAGGCTTGACGGACATACCAAAGGCTCATTCGGATTTATGAACGGTATGGATTTGTACCTCGGAGATGCGGCTATGAACTACCTCAAACCTTCATTCCCGTTAATCTGCGAAAGTCCGAAAGCTGCAAGGGCATCCCTTGAAAAAATAAAGAAGCTGAAAACCAAAAGAATTTTCTTTGGCCACGGCGAACCAATCGAAACAAATTCTGCTGAATATCGCAGAATGTTTATAAAGTAAATAAATTTTTTATATAATTTGAAGGAGAGTTTTTATTATGTCAGGACATTCCAAATGGAACAATATCAAGCATAAGAAGGAAAAATCCGATGCCGCAAAGGCGAAGATCTTCACGAAGATAGGAAAGGAAATGGCCGTTGCTATCAAGGAGGGCGGCCCCGACCCGAGCAATAACTCGAAGCTTCGCGACCTTATCGCAAAGGCGAAGGCCAACAACGTGCCGAACGATAATATCCAGAGAACTATCAAGAAGTTCACCGATAACAGCGATATCAACTACGAGGAGATCGTTTACGAGGGCTACGGTCCCTCGGGCGTAGCTATCATAGTGGAGACCTCGAC
>CALATN010000163.1 GCA_937891895.1 uncultured Clostridia bacterium
CCGTTCTTGATCCTTAGCTTACAATAGGTCTTCCTCCTCACATTACATCCACCACAGGTATGGATGCTCTTACTCATGCCGTTGAAGCCTATATCGGCGGCTCAACAACCAAGGAAACACGCCGCTGTGCCCTTGAAGCAACAGAGCTTATTTTCAAGAATATCGAAACTGCCTATAACGACGGAACAAACCATATAGCACGAAAGAATATGCTTGAAGCCGCATACAAGGCAGGTATCGCATTTTCCAAGTCATACGTCGGTTATATACACGCAGTAGCACATTCCCTCGGCGGCCAGTATAACGTGCCCCACGGTTTTGCAAATTCCGTGCTTATGCCGATCGTGCTCGAAGAATACGGCGAAACAGCGTATAAAAAGCTTCATCAGCTTGCCGTAGTTGCAGGGGTAGCGTCCGAAAGCGACTCCGACGCAGAAGGCGCAAAGAAGTTCATCGACGCAATCAAGGAGCTCAACAGCAGAATGGGTATACCAGAAACAATCAGCGGAATAAAGAAAGAGGATATCCCTCTTATGGCTGCCCACGCAGACAAGGAAGCAAACCCGCTTTACCCCGTTCCGAAGCTTATGAATGCAAAGAAACTTGAAAAATTCTACTACGCCGTAGCAGATTGGAGTAACGATTGATGACGATTGATACAATTCTTGAAAAACAGAGAAAATATTTTTCAAGTGGAGCAACCCTACCAGTGAAATTCCGTATCGAAATGCTTAAAAAGCTCTACAGCACCGTAAAGAAATACGAAAAGGAAATTGCCGAAGCGCTTAAAGCCGACCTTGGAAAAAGTGACTTTGAAGCCTTTATGTGCGAAACGGGAATGGTGCTCGCGGAAATCGGCTATATGATAAAGCATACAAGAAAATTTGCCTCAAATCATTACGTATGGTCACCCCTCGCACAGTTTGCCTCAACAAGCTATAAAAAGCCAACACCTTACGGCAACGTGCTTGTAATGAGTCCCTGGAACTATCCGTTCCTGCTTACCATTGATCCCGTAGCAGACGCAATCGCCGCAGGAAATACTGTTGTTGTAAAGCCAAGCGCGTATTCACCCGCAACAAGTGAAATGGTGAAGAAAATCATCGAGGAGTGTTTTTCGCCCGAATATGTTGCCGTGGTAACAGGCGGACGAAAGGAAAATGCCGAGCTGCTGAATCAGAAATTCGACTTTGTTTTCTTTACGGGCAGCCAGAACGTAGGACGTGAAGTTCTTCGTCATACAGCGGAAAATCTTACTCCTGCCGTGCTTGAATTGGGCGGCAAAAGTCCCTGTATCGTAGACAGTACCGCAAAAATAAAGCTTGCCGCAAAGCGAATAGTTTTCGGTAAGTACCTCAACTGTGGACAAACCTGTGTTGCACCTGACTATGTCCTCTGCGAAAAATCCATCAAGGACGAACTGATTGCCGAAATAAAGAAGCAGATTATCAGGCAGTACGGCGAAAATCCGCTTGCCAATCCCGATTATGGCAAAATTATCAACAGCAAGCATTTTGAACGTCTTTGCGGACTTATCAATAAGGATAAGGTTGTCCACGGCGGCGAAACAAATCCTGAAACAATGCAGATTGCTCCGACCGTTATTGATAACGTAACCTGGGACGATGCCGTAATGCAGGAAGAAATCTTCGGACCGATTATGCCCGTCCTTACTTATGAAAAGTTTGAAGATGTATTCGAAATTCTCCACGACAAGCAGAAGCCGCTTGCCCTCTATATATTCTCCGAAAACAAATCCCATATCAAAGCCGTAACAAGCCGCATCAGATACGGCGGAGGCTGCGTGAATGATACCATTATCCACCTTGCAACAAGCGAAATGGGCTTCGGCGGAGTAGGGGAAAGCGGTATGGGTTCATACCACGGAAAAGAAGGCTTCGACGTGTTCTCCCACACAAAGAGTATCGTCGACAAGAAAACCTGGATGGACCTTCCAATGCGTTACCAGCCTTACAACAGAGGCATCTACGCAAAGCTACTTCACATCTTCCTTAAATAACCAAAAGCACAGACTATGCCTGAATGTATAGTTTGTGCTTTTGTGCATTATAACTAAAATTTTTGCTTGTAATTATTTTTTATATCTATATATTGAAATTGTAGTAAAGAAGTAGTAAAATGTTAATATAAAGTTTACAATGCAAAGGGGCCTTGAATATGAGTAAAAGAAAAACCCTCGGACTTACAAAAGCAATTATAATTTCAGTAATCATAACAACCTCCGTTACCTTGCTCCTGCTGACAGTAATCGGATTTACCGCTTCCTATTCAAAGGTTAAGGACGGCGTTTTCTCAACAACCGAGCAGTCGCTCAACGTTTATTCCGAAAAAGTAAACCAGTGGCTCAACCAGCAGGCAATTTTCACCGCCGCTCAGGCCAATGCCGCAGGAAAGCTTGGCGAGGTTTCAGGCGGACACCAGAATAACGATGCCTTCATCGACAGCGTAATGCCGCTTAATGATGCCCTCCTGGATTGCTACACAGCATACGAGGACGTGTCACTCTATATGGCGGTAACAGATACCTCAACCCTCCCCGCAGGCTTTGACGCAACAACAAGAGGCTGGTATCAGGACGCCAAGACAAAGAATACAACTATCTTCACCGCACCGTATATCGATACCGCAACAGGCATTATGATTATCACAGTTGCAGCACCGATTTACGAAAACGGCTCATTCGTGGGTGTGTTTGCCTGCGATATTACCCTCGACAGCGTAATGCAGCTTGTCGGCGAAATGAAAATTACCGAGAATGGCTACCCCGTGCTTATCGACAGCGACGGTAACTTTATGATTCACGGCAACGAAGCCTATAACCCAGCTGTTGCAGACGGCAATGCCGTTATTACAGCCTGTGCCGACGCAGAAGGCGACTATGCCGACGTGCTCACACTTATCGCCGACGGCATCTATATGGACATCCATAAGGACTGGGACGGCTCATCAAAGTATTTCGCATTCACAAAGCTTCCCGCTTCCGATTGGAGCATCGGCTACGTAATGCCAAAGAGCGACATCAACAGCGCACTCACAGGCCTTGTAGTAATCTACATAATCCTATTTGTAGTGTTCTTCGTAGCAGGTAACCTCTTTGTAATTACCGTAATTCAGTCCCAGCTCAAGCCTCTCAAGAAAATCAGCAGCGTTGCCGAAAGAATTGCCGACGGCGATCTTTCCGTAACCTTCGATTACAACTCAACCGATGAAATCGGCAAGCTCTGCGCTAACTTCGGACACTGTACCGATACCACAAGACGCTATATCTCCGATATTTCCGATAAGCTTGACAGACTTGCCCACGGTGATTTTACCGTTGAAATCACAGAGGATTATATCGGCGATTACCGTCCTATCAAGGAATCAATGACAAATATCATCGAGTCCATGCGTAGTACACTTGTGAATATCGAAAACGCTTCTGTACAGGTCAAGCAGGGTGCCAACGAAATGGCACAGACCTCTTACCAGCTTGCCCACGGCGTTTCGGGTCAGACCGATACCCTCCGTAAGCTCAGCGACGATATGGCAGGCATTATCGAAAGAGTACGCGAAACCGACCAGAGCACAGGCGAAGCAAGAGAGCTTGCAGGAAATGCCAAGGATAAAATTGAGGAAAGCAGCCGTGAAATGGATAAGCTTCTCAAGGCTATGCACGACATCTCTGAGTTCTCCGTTGAAACCGCAAAAATCGTCAAGACCATCGACGATATCGCATTCCAGACAAATATCCTTGCCCTTAATGCTTCCGTTGAAGCTGCAAGAGCGGGTGCCGCAGGTAAGGGCTTTACGGTTGTTGCCGACGAAGTAAGAATGCTCGCAAGCAAGTCTGCCGAGGCCGCAAGCCGTACATCTGCACTTATCCAGCAGACCGTAAATGCAATAGCCGAGGGCGCACAGCTTGCCGATACAACAGCACAGGCTCTCTCCGAGGCCGTTTCCGATACTGTAAGCGTTGATGAAAACATTATCAGAATTTCCGAAACAACAAGAC
>CALATN010000164.1 GCA_937891895.1 uncultured Clostridia bacterium
TTTCAGGAGAGTTCGTATCATTCAAAAAAGGGCAAGTGCTACTGCGTGAGCACACTTCCACTGATAAGCTTGGAATAATTCTTTCCAATAATCCATCAAATTGGTTTACTGTGACAGAAATTGTTGACGGAAATTATGTTGCAATGGTAAATGTTGACGGTCAGAAAATGATTACAGGCCGTTCAATGCGTGAATCGATTCTCAATTATAAGCTCAAGAGTACCGCATTTGAGGTTACATACAGCGATGGTTACTTCATTTTTACTACATACGGCTATGGCCACGGAGTAGGAATGAGCCAGAACGGTGCGAATATTCTTGCAAAGCAGGGCTATACTTA
The DNA here is from genome assembly GCA_937891895.1 of uncultured Clostridia bacterium. Taxonomy (GTDB): domain Bacteria; phylum Bacillota; class Clostridia; order Oscillospirales; family Ruminococcaceae; genus RGIG8773. The sequence continues at coordinate 341 of CALATN010000164.1, forward strand.
CGAACAGATACTCAAACATTATTTTACGGGAATTGAAGTGCTATGACTATTTATGAAATAATTACCAAGAAAAAGCATAACGCTGAATTAAGTACAGAGGAAATCAATTGGGTTGTTGCCGGATATGTGTCCGGCAGCATTCCCGACTACCAGATGTCTGCACTTTTGATGGCGATATGCTTTTGTTCATTATCGGACAGAGAAACAACAGACCTGACTATGGCAATGGCAAGGTCAGGCGATATGATTAAGCCTGAAACAGGCGGGTTTAACGTCGATAAGCACAGTACAGGCGGAGTAGGTGATAAAACGACACTTATCGTAGCACCAATCGTCGCTGCCTGCGGAGTCTGCGTACCCAAAATGTCGGGCAGAGGCCTTGGACATACAGGTGGTACAATTGATAAGCTTGAGTCAATCCCAGGTTTTGAAACAGAAATACCTTTCGAAAAGTTTGTTGACAATGTAAAAAAAGCAGGTCTTGCTGTTGCAGGACAAACAGGTTCATTGGTACCTGCTGATAAGAAAATCTACGCACTGCGCAATGCAACTGCTACTGTTGATAGTATACCTCTTATATGTTCATCAATTATGAGCAAGAAGCTTGCAACAGGTGCCGACGGAATTGTCCTTGATGTCAAGGTGGGCGATGGTGCATTTATGAAAACCTACGACGAAGCTGAAAAGCTTGCCGAAGCAATGGTGCGTGTGGGTAAGCTTGCTGGAAGAAAGTGTGTCGCAGTTATTACAGATATGGAAAAGCCGTTGGGACGTGCTGTAGGTAATTCACTTGAGGTAATCGAAGCAATTGAAGCACTTAAAGGAAATGCCCCCGATGATTTGATGGAAGTATCACTTGTACTTGCTACGGAAATGCTCTATACGGCAGGAAAGGGCAGCTCTGAAGAATGCAGAAAAATGGCTGAAGAAGCCGTTTCAAGCGGAAAGGCACTTGCTAAACTGCGTGAAATGATTGAATTGCAGGGCGGTAAACCTGACGTTATTGATAACTATAAGCTTTTTGAACAGCCAAAACGTTCAAAAGAAATATTAGCTGATAAGGACGGATATATAGCAGGGATTTCCTGCGAAAAAACAGGGCTTATCTCTCTTAAACTCGGTGCAGGACGTGAAACCAAGGAGTCGGATATTGATTTTACAGCGGGAATAATTTTTGACAAAACCGTCGGAGATAAGGTTTCGGCGGGTGATAGGCTTGCTACGCTTTACACTTCCACTGAATGTGATATGGAAGAAATTGCTGAGGAATTTGCATCTGTTTTCACTTTTAATGCCGAAAAAACATCCACAGAAAAAATTGTAAAAAAAATTATAAAAGGGTATTGACATTTAATATTATATGTAGTATAATATTGTTGTCAAGCAAAATAGAAGAATATCCACATACAAATTTTGAATGGAGGAATTTATAATGAGCGATATCATCAAAAAAATTACTGACACAATCACAGAGACAGGTAAGAACGTAGGCGAAAAGACAAAGCAGGTTGGCAATACTGCAAAGCTGAACGCAAAGATTATTTCTTCTGAGCGTTCCATCAGCGAAAATTATACACTTATCGGTAAGTATTACTATGATATGTATAAGGAAAACCCTGATGCAGACATTGCAGAAGCAGTTAATTCAGTAACAGCTTCCCTCGAAACAATTGCTGAAATGAAGGAGCAGATTCTTGCTCTCAAGGGTCTTGTAAAGTGCAGCTGCGGTGCAAATTGTCCAATCGAAGATACATTCTGCGGCAAGTGCGGTGCAAAGCTTGAAAAGCCTGAGCCAATCGTTGAAGAAAAAACAGAAGAAGCTTCCGAAGAAAAGGCAGACATCGAAATTGTTGTTGCTGAAGAAGCTGAAGAAACAACAGAAGAATAAAAAAGTAAATGCCCCCATGGACTGAAGCCGTGGGGGCATTTTTTATATTACAGTATATTCAAGATTTTCCCAGAGCAGGCGAGTGCCCTCGTCTGTTTCCTCAGGGAGCAGTGCGCGTGCAACAAGAACAGTGTCATCACTGACAATGTCAGTACGCTTCAGCACAGCGTAATCTCCGTCAATTTTGATAACAACATATTCAAAAGGACCCATCTCAATCCTCCACAACAATGTAGTTGTCAGCGGCATTTTCCTTAGTTGCATATTCAGTAACATTAGTTACCTTAACCTTAATGGGCTTCATACCGAGATTGATTTCAATAATATCATCAACCTTTACATCATATGAAGCACGTGCAATTTTGCCGTTTACGGAAATTTTACCTGCGTCGCAGGCTTCGTTTGCAATAGTACGTCTTTTTATAAGACGTGTAACCTTGAGATATTTGTCAAGGCGCATAAAATCACTCCTAATAGTACAATAAAAAGAGCAGACGGAACAAATCCTGTCTGCTCGTACATTTTATAGTAATTGTTAATTACTTAGCGTCAACAGCATCCTTGAGAGCCTTACCAGCCTTGAAAGCAGGAGCCTTCTTTGCAGGAACCTTGATCTTTTCCTTAGTTCTTGGGTTGATAGCTTCCTTAGCGCTTCTTTCACGAACTTCAAATGTACCGAAACCAACGATCTGAACCTTGTCACCCTTTACGAGAGCGTCTGTGATAGATGCTACTACAGCGTTGAGGGACTTTTCAGCGTCCTTCTTAGTAAGACCGCCCTTTTCTGCGATTGCATTGATAAGTTCTGCCTTTGTCATTTTAACTACCTCCATAAATTTAATGGGTAACCCCATTTTTATTTTTCTTTTGCCTTACGCCAATAAACGTCAAGCTCATTTATGTTAAGGGATTTCATATCAATCCCGTCACATCTTACCATTTCTTCAGTTTCCTTGAAACGTTTCATAAACTTTTCAGTAGAACGTGTAAGTGCTTCCTCAGCATCACATTTTGTATGTCTTGCAAGATTGGTACAGGAAAACAGCACATCACCAAGTTCATCCTCAATACATTCTTGATTTCCCTCTGCAATAGCCTCCTTAAGCTCAGCAATTTCAGCCTCAAGACAATCAAGAACCTGAGCAACATTTTCAAAATCCATATTTGCACGTTCAGCACGCTTGCCGACCTTCTGAGCACGCATAAGAGCGGGAAGTGCAGTGCAGACACTTTCCAGTGTTTCATAATATGTTTCTTGTCCCTTGGTCTGCTGCTTGATGTCATTCCAGTTTTTCAGAACCTCATCACTTGTTTCAGCAACAACATCAGCAAAAACATGGGGATGACGAATAACAAGCTTCTGACAAACCTCATCAACAACATCATCGAAACAGAAACTGCCTTTTTCTTCCTCAATACGAGCATGGAAAATGACCTGTAAAAGTACATCACCAAGCTCCTCACGAAGCAAAGCAGTGTCTTCAAGGTCAATAGCTTCAACAGCTTCATAGACCTCCTCAAGGAAATCCTTTCTTATAGACTGATGAGTCTGTTCCTTATCCCACGGACAACCATTTTCAGAGCGGAGAATTTCCATAATCCGAAGCATATCATTTATATCGTATCTCTTTTTGAGAACAAAATTCATAAATAACCTCCGAACTTAATTGCACACGCAAAAATGGTACATTTAATATATTAACCTATAAATGAAATAAATTCAAGGGTTTTTTCAAAATTTTTAAGAAATTAGCAATTTTAACGTACTTTTCGTAAAAATGCCCAATAAATAGCCAAATAATATGTAAATAATTACCCCAACAAAAATGGAAATAAATAACACGAGTGACGTATTTAAGGCGTTTGACAGTACATTTTCAACAAGCTTGGCTGAAACGCAACACATCACAGAACAGTGACATAATTTACATAATTTAACAAAAATCATTTGTTTTGTTATGCCTGTCAGTGTCACCATATAATATATAGATGCTGAAAATATAAAAATATAGCACATAAGAGTGGCAATGGCCGCACCTGAAATATTGATTTTCGGTATTGGAACAAGCAAAAGATTTCCAATAAGCTTTATTACAACTCCCACCAACATTATCCTTACAGGAAGCTCAGGTCTGCCCGCTGCCTGCAATACAGAAAAAATTGTGGAGGATAAGCATAGAAACATAACGGCAGCACCAAGAACAGACATTGCACTGATGCATAATTCTGCCTCAAGAGGTCTTGATGAAAATAGAAAATTAAGAATTTCCCCTGATAATGTCATTATTCCGAATGCTGACGGAATACTGATTATTGCTGTAGAAAGGATAGCTTTTTCAACGTTTTGCCTGATAGCAACGCGGTCATTTGCAGCAAAAGCTTCGGATAGAGAAGGAAAAATTCCTTTTCCAAACATATTTGTAAATGATGGTACAAGATTAAATACTGTCACAGCAAGCCCCGTAAAGCTTCCGTATAAAAAATTGGGCAATGAAGAAATATCCTTGCCGGCAGTCATATCAATGAAATAATCAGGATTTGCTGAAACAGCCCTGTCAAGTGAACGGGTAACTGTTATAAGGTCAATAAGTGATGTAAGATTTGTTACAAGAGCACCTGCTGCCACAGGAATAGCAATTTCAGAAAGCTGTCTGATAATATTTCTGCTGCTGTCAGTTTCCTTGGAGGTAGACAATTTGAGTTGTTCAGGTGTAATTCCGTCACCGCATAGCTTATCACGGACTATCAGGAACAAAGTTCCTGCTGCAGAAGAAAGGCTTATACCAAGTATAGCTGCTGAAGCTGCAAGTGCGTTTGAATTACAATTATCGAAAAAAAGGCACAGCTTTTCTGTTTTTTCCGGATTGTCAATCACGTAAATACATAACGAAAGTCCTGCAAATAGCTTTACAATTCCTTCAATTATCTGAGAAAAAGCTGTTGGAAACATATTGCGAAGACCTTCATAATAACCGCGGTAAACAGAGGTAATACAGCAGAAAAAGATTGATGGTGCAATCATCAGCACGGACGGTACGGTTTCAGCTTCACCGCTGAATAAACAAAAAGGATATGCTATAAGCAAAAGAATAATTGTAAAAGCAAGTCCTGTTGCGCCAAAGAAAATCAGTGAATAAGTTTTAATACGGCGAATGTTTGCAAAACGCATACAAGCTGAATTTTCTGCAACAAGTCTTGCAACTGCCGTGGGAAGTCCTGTAACAGATATTGCGTAAACTGTCATAAAAATTCCGTACGCACCCGAAAAATAACCCATACCCGTGCCCCCGAGCATATTGGCAAGCGGTATGCGGAATAATGCACCTATCAGCTTTGTAACGACAGCTGAGACAATGAGAATTGCCGAACTGAAAATGAAGGTTTGTTTTTTCAAAACATCGCCCCTTTGATTTTTTCTAAATTTTATGTTGCTTATGACAGAAATATGTGTTATAATAATTGATAATTGCCCTGACAGATAATTGTCAGGAAAGAATTAACAGTAATTTTTTTACACTATTATTATAGTATAGTAGAGAGGATTGATAATATGTCCGAACAGGAAAACAAAAAGAGAATATTAAGTGCCATTCAGCCTACAGGTACATTTACCCTCGGCAACTATGTTGGTGCTGTTTCTCATTGGGGCAAGCTTCAGGACGAGTTTGATTGTATCTATGCTGTTGCAGATATGCACGCCATCACAGTACGTCAGGACCCTGTAAAGCTTCGCCAGAATACACTTGAAGCATATGCACTTCTTCTTGCTTGCGGCGTAGACCCAAAGAAGTCAATTGCATTTATCCAGAGCCATGTAAAATCTCACGCTGAGCTTAACTGGATTTTGTCCTGTTCAACTCAGTTCGGTGAGCTTTCCAGAATGACACAGTTCAAGGATAAATCCCAGAAGCATCCTGATGATATCAATGCGGGTCTTTTTACATACCCTGTACTTATGGCTGCTGATATTCTTGCATATAAGGCTGACCTTGTTCCAATCGGAGCTGACCAAAAGCAGCATCTTGAGCTTGCAAGAAATATTGCACAGCGTTTCAACAATAAATACGGTGATCTGTTTACAGTTCCGGAGCCATACATTCCAAAGGTTGGCGCAAGAGTAATGTCCCTCCAGGACCCTGAAAAGAAAATGTCTAAGTCTGATGAAAATCCTAATGCTTGTATCTTTATCCTGGATGAGCCTGATGTAATAATCAGAAAGTTCAAGAGAGCTGTTACCGATAGTGAAGCAATTGTAAGATACGCAGAAGAGAAGCCGGGTATCAGCAACCTTATGTCAATTTATTCCGTAGTAACAGGTAAGGACTACGCTTCAATTGAGCGTGAATTTGACGGAAAGGGTTACGGCGACTTCAAGCTTGCTGTGGGTGAAGCTGTTGCTGACCACCTTAAACCTGTACGTGATGAGTTTGCTCGCCTTATCGCAGACAAGGCGTACCTCAAGGAGTGCTATACAGCAGGTGCACAGCAGGCACTCGGTGTAAGCCGTAAAACTGTTGCAAAGGCTTATAGAAAAGTCGGATTTGTAGATGCACCGTAAAAAAGGTGTAAGCGCTTACTTCAAGGCAGGGAAATGGGTTAAACGTTTAATTGATTTTTTAAACAAAAAGGATAAATCAAAATAAAAATGGTTGTATCATTTAACTATACAAGTGTCAAAAAATGTCAATTTGTTCATCTGCGGTTCACATTAGATTAGTCAAAAAGACCAAAAAAAGAGCATAACATTATGCAAAAAGACTATTTTTCGCTCAGAATTCACAAAACCCATTGACAGAATTGATTTTCGGTTGTATATTAAATATCGAAAGCGGCGAAAACGTTTAAAGCTTTCATATAAAATGGGCAGGGAGATGTGTTATGGTTTCGATAAAGGACATAGCTTCTGCCTGCGGTGTTTCGATTGCAACAGTCAGCAAGGCGTTGAACAATCATAAAGATGTCAGTGAAGCTACAAAGGCAATGATTCGTGAAACTGCTAAGAAGCTCGGATATCTTCCGAACTCACAGGCAAGAGCATTGAAAACTAACCGTACATATAATCTTGGTGTTCTTTTTGCAGAACAGGCGAACAGTGGTCTGACCCACAGCCACTTTGCTGCAGTGCTTAACAGCTTTAAGGATGAGGCTGAACGTAACGGTTACGATATAACGTTCATCAGCCGTAAGATAGGCGATAATACAATGACATTCTATGAACATTGTATATGCAGAAATGTAGACGGTGTGTTTGTTGCATGTGTTGATGACTTTGAGGATGCTGAAATCACAGAACTTTTGAATAGTTCTGTTCCGACAGTTACAATTGATAATAAGAGTCCCAATTGTCCTGCTATAGTTTCAAACAATGAGTTCGGAATGAGAACGCTTGTTGAATATGCGTATAAAATGGGGCACAAAAAAATTGCGTATATTTATGGCGATACTTCAGCAGTAACTTCCGTACGTGTAAATAGTTACGAGGATACGCTGAAAAGCCTGAATATAAATATCAGAAGCGATTATTTGCTTCAGGGCAGATACCATGATCCGATTACAACGGAACAGCTTGCGGTTCAGCTTGTAAAGCTTGAGGATCCGCCAACGTGCATTATACTTCCCGATGACTTTTCGGCAGTTGGTGCAATAACGGCATTTGAAAAGCTTGGTATGAGCGTACCGGAAGATATTTCGATAATGGGTTATGATGGCATTATCCTTTCACAGTATCTTAATCCGAAGTTAACAACCTTCAAGCAAGATACGGAAAGAATAGGTACAGAAGCCGCTAAGCAGTTGATTGCGCTGATAAGAAAAGAGATATCAGGAACAACGGCTCCGGTCGTTATTGACGGATATCTTGAGGAAGGATCATCAGTTAAGAATTTAATCTGATGATGAAACCCAGCTATTATATTTTTATAATATAATATAATTTTAAGGAGGAAAACCAAAATGAAGAATTTTAAGAAGAACATTGCTCTTCTCGCAGCTCTTGCATGTGCTGGAACCATGCTCGCAGGCTGCTCCACAGACAACGGCGGCACAGATGCTCCTGCTGCTGACGGTGAAACAACAACTGCTGCACCAGCTGCTGACGGCGGCGATGCTGCAACAACAGACGCACCAGCTGCTGACGGCGGCGATGCTGCTGCTGACAAGCTCACAATCATGTGCTGGAACACAGACGATATCGATCCAATGATCAAGACATTCTGTGCAAACACAGACCACACAGCTGAAGAATTCAATGTTAAGTCCTTCGGTTGCGGCGGTGGTGAAGCTGCTGAAAACTATGACAACTACCTCTCTGACGCTAACAACGATGCTGATATCATGTTCGTTGAAGCTGACTGGGCTCTCAAGTACATCAATGATGACTCTGCTGAGACAGGTACAAAGGCTCTCTCCGATATCGGTTTCTCCGATGCTGACTACGGTGATCTCTACGGTTACACAGTAGAAATCGGTAAGTCCACAAGCGGTGTACAGAAGGGTCTCTCCTGGCAGGCTGCTGCAGGTGGTTTCTGCTACAGAACAGACCTCGCTGAAACATACCTCGGCGTTAAGACACCTGAAGAGATGGAAAATTAACCTGCTCCATCTGCAGTACAACTTTTTACGATGCTCTTCCATCGAGAAACATTACTGTTCTACTTATATTATAACCGATTTAGTTGAAAATGCAACTAAAATTAATAAATCCAAATCACA
>CALATN010000165.1 GCA_937891895.1 uncultured Clostridia bacterium
ATGTAGGTCTTAACGAGGATGATGTTGTAAGGTGAAACGATACCAGGGATTATGTAAGCTGCAAAGGTATTTGTAAGACCCAGCATAGCCATATTCAGGTACCAGGGGATAAGACCCGCATTGAAGTACATTGTGATAACAAGGAAGCGGTACCAGAATTTTCTGTGCCACATTTCCTTCTTTGTAACCAGGTAGCCAGCCAGTGCGGAGGCAAAAACCATCAGTGCTGTACCTGCAATTGTTCTGATAAAGGTGATACCAACGGAGTTCCACAGGTCGTTTACCTTACCCATCTGAATGTAGTTGGAAATGGTAAGTCCCTTCGGAAGAAGTGTGATAGCGCCCTTTGTTACAAGCTCGTTATCGGAGATTGTGTTGATGAAAATGTAATAGAACGGGAAAATACAGCTTAATGTGAAAATCGCAAAGAAAAGGTAGTTGAAGATATTGAACACGATATCAGCAGGCGTCAGCTTGATTTTCTGACGGTGCTCCTTGAAGTATTTCTTTTCTTCAAGCTTTTCCTTACGGGAAAGTTTAATTTCGCTCATATCCGCACCTCCTTAAACAATGCTCTCGCCACGTACAGCCTTGGATACGCCGTTTGCTGCAAACAGGAGTACCACGCTGACTACGGACTTGACCATACCGATAACGGTTGAAAGCGGGATAAGACCGTTTCCGATACCGAGGTTATAAACGTAAAGGTCGAGAACCTGGATAGATTCACGGTTTACTGCGTTTGAGAATACGAGGTACTGGTCCATACCGTTGGAAAGGATATTTGCGATGGACATAAGCAGGAGTACGCAGAATGTAGGGATAAGCTCAGGAACTGTTATGTACCACATTCTTGCAAATCTGCCTGCGCCGTCAACGGTTGCAGCCTCGTAGAGTCCCTGGTCGATACCTGAGATGGAAGCGATGTAGATGATAGCACTCCAGCCCACGCCCTTCCAGAGTCCCCATGCAAGCATTTTCAGCCACATATGGTCGCTGTTCATCAGATAGTTTGTTGTAACAGGTTCACCTGTAATGCTTGTGAGCATTGTGTTGATGAAGCCGTCTGTTGAGAAGATTGCGAGGGCAATCGCATAAACAAGTACCCAGCTGATGAAGTTAGGGATTGTAGTAAAGGTCTGGACAAGCTGTCTGAAGTGGGTGTTCTTGACTTCGGAAAGGAAGATAGCAAACGCCATAGGAATCCAGCTTGTGATGATGCCGAGGCCGCTCATTGCGAGGGTGTTCTTCAGCACGGTTACGATGTCACGCTTTGTAGCAGCGTTCTGAAAAAGCTGTGTAAACCACTTGAAGCCTACGAACTTATCCATTGTAAGAGTTTCGCCCGACTTGTACTCGAAGAAAGCGTATCTCCAGCCATAGAGAGGGAGGTAGCTGAACACGAAAGCAAGGGCGATGAACGGAAGCATCATAAGGAACAGCTGATACTGCGGTTCCATTTCGAAAGCGTCAGTTTTCTGAACTCTCGGAAGGATGATGAAGTTCACCACGGAAATTGCGATATACGCAACTGAAATTACGATAAACGCTGTGATAATCGGTGGGAAGAACAGCTTCATATCCTCGAACTTGCCTACAGCGCCTGACTGGTTGGCAAGTTCCTGAACAATAGGGTTGATCTGCATTACAGCGATAAGCTCTGTAATACCGCCTGCGAGGCTGAACAGCAGACCGAACTTCTTGAGCTTTGTGTTGCCAAGGGACATACAGCCGCCTGCAACAGCAAGAATTGTTGCAACAATGATAACCATACCGATTACGCTGAGTGTCTGGAAGGCAGGTTCAAGCCATTCCTGACGGCGGAGTGTAGCCTTGAATGTATTGAGCATTGACTCGTGGGAAATTGAGCACGAGAACAATGACATATTCTTGTTTACATTTTCGCTGACTCTGATAGGGTTGAAGGACGGGAAGAACAGCATAACAACGTTAGCAATAACGCCGATACGAAGTACCCAGTAGAGCACATCGGCAATCTTCTCTCCCACACTTTTCGGAGCAGCAAGTCTTTTCTTGTTTCTTGCCTTTATTTCCTTTTCGGAAAGAGTAGCAATATCAGATGCCATTTTGATAATCAGTCCTTTCGTTGGGACATTAAACCGATACCTCGGTTACGGATTTTTGGTTCGTGAAAACGATTTACCGCATTTAAAAAATTCAGACCGCTGCCGCCGATCGTGCGGTAGCAGCAGTCTGTAAAGAGCTTTTAATTGTTGGTAAGTTTCTCTTAGTTCTTCTTAGAAATGAAACTTTTAGTTTCTTTTAAAAGTGAAACTCTTAGTTTCTCTTTTTGGATACTACAGCAGCTGTACCAGCAACAGCCATTACTGCGAGCATTGCAGCAACTGGAACGTTACCTGTTGTAGGAGCTGTTGTTTCTGTTTCAGCAGGAGCTTCTTCAGCAGCACCAGCAGCTGGAAGACCGGAAACTGTAAATTCGATTTCAACGGAAGATGTAGGCATCATGTAAGCAAAGAGACCATCCTGCTTGCCGAGGTCATCATTCCAGATGTTGATAGCCATTGGCTGGAGGTATTCCTTTTCATCAGGGCTGAGGTAAGCTTCATCGAATGTGTACTTTGTCTGACCATCCATGATAACCTTAACGTCGCTGATTGTAGCGCCGCAATCGAGTGGCATATCTGTGGAAACGAAGAGGAGGTTGAGGTATTCGTCGGAACCAAAGTCGAAGTTTGTTACGCCAACCTTGTATGTGCCGTCTCCTGTGATTTCAACGTCTGTGAAATCGCCGCCCTTGTCAAGAGCTGTAGGGCCGTCCCAACCTGTGAGCTGGTCAAACCATACTGTACCGTCATCAGCTGTGATACCCTTACCGTATGTACCTTCGTTCCAAGCATTTCTGAATGTGAAATTCTGAGTCTGAACGCCGATATAAGCGTGGTAGGAATCAGCTGCGGATGCAGGCATAGCCATGGATACGAATGTTGTAGCTGCGATAGCTGCAGCAGTAATAGCGCTGAGAATTCTGGACTTCTTCATAGTAAATCTCTCCTTTTGAATTAGGGCAAAATATCTAAACTAAAATCGTTTACATGCCCTTTGATTACTCTAATTTTACTATATTTGAGTAATCGTTGTCAAGTATCATTTTTAACAAATAGAACGTTTACATTGTGTAATTTTGCACAATAGATTTGCATAATTTTGACGCAAAATATACTATATGCAAGTTTTCTGTATTAAAACTGACATAATCTGTATTTACATTTTATGGATAAGTCATATTTCACAGGTATATCTTTTCAGGAACTCCAGTTCATCCCCCGAAAAGTGAGGCGAGAGCTTGTCATAAACCATTCTGTGATAACCGTTGAGCCTGTCCTTGTCACGCTGTTCAAGCTGTGTTACGTCTACACAGTCAAGGTCGATTGGTGCGTAGGTCAGCACCTCAAACTCCATAAGCTGACCGTATTCACACTTTTCAGCCTTTCTGCACAAAAGTTCATTCTCGATGCGGATACCGTGGCTTCCCTCAATGTAAACCCCCGGCTCGTTGGTTGTAACCATACCCTCGGCAAGCACCGCAGTCCTCGGTAAATCCTCACGCAGACGCCAGCGGAAACTGTTTGGCGACTCGTGGACGCTGAGGAGATAGCCAACGCCGTGACCCGTGCCGTGACGGTAATCAAGCCCCATTTTCCACATCGGCTCACGGGCAAGAATGTCAAGGTTTTCCCCCGAACAGCCCTCCATGAACTTCGCCGCCGCTAAATTCAGCATCGAGCGGAGCGTCACGGTGAAGTGGGACTTCATCTCGTCGGTAAGTTTTCCCAGCGCAAAGGTGCGGGTGATGTCGGTTGTTCCCTCAAGATAATGTCCCCCGCTGTCAACAAGGAGCATACCCTCAGCCTTGATTTCAGCGTTGCTGCCCGTTTCAGCGGAGTAATGCACCATAGCCGCGTTTGCCCCGTAGGCGCTGATTGTTTCAAAGCTTACCCCCACAAAGCTGTCGCCGCCGATTTCCTTGCGCAAGCCGTCAATGTACGCAGCTGCGTCGCTTTCGGTAATCCTGACCTTGCCCACGTTCTGCTTCAGCCAGTACATGAACTTCGTGACCGCAATGCCGTCCATAAGGTGCGCCTTGCGGATATTTTCAATTTCAACAGCGTTCTTCACCGCCTTGAAAAGCGTGCAGGGGTTAGTCCCCGAAATGATTTCACACTTCTCCAAAAGCTGCACAAGACGATAATTTGCACGGCTTTTGTCAATCAGCACGCGCTTCCCCGCCAGCTTTTCAGCGTAGCCGTAAATGTCTTCATACGGCAGAATTTCGCCGCCGTTTGCTTCAACATAGCCACGTCCCCCGCCGCAAGCCTTTTCGTCAGCAAAAAGCAATGCCTTATCCGCAGTTATCGCCGCAAAGGAAAGCACCACGGGACAACATTCCACGTCGTTTGCACGGATGTTGAACAACCAGGAAATATCGTCAAGGGCAGTAATAATGTGCACCTCAGCCTTTTCCTCCGCCATTTTTTCACGAACACGGCGCAGCTTTTCCGCCGCCGCTTCGCCGCTGTACCGCTCGTCAAGAAGAAAAGCGGCGGTGTGCACAAGGGCAGGCCTGTCCGTCCACACCTTGTCAGCAAGGTCAATGCCGCAGATTACCCTGCCTCCCTTTTCAGCCGCAAGCCTGGCGTAACCCTCACCCGTAGAAGCCGTGATAACACGTCCGTCAAAGCCGATTGCACCGCCCTCGGGAAGGCTGTCCCCAACGTACTTTTTAACCGTAGGCACGTTCGGTTCACCCGACTTCATCAGCGTGATACCGCTTCCCGAAAGCTGATTTTCAGCCTGCAGAAAGTAGCGTCCGTCAGTAAACAGCGCCGCATCAGAAGCCGTAACAACAAGAGTTCCCGCCGACCCAGTGAAGCCGCTGAAGAACCTGCGCGCCTCGAAATAAGGGCTGACGTATTCGCTGTCGTGGAAATCTGACGTAGGGATAATATAGACATCAACGCCCGCGTTTTTCATTTCACCGCGTAAAGCGTGGATTTTTTCGATAACATTCATAGCAATACCTCCAAAGGATTGATAATTACATTATAACCTATTTAAGATGAAATGTAAATTATAATTTATTGTTCTTAACAGACTGTCATCTGCATATAATAGTTGAAAAGGAGTGTTGATTATGAATGAAGTAAACAAGAAAATGCCCGTACATAACATTATTCTCGAAGGGCGCCGAAAGCTATCGGTTTCGGGAGTTACCGACGTAGACAAATTCGACGAAAGCACTGTTCTGCTATATACATCAATGGGAGAAATGACTATACGCGGAACAGACCTGCACGTCAATGACATTTCTGTGGAAAGCGGCGAAATGAACGTGGAAGGCGAGATACAAAGTATTGTTTACGGCGACCCTGACAGACATTCACCGCTGACATTTTTGGGTAAGATTTTCCGATGAGGTGAGCCTTTGCAGTTAGAAACCTTTTTTTCCGTCTCTCAGCACACAAGTTTGTTTCTGATGTCAGTTGTTCTCGGCGCAATACTCGGTATAGTATATGACGTTTTCCGTGCAATAAGAATAATTTTCCCTCCTGCCGCCAAAGACGGTGCTGTTATTGCCGAAGATATACTTTTCTGTGTCATATGCGGTTTTTCGCTGTTTTTCTTTTCTACTCTTGCAGCACGAGGACAAATCCGCTTCTTCATTCTTTTGGGAGCCTCGTTAGGCTTTATGCTGTACATCCTGACTGTGGGCAACATTATAATAGGTATATTACGGCTCGTTTTCGGCACTATTTACAGTGGTTTACGAAAAGTATATTCTTTGATTATTGAACGGATTGTAAATTTATCAAGAAATATTTGTCAAAAAGGAAGTGCGGTTTTTGTGGGAAGTAATGAAAATGTCGAAAACAAGGACACAAGTGGAAAAAAGCACTTGAAAAATGAATCGGGTTTGGTGTATAATGAAAAAGCTAAATTGGGTTCGTCTATGCTTAAATAAGAAAGGGAGGTGTCCGCATTGAACAAAAAAAATGTTCAGAACTATAAACTTAAAAGCAACAACAGCGGAAACTCTCTTAAAAAGAAAAAGCAGCAGAATCCGATTATGAAGCTTGGAATTACTGTTACAGCGATGGTATTTGTTGCTGCCTGCGTGTTTGAAATAATAAGCACTCAGGCTGAAATTGCCGAAAAAAGGCAGGAACTCAATGCTCTTATTGAGGAGGCAGAACTCCTTGAGGATGTAAACGACGAATACCAGAGTATGCTTTCCGAAGATGACGAGCGAGCATTTATGGAACGTTATGCCGTAGAAGTGTTGGGATATGCGTATCCTAACGAAAGACGTTTTTACGATACCACAGGCAATTAACAAGGTTTTGTCCCTTCGGGGTCAGATAAATTATCAAACGAGAGGAATAAAAAGTTTTTTATGCAGTTGGATGTAGGAAAGATTTATGAGGGTAAGGTTACCGGAATTACAAAGTTCGGCGCATTCGTTGAGCTTGAACCGGGAACAACAGGTATGGTACATATCAGTGAGGTCGCAAACACATTCGTAAACGAAATCAAGGATCACCTCACAGAGGGGCAGACAGTAAAAGTAAAAGTGCTGACAGTCGGCGACGACGGAAAGATTTCCCTTTCCATCAAGAAAGCTGTTGACAATCCGCCTCCCCGTAAGGATTTCAAGAGAAACAATAACGGCGGCAACAGCGGAAATGGCGGCGGCAGACGTTTCGACAGAGAAAACGCAAAGCCACAGCAGGAAAAGGCTCTGCTTACTCCCGAGGCTGCTTTCGAGGATATGCTCAACAAGTTCAAGCAGAGCTCCGATGAGCGTATGGGCGACCTGAAGAAGGTGCTTGACAACAAGCGCAGAAGTCCGTCCAGAAGAAAGTAAATAAGTTCAAGCCGTACCCGATTGGAGTACGGCTTTTTTACAGGTGATTAAAATGGACAAAAACAGAGAAAATGACGTGCAGATGATGGAACTTCCTGAGTACGAGGAGGAATTTTCACCCTTTGCAGAAGTCGAAACTCAGGAAATTTCCTTTGTGGTGAACAAGGAGGAAATTTACAAGCGCAACAGACTTATCGCCGCAGAGGAAAAGATGAAGCAGCTTGATGAGGCGGAAAAGGTAAAGGAAGACAAGCGTACTGAGATGGAAAACATCTATACTGAGGCAAGCCAAAACCGTACAATCGGGATTACGAAAAAAAGCTTCTTGATAATCGTTGCCGCTTCTGTACTGAGCTTGCTGCTGTTGGTAATAGCGGCTAATATGATTACTACTCCTGAAGCTGAAATAGCTGAGGAAACTGCTGCTTTTGAAGAAATTGTTTTTACATTTGCGACAGATGCTGATGGCAAAGTGTTTATCGGGGAGAAGTCTGTAACCGATGAAGCCGCTGAGAAGGAAGCTTATGCGGAGGATGCTGTTACAGAAGAAGCTTCCGAAGAAAAGAAACCGTCAATTCCTCCCCTTGAAGCAGATAACGGTCAGACGGTATACACAGACGATAACATTTCGATAATGGCTGAAATCGGTGACGTAAGGTCAAGCAGGTATTACCCCGCTGACAAAGGCGGCGGTGAGTATGTGATGTTTGTCAATTTCACGGTGAAGAACCTTACTGCTTCACCGGGTCACTTCACCCCTGACAGAATGTGCCTGAAGCTTTCTGACAGACGTGTTGCGCCGGGATATAAAACAGAATACGGCAGCTTTGCGAGAGATGTGGGTTCGATGAGTTTCGGGAAAAACGGCTCAACAACAGAGGTTTTTGCGGCTTATGTTGTTTCAGCGGAAGATATAAGGAATATTGTCGGTTTTGAGTATGTGAATAGTATTGTGACAGTATTAAAGCCTGATTTCCCTGATTTTGAATACGAAGATGAAGCGTTCAGCACTTCGGCTGCGGAAAAGCTTGAATTTATGGAGAGTGATGAATGCAAAACAACCGTTGTCCGTGAGCCGCTTGAGGAAACGGACGGAACAACGGTTTACAACACGGATACCATATCATATCGTTTTGCAGTGCGCTATGAAGAAAATGAATACGGCGCTACGATGATGACAATTGATGTTACAGCAAAAAATATGACGGATTACGGCTATCTCATTCTGCCAGGCAACTTCTATCTTTCCGCAAACGGTGACAGAGATTACTATTTTGAAGAAAGCAACTACAATGAAGCACTTACATATTTCACAAGTCGCTCACGTACTGATGATGAGGAAGAATGGCGGGAAGGCAATCCTATTGCGTTTGCCTTTGACGAGGATAATCTTTGCAGCTTTACTCTTACAGAATACATTTCTGAAAATGACGTATATGACTGCTTCGGCTTTGAAAGCAACCGTGGCTGGTCAAGTAATTATGAGCCCGTGGAAAGCTTTGAGATACCGCTTGACACTATGACAGCGCCGTGATATCCTCAATTGAAAGCATAGGCTGGACAGCCTTGTTCACGGCGTAGGCAATAAGCCGTGCCGAGCGCTCAATCAGCTTGTCCACGTCACGTGGGGTAACCATCATATTCGGCAGATGCTTGTCGGGCGGATTGCCTGTGATGTTCTCCACGATTGTATGCATATCAACAACCGTGGGTACGCCGATTGCGATTACGGGTACGCCAAGGGTTGTTTCGGACAGTTCCTTGCGGCGGTTCTGCACGCCCGAGCCAGGGGAAATTCCCGTGTCTGTAAGCTGAATCGTTGTCCCTAAGCGTGACACGTCCGAGCAGGCGAGAGCGTCTATTACGATTACGCAGTCAGGCTTGATTTCGTCGCAAAGGATGCGTACGATTTCCGCTACCTCGATACCCGTCTGACCCAGTACCCCCGGGGCAATCGCGGAAACACGGTTCAGCTTTTTCAGGTCGTGACCGTCGGGGAGTACGTCGTGCAGATGACGGGTTGCGATAACCTGAGAAATTACGAGAGGACCGAGAGCGTCGGGAGTAATGTCCGAGTTGCCCAGCCCTATGATGAGGGCTGTCCTGCGGTCGGAGCCCTTGAGGGACACGATTTCTGCGGCGATGTTCGAAACCTGTTCGTCAAAGTCATCGGGACTTGCGGAAAGACGGTCGGTTTCAATGGTGATGTAGCGTCCCTTGTCCTTGCCGATGCGAAGCCCCGCAACAGCGTCGGTGACAATGATTTCGGTTATGGAGCAGGCTGAGCTTTTACGCAGCCTGCGGCGTATTCCTTTGGGAAGGCTTTTTGCGTCCTCATCTACCATTTCAATGGCAAGGTCGGTGCGAATTGACATAGTTCGATTTTCCTTTCAGGAGATTTCGGCAAAATGACCAAAAAATACAATAAAATTTTTCGTCGTTTTTGGAAGTTGCCTATTGAAAATGAACGCGAAAAATGTTAATATTATATTTAGGCTTTTGCAGGTAACTGTGCGCGGTTAAGGCAGTCGTGCTGTCAAATCCTTAACGGTACCTGATAACTACAAGGTGGGTCATTACACCTCCACAGAACATTCCGTGTCACGTTCTGCGATGGTTATGCCGTTTGAATAAAGGGGCTTGCTCCGTGATGTGCAAAGCTTACCTACAGTTATTATGACCGTAAAAAATCAAATTATTTAAGGAGAGAAACACTATGCCAAATATTAAATCCGCTAAGAAGAGAGTAAAGGTTATCGCTACTAAGACAGCTCTCAACAAGTCCAGAAAGTCCAACCTCAAGACAGTTCTCAAGAACGCTGACCTCGCTTGCGCT
>CALATN010000166.1 GCA_937891895.1 uncultured Clostridia bacterium
TGTCGCTTCAAAATTCACCTTTTAGATGCGCTTGAAGCACGCCTGCGGGCGAGGTAAGTATTTCGCTCTCTGTGGAGAGCGACCAAAGGGCTTTGCCCTTTGGAAACCCGTTATTTTTTAGTGTTGTTGCAACTCCGATGTTTCACGAAGTGAAACTCGGAACCAAACGCTTGCGTTTGGTTTACAATGCTTCCGCCGCATTGTCATTCTGTGTAAACAGCTTTTCGACTTCCGCTTTGAGTGCAGGGAATTTCGTCAAATCGGGGCTTTCCTCAATCAGCGCTTTCGCCGCGTGCTGGCAATCCGCAAGCAGTTCTCTGTCTGCGGCAATGTCGGCAATCTTCAAATCGGGCAGACCGTGCTGACGGTTGCCGAAGAAATCACCTGCGCCACGCATTTTCAGATCGTACTCCGAAATAGCGAAACCGTCGCTTGTTTTTGTCATTATTTCAAGGCGCTGACGTGACTCGTCTGTAACCGTACCAGCGATAAGCACGCAATAACTCTGGTGCGTCCCTCTACCCACTCGTCCACCAAGCTGGTGAAGCTGTGACAAACCGAAACGGTCAGCGTTCTCTATTACTATTATAGTAGCATTGGGCACGTCAACACCGACTTCAACAACAGTTGTTGCCACAAGCAAATCAAGTTCGTGAGCCTTGAATGCCGCCATTACCTTATCCTTTTCGGCGGAGGGCATTTTGCCGTGGAGCAAGCCTGTGCGGTACTCTGCAAGCACCGTCTTTTTCAGACTTTCCGCGTAACCCTTTGCCGCCGCAAGCTCGTTTTCGTTTTCCTCAATCATCGGGCATACGATGTAGGCCTGCCTGCCCTCGTCAAGCTGTTTCTTGACAAATCCCAACGCACGTTCTCTCAGCTTTGCCGTAACCGCAAAGGTTTCGAGTTTCTGTCTGCCTTTCGGGAGTTCGTTCAGCACGGAGATGTCCAAATCGCCGTATATAATAAGTGCAAGCGTTCTCGGTATCGGAGTAGCGGACATTACAAGCTTGTGGGGGTTGTGTCCTTTTTCGGCAAGTGTTGCACGCTGATTTACACCGAAACGGTGCTGTTCGTCGGTTATTACAAGTCCAAGGTTTTCAAACTCGGTACTGTCGGAAATAAGCGCATGCGTACCAACCGCAACAGCGTACTCACCGCTTGCGAGCTTTTCAGCCGCCTCGGTACGCTGTTTCTTGGTCATTGCCCCTGTTACACAGCAAACTGCAATCCCAAGCGGCTCAAGCATCTCCGACAGGGTTTTGTAATGCTGCCGTGCAAGGATTTCCGTGGGCGCCATAAGCGCTGTCTGAAATCCGTTCTTTGCGGCAAAAAGCGCCGCCGCCGCCGCAACGGCTGTTTTACCCGAGCCAACATCACCCTGAATAAGTCTGCTCATAGGGGTACTGCCGCACATATCCTTGATGATATCGTCAACGGCACGCTTCTGTGCGCCTGTCATTTCAAAAGGCAACGCGGAGTAAAACTGCTCCATTTCCTTTTCCATAGGCTTCATTTTACAGCCGTTTTCCGCACGTGTACGGCTTTTCATCAGCATCATTCCAAGCTGTAATTTCAGCAATTCGTCAAAGGCAAGCCGCTTCTTTGCAAGCTCGGAAGCGTGTGCATCTTTCGGGAAATGTATGCTTCTTACTGCATACTCCATAGTGGAAAGTGCGTACTCCATACGCATTTCGTCGGGAATGATTTCCTCAAAGAAGCTTGCGTCGGCATTCGCGAGAATTTCGGTAATATTTGTAGTAATCATCGCCGCCGTAAGTCCCTCGGTAAGCGGGTAAACAGGACGGAGAAGATTTTCCGAGTCTGCTTTCAGCACGGTAGGCGAGTTCATTTCCTTGCGGGTCATATTGCCTGAAATCTTACCGCTGAAAAGGTACTCCTCGCCTTCTTTCAGTGCGTCGGAAGCGAAACGATTGTTGTAATAGGTAATTGTAATACGCTCGCCGCCGTTGTCCTCGGCGTAAATCTTGTACAGCGTAAGCCCCTTACGTATTCTTGCGGCAGGCTGTTTCTTTATCACAAGCGCACGGATTACAGCGTGCTGACCTACCTCGGCAAGACTTGCCGCAATCGGCTCAGAGTAATCTATATACCGCCTCGGGAAGTGGTAAATCAAGTCCCCTGCGGTGTGTATTCCCATTTTTCCGTACAGCTCGGCACGCTTTTCGCCTACGCCTTTCAGCTCACGGATTGGTGTATTCTTATTCATAAGTAATTCCTCACAACTTTACGTTTGCCGTTACATCGGAAGCCGTTATATCGGTTGCCGATATATTCTATATTTTTATTATATCGGCAACCGATATATTTGTCAATAGCTTTTGCAAAAAAATTACGGACAATTCTATAATTGCCCGTAAACTGTTATACAAAACAAAAAGGGTACGGAAAACCCGTACCCTTAACTAAACTGCTTGAGTTCGTTTTCAAAAGTTTTTACGCAACGCAGAAAACTTGAAGACTACCGCTTGTGTTCGTTTTTAAAAGTTTTTACGCAACGCGGAAAAACTTGGAGACGAACGCTTGCGTTCGTTTTTATACCTGAGAGTTGTTATCGAGGAAGTCCATAACATCGTCAACAGTTGTGAATGCGAGAGCAGTACATGTATCTGCACAACCGTAGTAGATACAAATTCTGCCTGTATCAGCGTCAACGAGGTTAGCACATGGGAATGTTACTGCGTCAGTATCACCAACGAGTTCATAGTATTCCTGTGGGCTGAGGAGGTAGGAAGCGCCTCTCTTGAGAACCTTCCATGGCTGATCCTTATCGAGGAGAGCAGCGGAGAAGCTGTATACATAACCGTTACAGGAAGTAAGTACACCGTGGTAGAAAATGAGCCAGCCGCGGTCTGTTTCGATCGGAATTGGACCTGCGCCCATCTTTGTGGATTCCCAACCCTTGGAAGGACCCATTACGTGTCTGTGCTTGCCCCAGAATGTGAGGTCAGGAGACTGGCTGATGAACATATCGCCGAATGGTGTATGGCCGCTGTCGGAAGGACGGCTCATCATCATGTACATATCATTGATCTTTCTTGGGAACATTACACCGTTTCTGTTGAATGGGAGGTAGGAGTTCTCAAGCTGTGTGAATGTTTCGAAATCCTTTGTTGTAGCGATACCGATAGTTGGCTTCCAGCCGTAAGCGTTACACCATGTAACGATGTACATATCTTCGCCTTCCATCTTGCAAACACGTGGGTCGTAGCCGTACTGCCACTGTGCAACTTCTGGGTCAAGACCTTCTGTATTGAAGTGAATTCTCTCTTCGTTGATATCCCAGTTGATACCATCCTTGGAGAAACCAACGTGGATTTCCATATTTCTTTCTCTGTCGTCAACGCGGAATACGCCTGCGAACTTGTAGTCGCCCTTTTCAAAAGGAACTACGGAGCTGTTGAAGATAGAGTTGGAAGGCTCTCTGTAGCCGTTAGCCTTCTTAACCATAATGTGGTCACGCTTGATGATTGGGTTAGCGCTGTAACGCCAAACGATGTCTTTGCATCCCTCAGGCTTGTCCTGCCAAGGAATATTAGGAAGTGATGTACCGTTGATGATTTTAGTCTTCATATCAGATACCAACCTTTCTTTATTATGTTAAAATTTTCTCTGAGCCTTCGGGACTCATATTATTTTAATTATAACCTATGAAAAAATAAAAATCAACAGCTAATTTTCTACTTAAAGGTATAAGTCACAAAATGTTTAGAATTGAAAACGTATTCGCAGAAAAACACATCTTCCGTAAACTGAAATTAACCAACTTTGTAAAATCCGGTTGGTTGTACTTGACCATAAAGTGTGCTATAATGTAGTCAATGAAACGAAAGGGGCATAGAAATTATGTCAGTTAAAATATGTGATAATCTCCGCATACTCCGTGCAAAGGAACGCTACTCAATGGAGGATATTGCGGAAATTATAGGTGTATCAAGACAGTCCGTTGCTAAATGGGAAAGCGGCGAGTCATTGCCTGATATTGACAAGTGCGTAAAGCTTGCAAAGCTGTACAAGGTTACTCTTGATGATTTGGTAAGTGCAACGATTGAAGAACTTGAAATGGCAGATGACGAGGAAAAAGGGAAATACTGCTTCGGTGTTGTAAAAATTCAGGACGGAAAAATCCCTGTTCCCGACAAGGCAAAAGAGGTTTTCAAGCTTGACGAGGGCGATGCGTTGATGTTCCTCGGTGACAGAAAAAAGGGAATGGCACTTGTGAAAATCGGCAAATTATTTTAACGGAGGTTACTGGAATGGAAGCAATTGCTATCAGGGCATTGACCAAGAAATACAAGGATTTTACAGCGGTTGACGCACTTGACCTTACTATAGAAAAGGGAGAGCTTTTCGGTCTGCTTGGTGTAAACGGTGCGGGCAAGACAACTACTATTAAGATGCTGTCCTGTCTTTCAAAGCCAACAAGCGGCAAGGCTGAGGTAATGGGTTTTGACGTTGCGGAAAAGCCTGACGAGGTAAAAAAGGTAATCAGCATTTCCACGCAGGAAACCGCTGTTGCACCAAATCTTACAGTACGTGAAAACCTTGAGTTTATCGCTAAGGTATACAGCATTGAAAATCCAAAAGCTGCCGCTGACAAGGTTATCGAGGAGTTTTCCCTTCAGGAAAAGGAAAACGCACGTACAAAGACTCTTTCGGGCGGCTGGCAGAGAAAGGTAAGCATTGCAATGGCGCTTATCACATCTCCGCAGGTGCTTTTCCTTGACGAGCCAACACTGGGACTTGACGTACTTGCAAGACGTGAGCTGTGGAGAGTTATCGAGCAGCTTAAATCGAAGATGACAATTATCCTTACCACCCATTATCTTGAAGAAGCAGAAGCGCTCTGCGACAGAATTGCAATTATGACCCACGGCAAGCTTCGTGCGGTTGGTACAGCTGACGAGCTTATGAAGCTTGCGGGCAAGGATAATTTCGAGGACGCATTTGTAGAAATCGCAGAAAGAGGTGGCAACTAATATGAGAATAAAGGCCTTTGCCGAAAGAAATATCAAGGAGCTTCTCCGTGACCCGCTGAGCTACCTTTTCTGTCTGGGATTTCCTGTTGTAATGCTTATTCTTATGACTATCATCAACAAGAGCATACCCCCTCAGGCAAATATGACCGTATTCCGCATTGACAACCTCTGCGCAGGAATAACCGTATTCGGTCTGACATTCCTTATGCTTTTTGCTACGCTTCTTACTTCAAAGGACAGGACTTCTTCTTTCCTTATGCGTCTTTATGCTTCACCAATGACAGCGGTGGATTTTATTGCGGGATACTACATACCGTTGATTATACTTGCAATTATACAATGCGTAATCACTTTTGGCGCATCTTTTATAATTGCAGTAATTGAGGGTGTAAGCCTTAATATCGGCAACATTCTTCTTGCGATAGTGACACTTATCCCATCAATAATACTATTCATCGGCTTCGGGCTTTTCTTCGGCGGATTGTTCAGTCAGAATGCCGCCCCCGGACTTTGCTCAGCAATTATTTCCGCGGCATCGATCCTCGGCGGAATCTGGATGGACGTTGACGGAATCGGCGGCGCAATTGCAAAGGTCTGCAAGGTGCTTCCATTCTACCATTCCGTAAATGCGGCAAGATGCGCTGTTGACGGAAATGCAGGCGACGGCGTGACAAGCATACTGGTTGTTGCGGCATATATGGTGGTTGTGACCGTGCTTGCGATTGTTGTGTTCCGAAAGAATATGTCAAGTGATAACAAGTAATCACGTGATAACAAGTAATATAAAAAGGCAGTTCGTAATGAACTGCCTTTTGTTTTAGTGTCTTCTTCGGTCAAGACCGTTTTCAACGTAGTAACGGTTCTTGTTTTCGTACATTTTCTTATCTGCACGATTTACCGTATCAACAAATTTTTCGCCCTTGGAATATACCGCAAAGCCTGACGAAACGGACAGCGGAAATTCATACTGACTGCTGTTTTCCTCGAGAATACGGTGTACGCTGTTGTTTATTTCCTCAGCACGTTTTTCATCAGCCGAATTGAGCACGGCAATAAACTCATCACCGCCTGTACGGTAAACAGAGCCGTATTTGCCTACAGCCTTTGCAATTGCCGACGCAACGGCACAGATAAGCTTGTCACCTGCATCGTGTCCGAAATTGTCGTTTACCTTTTTCAGACCGTTTGCGTCAAACATAATGACGGAATAATTCTTTTCAGGTGCACGGCTCAGCGCTATGGAATGATAATACAGGCTGTTGCGCACTCTTGTAAGGTTGTCGTACTTGCCGTAGACCTCTATTACAAATGCGTAGTAAACAAGCATCATAAACGAGCCGCAGATGTATACAACCTTGTAGGTGGAGTTGACACCCTGAAGAATAATTGCTATAAGCTGAACAACAAAAATTTCCGACAGATAGAATTTGTCAATGGGCTCAATGTGCTTGAATTCTATGAAAGAACATATTGCCCACAACACTGTAAACAGGATACCAAGAATTTCGTTGTAGATGTAAAGCGGCCCTCGTGAATATACAACATCGGGGGAGATTACATAGAAAAGATGTGTAAACGGTGACGACAGTGCAATTATCACGCTTATTGCCTCAAGGAAGGACAGCACATAGGTCAGTTTGCTTCCTTTCTTTGCCGCTGCGAGGGTAAGGAAAAACATACTCATCGGCGCAAACATATAGATAAGCGTGTTGGAAATATGCGCAAGAGGCATATTGTCCAGTTGCTCCGACAAATCCCTGCCTACGTATCCCAGCTGAATAATAATATCCGCAAAGATTGCAAATATGAAATACTTGTTTCTTCTATGATCAAAATAACTGCTTCGTCTTACAATTGTCAGGCTGACAAACATAGCAATTGCAGTAAGTATATAAATGTATGTTATATCAAGCACGAGCGTACCTCCGTAAATGGTATAATCAAATTATATACCCATTTTATGTAAAAGTCAACAAAAACGGGATATCAGACAAATATCTGATATCCCTGAATAATTATATATCACTGCGCTTATGAAACCATAAGTCCGAGGATTGTGATGCCCTTGTCCTCGCTGCCTTCAGCAGGCTTGATTTCAATGGTATGCTTTTCGGTTTCCTTTGAAAGGATAACCTGTTTTGTGTTGCCGTAAGTGCCCCAGCCGCCTGTGAAGTCAGCTTCAAGCTTGCCCTTGCGCTCGCCGTCAACGTAAACCTCATAAGTTCCGCTCTTGCCATCGGTTGTGCAAAGGAAGAACACGCCGAAATTCTGACACTCAACGTCAAATGTCATTGTGCCGCCTGCTTCTGTCTTCC
This sequence comes from uncultured Clostridia bacterium, assembly GCA_937891895.1. Classification (GTDB taxonomy): domain Bacteria; phylum Bacillota; class Clostridia; order Oscillospirales; family Ruminococcaceae; genus RGIG8773. Next base: position 7,313 of record CALATN010000166.1, read on the forward strand.
AGTTGTTCGGGAACTGGTGATAGAAGCCGCTTTCGATTACCTCAAAGCCCTCGGAAGCTGTTGCTGTAATATCGTCAGCACCCAGCATCTTTGCATTCCTGAAATAGTCGTTGGTGTAGCCGTCTGCTGTAAAGGCTGTCGGTTCTTCGGTAATTGTATCAAGCTTGTCGTAAACCTCGTTGAGGTATCGGTCAACAAGCTGACCGATAATGCCGTGGCCTGCATCATTCGGGTGAATGTTGTCTGGGGAAATAGACTTCCAGTCAAGTGTACCTGCCGCTACTTCCTGATAAACGACTTCACGGTAGCTTATCATAGGCAGGTCGTAAGCCATACCGATTTCCTTGTGTGTATCCTGAAGGCTTGTGCCGTTTTCCTGAGTTGTGAATAGGAGCATTACCGCAGGATTTGTTTCATAGGAAAGGATTTTTCTTACAAGGCTGTCATAGGAATACTTGTTCATTGTCTTGTCGGTGTCGTTAACGGAAAATTCCACGATTACAACATCAGGGTTATGAGCAAGAAGCTGTTCGTCAACACGGTGTACGCCGAGATAGCTGTTTGTTCCGCCGATACCTGCATTGACAAAGCTGATTTCAGCGGACGGGAACTTTTCTTCCCACCACTTCTTGAAAAGTGAAGCGTAGCAGTTGTTCTGATTTGTGGCGGAGCTGCCCTGTGTGATAGAGCCGCCGATTACACCCACAGTAACCTTTTCGCCGTTTTCTGCCTTCTTCATAGCAGCAGCAAGACGTGTGAGATTACCCTCGTTGAGAATAGCTCTGCCGTACATCTTGTCGGTAATTCCTGCCGCAAGGTCAACAGGCTCATTTGGGTCAACAGCGTTAAGGTCGGGAGCTGTTGTAACAATATTCGGGCTTGTTGTGGCAGCAGTTGTGTCTGCCTGTACAGTTGTTTCAGCAGTGCCGCCGTTGCCGCCGCAGGCTGTAAGTAATGCACCGCATAAAGCGATAGCGGTAATTACCGAGAGGTGCTTTTTTGACAAATTTATCAATCCTTTTCAATGTAATAAACGTTGTTTCAATTTGTGTCAGAGAGCGAGTCAAGATAACCCGCAACGAAAACCGCCGCAGAGTTTGTGTAGATGGTCGGCTCGTTAGTTGTGTAGCTGTGTACGACATCATAGTAGCACTTTGCAGGCGCAGCGTCCTCAGGAATGTTCCACTGAGTGAAGTCGTCCTGAATAAACTTGCTTGGTCCGCACACAAGAAGTCCCGGAACGGGCTCCTCAATGTCATCAGCGTCGGAAGGACGGTGATGCGGGTTCTTTACGGAAACCTTGCCGAAGCCTGTTACGTAGCAAATGCCCATAGGGTTCTTGCCGAGAATATAATTCATCTGTTCGCAGACGGTGTCAAGATATTCTTCACAGCCGAAAATCCTGTACGCAAGAATGAGCGCAATACTGTCGGTCATGGAATACATATTGCTTCCTCTTGTGTAATCATCGTCGGATTTTGCGGTTTTATAGCCGCTTTTCTGACTGAGGCCGTAAAGATTATCCGCCTTGATACGCAGACGAAGGTGAAGCATCTGTTCAATGTTCTTGTCACGGGGCTGAGTGCCGAAAAGGTATGCAATTGCACCGAATCCGCTGACCTCACGGTTTACAAAGCCTGTTCCGTCAACAATTCCGCAGAGCTCACCGATTTTCTTATGAAAATCTGCATCTCCCGTCATTTCGTAAAGCTCGCTGACTGCCCAGAAAAGCTCGTCATTGAAGTTGTCGTCATAGAAGTCACCGGCGGCATTGAGAGCAACCGTAGGCGGATTTTCAAACGGCTCGTAATTCGGATTATTCATAAGCCATATCCACGCATTTATGGCCGCCTCGTTGAGTCTTGACGAAAACTCCTTGTCAAATTCCGCAAATACACCCGAAGCAAGTGCAAAAACCGCACATCCGCAGGCAGCTGCCTGATGTGATTTTGCGAAAATGTAATGCTCGGAGCTATCCTCATCAGGCATAGTCGGCTCAGGAGGAATCTGCCATACAACCTTGTGATGAATACCGCCGTCACGCGTCTGCATTTTCAGCAGCCATTCCAATCCCACACGGCATTCATTCAGAATATCAGGCACGCCGTTGCCAGATTCGGGAATACCCGTTTCCTCAGCAAAGCTTTCGGGAAACAGCTTGTAAGCGTAAAGAAGGTGACCAAGCGCAACACTTGTGCAGACGGAAAATTTACCGTAGCCGCCTGAATCGTGCCAGCCGCCGCTAACGTCGATACGTCTGGACGGATTTTCAAAAAACGGCACAAGGTCGCTGTGGCAGGCCTTGTGGGCATAATCCCCCGCAAAACGTCTGTCCAGCTTGCCGCATCTGTTATAGTAAAGACCCTTGAGAAGTCCCTTTTTCAGTTCGTTGTAGGGATTATCCGAGATAACGAAGGGCAGGGATTTCTTGAGTCCGATTCTTATGTAATACTTACCGCGCTTATTGAAGGTGGAAAAATCAATCAGCGAAACAGTATCCCCCGAAGCCTTGTCATAGACGGTACTGCGGAGAAGACCGGAGAACATTGTTTTTCCTGTTTTTGCGTCAACAATCTGAAATGAGTCGGCACTACCGGCGTAAACGGCGGTTTTGACCTGATTGCTGATATAACCGACTTGATTAAGAATAATTTTCTTGTTCAATCCGATAAGCGTCCCCTTTCATATAATTTTCCTATACTAATTATACAACACTTTTCCAAAAAAAGTGATAACCTTTTTTATAGCTTTTTTATACGATTTATTAATTTTAACTTGTCAAATGCAATTATATGTGGTAAAATTACACTAATAAATGTATGAAAGGAACTTTGCTATGAAAATTTTACATAACGATAAAAACGTACTCTGGATGGGCAGACGTGACGTGACTGAAAATGAAACAAGACTTTTCCACGCAGGCGCACAGGCTTTCCTGAAATTCAAGGGTACAAAGCTTGATGTTACAATCAACAACTGCTGCGTATGGGGCAGCCTTAATCTTGGTGTTGTAATCGACGGAGAGGTAAAGGGTATTCCTCTTTCCCACGACAACAACTGCAAGGACGTGACCCTGACCGTTGCGGAAAATCTTGCTGACGGCGAACACAGCGCAATCATCTACAAGCGTCACGCAGGCAACCAGTATCTTTTCATCAAGGCATTTGAAACAGACGGTGAGTTTACTGCACCTGACGCACTTCCCGAAAGAAAAATCGAGGTTTACGGCGACAGCGTCTGCGCAGGCGAGGTTATCGAGGCTTACGATTATGTTGCACAGTGCGACCCTGAGGGACACGACAGCAAGTTTGACAACGTTTGGAACAGCTTTGTAATGCAGACTGCACGCAACATCGACGCACAGATTCACAACATCTGTCAGGGCGGCATCGCTCTTTTTGACAAGACAGGCTATTTCCATATGCCTGATTGTATCGGTCTTGAGTCAACCTACGACAAGACCTGTTATTTCCCCGAGGGCGGCGACATTACAACCTGGGATTTCAGCAAGTATACACCCGATATCGTAATTATCGCAATCGGTCAGAACGACCAGCACAATGCCGTAACCGACCAGAATGACCGCAACATTTCCGACCCTGTGTACAGAAACGAGTGGAAAACAGCGTACATCAAGATGGTGCGTGACCTTGACCAGAAGTATAACGGAACAAAGTTCGTTCTTACTACAACAATCCTTATGCACGACGTTGACTGGGACAATGCTATCGAGGAAATCAAGGACGAGCTTAACGGAATGGGCATTAAGGCATACCACAATATGTTCAGCAGAAACGGTGCCGCAACACCCGGACACCCAAGACTTTCCGAGCATAACGAAATGGCTGATGAGCTTACAAAGTTCATTAAGGAAAATGTGCTTTAAGGAAATCAAGATAGCTGAAGTGTTGCGAAGCTGATTAAAAGTTTCGTCCACCTTTTCAAAGGTGGCGGGTATCCAAAGGGCAGAG
>CALATN010000167.1 GCA_937891895.1 uncultured Clostridia bacterium
ATTGTACTCGTTCCTTCAAACCGTGGGAAGATAACTTCAGTAAGGGATTATACCTTGCTGGTATTGAATGTACTGATGATGCACAGGCACCGGAAGGATGGACAAAATGGACAATTCCAGGCTATGAGTATCTTTGTGCAGAAGTTGAAAACGAAAACACTTTTTCTGATGTGCTGGACTATATGAATACAAATAACATCACCTTAGTAGGTGCTGTCCACGACTTTACTTGCCCATCGAATGGAAAAAATTATATTTTTTTTCCCATAAGAACAATTTGACAAATTTCAATTTGTCTGCCAAATACCGATACCCCGAGAAAACCCTCGGGGTATTTTTCTGCCCCACGCTGTTTTCTTGATAAATTATTGACAAACCGCACGAAAAATGGTATACTATATTATGTATTTTTATAAATTGAAAGGACGGTTCAGAATGGGATACACATTAACTGAAAAAATTCTGAAGGCTCACCTTGTTGACGGCGAATTCGTCAAGGGTAAGGAAATCGGAATCCGCATTGACCAGACATTAACACAGGACGCTACAGGTACTATGGCTTACCTCGAATTTGAGGCTATGGGCGTTCCGAGAGTTAAGACAGAGCGTTCTGTTGCATATATTGACCACAACACACTTCAGTCAGGCTTCGAAAACGCTGACGACCACCGTTTCATCGGTTCTGTTGCTAAGAAGCACGGCATTTACTTCTCCAGACCAGGTAACGGTATCTGTCATCAGGTACACCTTGAACGTTTCGGAATCCCTGGCAAGACTCTTATCGGTTCTGACAGCCACACACCAACAGGCGGCGGTATCGGTATGATTGCTATCGGTGCAGGCGGTCTTGACGTTGCTGTTGCTATGGGCGGCGGTGCTTACTACATTACATATCCTAAGATTGTCAACGTTAAGCTTACTGGCAAGCTCAATCCTTGGGTTGCTGCAAAGGACGTTATTCTTGAAGTTCTCCGCATTATGTCCGTTAAGGGCGGTGTTGGCAAGGTTATTGAGTACACAGGCGAGGGTGTAAAGACGCTTTCCGTTCCTGAACGTGCTACAATCACAAACATGGGTGCTGAGCTTGGTGCTACAACATCTATCTTCCCTTCCGACGAAATCACAAAGCAGTTCCTTGACGCTCAGAAGCGCGGCGAGGTATGGACAGAACTTTCTGCTGACCCTGACGCTGTTTATGATGAGGTTATCGAAATCAATCTTTCTGAGCTTGCTCCTCTTGCTGCATGTCCTCACTCTCCTGACAATATCAAGTCTGCAACTGAGCTTGCTGGCATGAAGATTGACCAGGTTTGTATCGGTTCCTGCACAAACAGCTCCCTCATGGACATGATGAAGGTTGCTCACATTCTCAAGGGCAAGACTGTTCACCCTGACGTTTCTCTTTCTATTGCTCCAGGCTCAAAGCAGGTACTCAATATGCTTGCTCAGAACGGTGCTCTTGCTATTATGATTGACGCTGGTGCACGTATTCTTGAAAGTGCTTGCGGTCCATGTATCGGTATGGGTCAGTCCCCTAACTCCAAGGGTATTTCCCTCCGTACATTCAACAGAAACTTTGAAGGACGTTCCGGCACAAAGGACGGTCAGATTTATCTTGTATCCCCTGAACTTGCTGCAGCTTCCGCTATTGCCGGTGTTCTTACAGACCCAAGAACTCTTGGCGATATGCCTGCATTCGAAATGCCTAAGGAATTCGTAATCAACGATAATATGGTTGCTGAGCCTGCTCCTGTTGAGGAAATGGACAAGGTTGAAATCCTCCGTGGTCCGAACATCAAGCCTTTCCCTGTTACAAAGCCACTTGCTGATGACATTGAAGCTCCTTGCTCACTCAAGGTTGGCGACAACATCACAACTGACCACATTATGCCTGCTGGTGCGAAGATTCTTCCTCTCCGTTCCAACATTCCTGCAATCTCCAAGTTCTGCTTTACAGTTTGCGATGAGGAATTCCCTGCTCGTGCTGAAAGCCTTGGAAAGAGCATTATCGTTGGCGGTGCAAACTATGGTCAGGGTTCATCCCGTGAACACGCTGCACTTGCTCCTCTCCACCTTGGCGTAAAGGCTGTTCTGGTTAAGAGCTTTGCAAGAATTCACCGCAGCAACCTTATCAACGCTGGTATTCTCCCTCTCACATTTGTGAATGAGGCTGACTACGAGAAGATTTCTCAGGGCGATGAGCTTGTACTTGCTAATGTTCGTGCTGACATTGAGGCAGGCAAGACTGAGCTTGTAGTAAAGAACAAGACAACAGACGCTGATATTCCTGTTCTTTGTGAGCTTTCAGGCAGAACTAAGGATATTATTCTTGCAGGCGGTCTGCTCGACTACACAAGAGAGAGCCTTAAGTAATGAATATATTAAGACGTTTTTATCTTGACACACCTGATTTGATTATTCTTCTTTGTGCAATAGCTGTTTTTTACGGAATGAAATGGGCAGCAAAAAAATTCTTTCCTGATATGGATGAAAAGAAACGTGACTCCGTTACATTCGGAATAGCTATGATTCTTTTCATGGTCGTTATCGGAATTCGTTATGCTTCAAAGTAAATATGGATATTAAAGATACTATAACGTCACGCTGCGGCAAGGATTGCTCGCAGTGCGAGATGAAAATCGAAGAATTATGCGCAGGCTGTTTTGAGCTTGAGGAAGGTAACTGGGCAGGTAACTGCGAAATCAAGTCCTGCTGTGAAGGCAAGGAACTTGAACATTGCGGTTTATGCCCTACGTTCCCCTGCGATTTACTCCGCAACACTGCTTTCGACGAAGACGAAGGTGATGATGGAGAGCGGCTTGTTACGCTGAAACGCTGGGCGGAAGAAAATAATGTACAGAAAGATACTTCACGAAGTTGCATTCTTGGCGGACTTGCCATAGGTGCGGTTTCAGGTGCAATTTTCGGTGCGTTATCGGGAAGCTTTGCGGCAGTTATGTTTGCGTGTGTTCTGGTTGGTACTGCTGTGGGCGTTATGATTGATATTACTAAGAAAAATAAATGACGTATTTGATTGTCGGGTGATTTGTTGAAAAGGTTTATTGACGAGATAACAGATTTTCTCAAAGCAAATGCTATTGTATTTCTTTATACCGCAATGGTTGTTACTGCAATTATTATTGCTATGCTGATTGCCGGAATTCATCTTAATATGAATTATCCTGAATACTATAGCCTATCTGTTGTATTACTCACAATATCTGCACCAGGACTTATATTTACTTCGCTGATATGGATTTTTTACTGGGGTTTGACTCACGAAAGTGCTGAGCAAAAATTAGAGAAAATCAACTCCTATGTTCCGCCTGTGGAAATTATCCCCGCACCAAAGGTTCCGAAAACCCGCTTTAATTTAAAAGAAGATGTTGTAAAAAATTCTTTTAATGCTATTGCGGAAAAATATAAGTACAAAATAAAAATTGATGTTCAGAACTTTGAAATATTGCCATTCGGGCCAGATTGTTCTCCCAAAAAAGGTTATAGAATTATTCTGATAGATGCTCAAAATCCATTTACAATATATATACGACCTGAATGTATTGAGTTTTGCAAAGTTTTTTCATCTGATAACGAATTTTATTTTCTGTTTGCAGATGATTTTGCAAGAACTAACTATCTTGGTTTTTCAGAAAACACTTATATATGTGAAATGGAATTTGCAAATCTTTCCGATAACGAAATCTTTGGCATTATTGAAAAAATGATTGACACTTTGTATGGTGCGTCAGATATTAAGGTGAAGAAAACCGAAAGTATGCTTTATCGAAAGCATTATCAAGCTTATGATTACACTTTCTATCTTGATGAACCTGATTATTACGGCTACACTGACACAGTTACAATAGGTAATTTTAAATTTATTATAAACGGAGGTTTTAACAATGGCTGATAAAATTAAAATGCTTACCCCGCTGGTTGAAATGGACGGCGACGAGATGACCCGTATCATCTGGAAGATGATCAAGGACATTCTCCTTACTCCTTATGTTGAACTTAACACTGAATACTATGACCTCGGTCTTGTTCACCGTAACGAGACAAATGACCAGGTTACTTTTGACTCTGCTGAGGCTACAAAGAAGTACGGTGTTGCTGTAAAGTGTGCTACTATCACACCTAACGCTGCACGTATGCCTGAGTACAACCTTAAGGAAATGTGGAAGTCCCCTAACGGTACTATCCGTGCTATTCTTGATGGTACTGTTTTCCGTACACCTATCATTGTAAAGGGTATTACTCCATTTATTCCTACATGGACAAAGCCTATCACTATCGCTCGTCACGCTTACGGCGATGTTTACAAGAACACTGAAATGCGCGTTGAAGAAGGCTGCAAGGCTGAACTTGTTGTTACTGACAAGGACGGCAACGAAACTCGTTCCCTCATTCACGAATTCGGCGGCACTGACGGTATCATTCAGGGCCTTCACAACACAGACAAGTCTATCGGCAGCTTTGCAAGAGCTTGCTTCAACTATGCTCTTGACCTTAAGCAGGACCTCTGGTTTGCTACTAAGGATACTATTTCCAAGAAGTATGACCACCGCTTCAAGGATATTTTTGCAGAAATCTATGAGAACGAGTACAAGGAAAAGTTTGAAGCAGCAGGCATTGAATATTTCTACACACTCATCGACGACGCTGTTGCAAGAGTTGTTCGTTCAAACGGTGGTTACATCTGGGCTTGTAAGAACTATGACGGCGACGTAATGTCCGATATGGTTGCTACAGCTTACGGAAGCCTTGCTATGATGACTTCTGTTCTCGTTTCCCCTGATGGTGTTTACGAATACGAAGCTGCTCACGGTACTGTTCAGCGTCACTACTACAAGCACCTCAAGGGTGAAAAGACTTCTACAAACAGCGTTGCTACAATCTTTGCATGGAGTGGTGCTCTCCGCAAGAGAGGCGAGCTTGACAACACACCTGACCTTGTTGAATTTGCTGACAAGCTTGAAAAGGCTACAATTCAGACAATTGAAGAAGGCGTTATGACAGGCGACCTTGCTGCTCTCTCCTCTATTGCAAACAAGCAGACTGTTGACACAGAAGCTTTCCTCGTTGCTATCAATGAAAGACTTGCAAAGTTAATGCAGTAATAAAAAAGGACGTGCACGTAAATGGCTAAGAAATCAGGTATATCAATCTCTGTTATCAAGCGTCTGCCGCGTTACTATCGCTTTATAGGCGAGCTTGTGAAACAGGGTACGGTAAGGATTTCCTCCGGTGAACTTGCTGAGAAAATGTCGCTTACCGCTTCACAGATCAGACAGGATTTAAACTGCTTCGGCGGCTTCGGGCAGCAGGGTTACGGTTACAACTTAATCGAGCTTCAGGCTGAAATCGGCAAAATTCTTGGGGTTACACAGGGGTATAAAACTGTACTTATCGGTGCAGGTAACCTCGGACGTGCAGTTGCTACGCATATGAACTTCAGCGAATATGGCTGCAAGCTGATTGGTATTTTCGATAATGATGCTGCAAAAGCTGGAACTGCTGTTGCAGGGCTTGAAGTAATGCCTGTATCGCAGATGGAAAGCTTTTTTGCAGCTGAACAGCCGCAGATTGCTATTCTGTGTATTCCGAAGACCTCGGCGCAGGAACTTGCTGACAAGCTTATTTCGCTTGGCGTAAAGGCTTTCTGGAACTTCAGTCACTATGATATCAAGATTTCACACAAGGATGTTGTGGTTGAAAATGTACATCTTGGTGATAGCATTATGATGCTTTCCTATGCGCTTACTAATGGTGATGAATAAAAAATGGCTCTCCCTTTTGGTTAAGGGAGAGCTTTTTTATGCATATATTTCTTCGAAACGGGTTTTGAAGTCTTCGGGGGTGTTGTCGGAGTAGGTTATATTTTCAAAAGAATAGTAGATATGCCCTTTAAGTATAGGCACATTAAAGCTTACTAAAAATTCTGTACCGTCCTTGTTTTTTATAGTAAGGGTTGTGTACTGAGAGAAATATCGGTCGCAGTTTTCAATTATTTCATCACACATATAGGTTATTTCCCCTGTTTCGCAATTTACGTAGGTATAATCCGCAAAAAGCTTTTCGAGCAGTTTTTCATTTTTTTCGGTAATTTCAGCCCGCAATTCAAAATCAGAATTATTATCAGCCTTTATTTTTTCATCATTGTACAAGTAAAAGGCATTATGATAATACCCCTCTTCTTTAAGTACGTCGAAATGGCTTTTCAATTGATTTTTACTGATAGGAATTATGTCTGGAAATCCATTATACAATTCAAACGCTGGCTCAGCATCATCAATATTGTTTGTGTAATATCCAGCCATACTTATGCCTAACCTGAAATTCTGTGCATATTGACTGCAATCAAAGTGAATTACCCGGAACGCTTTTTTTTCATCAGATACAAAGTCGGTTTCAAGCTCAAGATATAGATAACCGTAAGATGTTTGTCCTTCCTCACATTCGACGGTATATCGCTTTACAGGATATTTTTCAAAGTAATTTTTGAAATCCTCCGCATACATAGCTTTAAGTTCAATAATCTCTTCAGTTGTATATCCTGATTGATTTTGAAGCGTTACGTTGTCAAGAAATTCGCTGTACTCCCCATTCTTTATCATTTTCCCAAACTGTTTAAGCTTATGTTCGGTCATAATACTTGAAAATGTACAGCCAAAGTCACTTTCTTCATTTATAGTCAATACACATAATATGGCACTTGGTATAAGTATTGCCGCACAGATAAGCAATGTTATAATTCCTAACCTTACATAACGCTTATGGAAAAGCTTGAACACCTTTGAATGCTCTATTTCAGCTTTTGCGTCGCTGTCACTTACAAGCTTAATCTTCATTGTTTCAAGCTTTTCCCTGCACTCGTTACATTCGGCAACGTGATGCTCAACAATTGTACGGCTGTCATCTGAGCAGATTTCGTCGGCATAAAGTGGAAGCAAGTCCTCTATCACTTTACAGGTAATCATTCAAATCCCTCCAATTCTTTCTTCAGTTTTTCCTTGCCGCGGTAGAAGGTTACTCTTGCCCAACTGTCAGATTTACCGAAAATTTCGCCTATTTCGGCAAAGCTCATATCGGTATGGACTCTGAGCAGGATTATCTCCCGATAAGGCTCTTCAAGGCGGTGAACAGCCTTATATATTTCGCGGCAGTTTTCACGTTCGAGAATATCCTTATCCTCGGCGATTTCCGTTTCATATATATCCTGACCGCTGTTTCTGCGTTCCTTTTTCAAATATGTATAGTAGCAATTCTTAGCAATCGTACAAAGCCAGGTTGTTACCTTTACCTTTCCGTCAAAACGATTTGCACTCTTTACTGCACGGAAAAAGGTTTCCTGTGTAAGCTCCTCCGCAAGTACAGGGTCACCACACATTGCCAGAAGATATTTGAAAACCATATCTGCGTACTTTTTATACGTATCGTCAAGCTTCAGGCTGTTCACCCCCTTTCTGTATATTAAACTTTTTAATCTGCAAAACGTTACAGCAAAATTAAAAAATCTCCCCAAAATTTTGGAGAGATTACTTAATCCTGAAATATTTACGCAGAAGACATATTTCCATTATTACAAGCACTACAGCACCTGTGCCATAAAGCCATTCAAGGCCATCGTCTGTTGTCACACAGAAATAGATACATGCAACAATTGTGGCCAAAATTGCCACTGATAAAAATATTACCCAGCCTTTGCGGAAGCGCTTTGAGCCTGTATCAAAATCGTATGTATCAAAGAAGATTGTAGCCACAAGTTCAAATATAAATTCAATAATATCGTCGAGCATAATTTTCTCCTATATAAAGAAATTGACCCGACACATATTGTATCGGGTCATTGGCTGGGGTGCAGGGATTCGAACCCCGGTAGTGCCTGAGTCAGAGTCAGGTGCCTTACCGCTTGGCGACACCCCAGTATATAAGTTCGCTGAAAAGTTCATTACAACGAACTTTTTGACTGGCTGGGATAGGTGGATTCGAACCACCGAAATGACGGAGTCAAAGTCCGCTGCCTTACCGCTTGGCTATATCCCATTATATCGGATATATCAGCGAATCTCTTCAAGCGACTTATATATATTATCATATTTTGCCTTGTTTGTCAATAGGTTTTATCTTTTTCGTCGCATTGCACAAATGCAGCTATATTTCATTTCTATTTTCTAACGCTTTGAACAATGTCACCTCATCAGCATACTCCAAAGTTCCACCGACAGGCAGACCAAAAGCAAGTCGTGTAACCTTTACTCCAAGTGGTTTAAGAAGCTTAGAAATATACATTGCAGTTGCTTCACCCTCTACTGTTGGATTGGTTGCCATAATTACCTCATCAACATTCCCCTTCTGTACTCTTGCTAGAAGCTCCTTGACACGAATTTTATCAGGAGTAATTCCGTCAAGAGGCGAAATAAGGCCGTGCAAGACGTGATATACACCCTTGTACTCGTTGGTACGCTCAAAGGCAGAAATATCCTTCGGTGTTTCTACAACACAAATTGTACTGTGATCACGCATAACGTTCGCACATACTGGACAAAGCTCATTGTCTGTTAAATTCTGACACTCTGCACAGCATTTGATTGTACTGTGGGCACGAATAATTGCATCTGCGAAGTCTTGTGCTTCCTTATCAGTCATACTCATAACGTGATAAGCAAGACGCTGTGCACTTTTCATTCCTATTCCCGGAAGACGTGCAAACTGTTCTGCCAGAAGCACGAGAGGAAGTGCGGTACTGTTATTGCCCATATAGACCTCCAAATAGTTTCAACGGCATACACGTGTTCCGTGTATGCCGAAAGATTTGTAGATTATTAGAAAAGACCTGGGAAAGAAACGCCGCCTGTGATTGCGCCCATTTCCTTTTCAGTTGTTTCTTCAATCTTGCTTACTGTGTCATTGAATGCGCTGATGATGAGGTCCTGAAGCATTTCGATATCTTCCGGGTCAACAACCTCAGGCTTGATAACGAGGTTCTTGATGGACTTTCTGCCTGTCATTGTTACTTCAACAGCACCGCCGCCAACAGTTGTGGAGAACTCTCTGTTTTCGATATCTTCCTGAACCTCAGTGATCTTTTCCTGCATCTTCTGAGCCTGCTTGATCATGCTGTTCATATTCTGAGCACCGCCGCCCATTCCCTGTGGTAATCTTGCTTTCATTTTTTACTCCGTTTCTCCGCCGTGAAAAAATTGTTAGTTTAAACGAAATGCCTATCGGCGGAAGACATTCCGTGATTTTACAAATTTATGATTTCGTTTCAATTGAAACGGTAAATCCTTATTGCTGCTGTTCGACAGGAATATTATTTTCCTGAGCTTTAGACAGGATACCTGCCAACTTGTCGCTATTGGAATTGTTCTCGCTGCCAACATATTTTGTCTTAATTGCAAGCTTCTCGCCCGTTACAAGATAAATTGCTTCCATAAGCTTTGTAACGTTTTCCTTATTACGAAGAAGCTGGATAAAGAAGCTGTTTGTCGTAGCAATAAACATATACCCGCCGCCTTTTTTAGCGAAGGAACCACTTAATGCGCCGTTTACAGAAGGACAAATTTCAGCAAATTTATCAAGAATATCCTGCCATCTTGGCTCATCTGTAAGCTGAACAGACTTGATTGGAGTAAGGTCTGTTGCTTCAATCTGCTGTTGCGGAGCATACTGTGGTCGTGAATTCTGACGTGTATTCTGCTGAACAGGCTGTTCTGCAAGCTTGCGTTCAAGCATTTCAATTTTAGCGAGAATTTCAGGACTTGCCACAGTTGCTGTCTGCACGGCAGGCTTGACTACACAGAGCTTTAGCAAGCTCATTTCCATTTCAACACGTTTTGCGCTGACTCTTGAGACACGTTCATTGCAGGCTTGGAGAATATCAAGCTTTGCCATTATTTCATCGAGGCTGAGTTTATCTGCAAGCATTCTGATACGCTCAAGCTCGTTAGGCATACACACAAGCAGGTCGATATTTTCGGGAACTGCTTTTGCAAGCATAATGTTTCTGAACTGAGCAATCAGTTCCTCACAAAGCTTCTGCATATCCTTGGACATATTATAGAGCATATCTATAACTTCAATCGCCTTTGCAGCATTGTTATCGGAAATTGCTTCGATAATATCAAACACAGGCTCACGTCCTGCGATACCTGCTGCATTTGAAACGATTTCCAGCGTAACATCGTTGGAAAACGCAACGCACTGGTCAAGCAAAGAAAGTGCGTCACGCATACCGCCGTCAGCTGTTTTTGCAATAAGCTCAGCAGCTTCGCGGTCGAGATTGATTTGCTCCTTTTCAGCAACATACATAAGTCTGTCGGTAATATCTGCGGGAAAAATTCTTCGAAAATCGTAACGCTGACAACGTGAAAGAATTGTGGGCAGAACCTTATGGACTTCAGTTGTTGCAAGGATAAATTTAACGTGCGGAGGCGGTTCCTCCATTATTTTAAGCAAAGCATTGAACGCTTCCTTAGTAAGCATATGAACTTCGTCGATGATATAAACTCTGTATTTACATCTTTCGGCGGTATAGACTGCGCCATCGCGAAGGTCACGGATATCATTTACACCATTGTTAGACGCAGCATCGATTTCCACGATATCTGCAAGTGCGCTTGCGTCTGCGTCGCGGCAGATTTCACATTCCAGACAAGGATTACCGTCAACAAGGTGCTGACAATTGAGAGCCTTGGCGAGAATACGTGCACAGGTTGTTTTACCCGTACCTCTTGAGCCTGTAAACAGGTAGGCGTGAGCAGTTTTATTGTTAATGAGCTGATTACGCAGAGTTGTAGTGATATGCGGCTGTGAAACCACATCGTCAAAGGTCATAGGGCGATATTTACGGTAAAGCGCCTTATACATTTCACTCACTCCTTATCTGACAAGCTCCTTCATAGTATCTGTGTTAATTTTCATTGTTTCATCAATTTCGTTTATCAATCCGACAGATTCGGCAATATTGCAGTAATAAACCTTGAAGCCGTTAACGTCCTCCATACTGCAGCGGACAGCTTCCTTAAAATACTCGTTGCTTTTTTCAAGATCTTTCATTTGCAGACAAGCAAGAGAACAACCGCCCAATGCAAAAGAATAATTCATTCCCTCGTCAACAGATTTCTTGAAATATTCAAAGGCCTTTTCACCATCACCTTTTTTCAGGTAAGCAAGGGCGATATCGGTATATATAAATTCAAAATAGCTTTCTCTTTCAATGAGCACGTTATAATACTCGATTGCATCGTCAAATCTTCCATTCTGAGCAAGACATCTCGCAGCAAGCAGATAGACATCGTTAAGCTTCATTCCGAGGTCAAGGCAAGCTTCAAAATGCTTTACAGCATTTGCGGGATAACCCATCATCTGATAGCAGCGTCCCATATAGAATGATAGCACGGCTTTCTGATTATCTGTAAGCGGCTTTTCTTCAATTTCTTCCATCTTATCAAGTGATGTATTAAAATCAAAGTTATGCATATCAATTACAGCTTCGACAAGCAGATTATTCAGCTTTATATTGGCACGTCGGCTTGTTGTCGGAATATCTCTTGTTCTGTTGACCGCACTGTTCATAGGCTTCATAGCAAAGTAGCCGCAGATAAGCTTCAAATCGAACTCACTGAGGGCGGACATTGAATATTTCTTATCTGTTCTTCCAAAAGCAACATACGCAAAAACAGATACTACAAAAGATACACCCATAGCGGCAAGAACCGGCAAATAATATTCATCTGCCATTTCTGTACCATACACATCCATTGCATAAGCAACGCCTATTATTATACCAAAAAACATATGCAGACAGAGCCACGGAACAAATCTTTTCAGAAGTTCAATAAAGTTATTCCACTCTTCAAGCATTAAATCACCCTAAAATAAAATAATCCGATACATAGGTGTGCAGGCTGACTGCGGCACACAGAACGTTCCGCTTAATGCTGCTCGGTTCCCCGCCTGACATGGTTCACGGTGTTCCGTTGCACAGGGCCCGCACACCTATATATCGGATATACTCCGTAAGTGTTTATATTATACCACACATTTCACAGCTTTGCAAGTATTTTTCAAAAATTTCTTGTCATTTATCATATTTGCATCAGAGCTTTTTTGTAAAAGTAATTGAAATAGAGAGAATTATATGGTATAATTAAATTACAAAGCTTAAATACATAAAGGAGGATTTTGGGTTTGAGAGAACTAAAAGATCTGAATTTGTGTGATGACTTTCTATTTAAAGAAGTCATGAAAGATGAGAAACTCGTAATCGACTTTCTTGAAATGGTACTTGGATTAAAAGATAAGATTAAAAAAGTTGACTGCGACCAATTGTTAACAAAATTTGTCACAGCCAACCTTTAATACCATATCAATCGCTATTTCTGCACCACCTCGAAACCG
>CALATN010000168.1 GCA_937891895.1 uncultured Clostridia bacterium
GGGAGATGGCCTCGCAGTCGGTGATGTCCACGCCGCCCTCCTTGTCCAGGTACAGGCGCAGGAAGTAGTCGCTGCCCTCCCGGACGTATTCCACATCCCAAAGGGTGCAGCCCTTCTCCTCCACCACAGGCCGGGCAAACCCGGCGACGATCTCGGTGATCTTCATAAATTGTCCTTTCTCACTTTTCAAGTATGCTTCTGAGCTTATCTCTTCCACGCTTTAACCGTGCCTTTACGTTGCTTTCGGAAATTTTCAGCATTTCCGCAATCTCCGCTACGCTGTAACCCTCATAATAATGAAGATAAATAACCGTGCGGTAGTTGACATTAAGCCTGTTGAGCACGTCCAGCAGCTCGTAGTCCTTTTCACTTTTCAAGGGTATATCCTCTGTAAGTGCGATTTTGCGTTTTATCCACGCTGACGCAAGATGATTTTTTGCTGTGTTTGCGGTTACGCAGATAAGCCACGCCTTTGCATTTTCGTCAGCAGAAAAGCTTTCCGAGCTGTTGTAAAGCCTGAGAAAAACCTCCTGAGTTATATCCTCTGCATCAGAACGGTTTTTTACATAGCTGTATGCGAGACGGAATACCGTAGGCTGAAATTTTGCTACATACTGCGTAAAAAGTGTTTTGTCTATTTTTATCATTCCTTTGCTTTTTTTCGGTACCGTGAAACGTTTCTATATATAAGACAAATCAGAAAGGCGATAGGTTACACCTGAGTAAAATTTTATAAAAAGAAAAGGGGAAAACACTTGCATTGCTTTCCCCTTTGCATTATTTAATTGATTTTCTCCAGCTCAAACCCATCCCTGAAGGTTACAACAGGCTTGCCGTCCTTGTCCAGCAAGGGGGTAAGTCCACCCGAATAGCCTACCTGGTGATACAGGTAATTCACGCCTGTTTCGGTATCAATCCATATTTCCATAACATCTATTGAGCCCTGAGTATAAACCTTTTCAAATCTGTTTTTCTTAGCCATTGAACTTCACCTCGTAAACCTTTCCTGCTTCTGTTGCAAAGCTTGTCACGCCGTTTTCTTCGTAGCAAGCCGCACCCTCAATCTTCACGCTGCCGACGATGCTGCATTTGTTGCCGCAAGTGGAATGTACATACATTTCAGTAACCTTGCCATTTGCCCAGGCAAAGTCAACAACGAAACCGCCTCGGCAAACAAGTCCGCGTACCGAGCCGCTTTCCCATTCCTCGGGAATAGCGGGAAGCACGTTGATTTCGCCGCTGTGGCTCTGGATAAGTGCTTCTGCGATACCCGCACCGCCGCCGAAGTTTCCGTCAATCTGGAAAGGCGGGGGCATATCAAACATATTGATATTGGTTGAGTGAGCAAGAAGCGCCGCAATGTTTTCGCCCACAAGCTTGCCCTCGTGAAGTCTTGCCCACATATTGATAATCCACGCTCTTGACCAGCCTGTGTGACCGCCGCCGTGGGTAAGTCTGCGGACAAGGGTAGCCTTTGCCGCATCAGCAAGCTCAGGTGTGTGGCGCTTTGTGATGAGGTTGTAAGGGTAAAGTGCATAAAGCTGGGAAATGTGTCTGTGTCCCGGCTCAGCCTCGTCATAGTCAATTGCCCATTCCATAATCTGACCGTACTTGCCGATTTCAGGCTGCGGAAGCTTGTCACGAAGCTGTTTGAGCATTTCGGCAAAGTTTCTGTCGTCGTCAAGAATTTCAGCGGACTCGGTTACCGCTGTGAAAAGGTTATGTAAAATCTGACTGTCCATTGACGGACCCTGACAAATCGTGCCCTTTGCGCCGTCCTTGGTGATGTATGTATTTTCGGGAGAAACCGACGGACTTGTTACAAGTCTGCCCTTGTCGTCCTCGATAAGGAAGTCAACGAAAAATTCTGCCGCTTCACGCATTGTATCGTACTTTTCGGCAAGAAAATCCTTGTCCCCCGTGAAAAGATAATGCTCGTAAATGTGGGTGCAGAGCCACGCAAGACCCATAGGCCACAGCGTGCCGGGAAGCCACTTGTCCTGCGGTGCGGTGTCGCCCCATATATCGGTGTTGTGGTGACAAACGGAGCCGCCGCAATGGTACATTGCCCGTGCTGTAACACGGCCATTCTCACGCATACGCTCGATATGGTCAAACAGTACGCCGTGACACTCAGGCAGATTCTGAATTTCAGCCGCCCAGTAGTTCATCTCCGTGTTGATGTTGATTGTGTACTTGCCGCCCCAGGCAGGCCACATATCCTTGTTCCATATACCCTGAAGATTAAGCGGAAGCGTGCCTTCACGTGACCCCGCAATCATAAGGTAGCGGGAGAAGTTGAAGTACATTTCCACAAGCTTGTTGTCGCTTTCGCCGTTACGGATTTTCTGCAATCTTTCATTTACAGGAAGCTCAGCGTTACCCTTTGAGTTGTCACAAAGGCTGATTTCGCATCTTCCGTACAATGCGGAGTAATCACGCTCGTGTCTTTCCCTGAGAAGCTTTGCGCCCTTTCTCAGCGCAGTTTTTGCCTGTCCGATTGCCTTTTTCTCGTAATCGCCCGTGCGGTAGGAGGTCTGACAAGCAAGAGTTACAACCGCCGAATCAGCACCCTCAACAACAATTCTGTTTGCTTCGGTGCAGGCCTTGCCGCCCTCAGCGGAAACGGAAATTGCCGCCGCATAGGGGATACCGTCGCTCATTGTGAAAAGCAGGGTGTGGTCATCGTAAGCCTCATTCTTGTCGTAGTCGTCGTCCTTGCCGTCGATAACGGAAACGAAGCTGATTTTGCCCTTTTCGCTGGCGGTGAAGCTGATTACCATAACCTCGTCAGGCTTGGAAACGAAAATATCACGGTTGTAGATAACCCCATCGCTGACCCACTGTGTACTGCACACAGCGGTGCTCAGGTCAAGGTATCTCGTGTAATCGGAATAATTCTCTGTGCCGCCCTGCCATATATGCAGGTCGCCCAAAGGCTGGTAGTGACGCTGATTTTCGTTGGTGCCGTAGAAGGCATCACAGCAGATACTTTCAGCGTCGGTTGTACGTCCCTCACGGATTGCGGTACGGATTTTTTCAAGGTTTGCATAAGCCTTGGAATTGTTGCGCTTACGGAAGCCGCCCGACCAGATTGAGTCCTCGTTGAGCTGGATAAGCTCGTCTGCAGGCTTGCCGAAAATCATACCGCCGATACGTCCGTTGCCCACGGGGAGAGCCTCGTCCCAGTTTGCCGCAGGCTGTCTATACCATAAAAGTTCAGATAACTTGTTCATAGAATTACTCCGTTTCTGTTACAGATTTGTGCTTATTATACCATACAATTCCACCCATTGCAATTATTTTTTGTAAACGTTATTATTTTGATTCCACGCGCATATAATTAACTGATAACTATCTGAAAGGTCGGTTGATGATGAACTCCGAGAATTACTATCCCTTTTCCTATGCACCGCTTCCATACGATTTCGCCGCGCTTGAGCCGCGTATCAGCAGGTACACGATGTACTTCCACCACGACAAGCACTACAAGAATTACCTTGATAAGCTGAACTCAATCCTCTCAAAGCACCCCCTTATGCAGAACATTCCACTTGAGGTGCTGACGAAAATGGGGGACGAGGAATTACAGCGCAACGCAGGCGGTACATACAATCACGAGCTTTATTTCAGCTCTCTTACCCCCGATTACAAGGCGCCGTCCGAGAATATGCGCAGCCTTATCGTGAACAGCTTCGGCTCGGAAAAGGAATTCCGTGACGAGCTTGTTGACACGGGTGTGGGAGTAAACGGCTCGGGCTGGATATGGGTTGTGTTCACGCCCGAAAAAAACATTGAGCTTATGGTTACACCAAATCAGGAAACCGTTGACTTTGACAAGTATACTCCGCTTCTGCTGATTGATTTGTGGGAGCACGCATACTACCTTGACCGCCAGCACGACCGCCGTGAATATCTTTCCGCCGCAGCGGAGCTGCTTGATTGGGATAAGGCTGAACAGCGTCTCAATGGAGGCAAATAATAAAAAGGTACCGCAAAGACGTGTCCGTCACAAAGAAGTTTTTAATCCCTAAGAGAAAGGTTGCGTAAAATTACGCAGCCTTTCTCTTTTTGTCATAGTCAAGACTGTCCGCAACAACCGAAGCACTTGCAATCCTGAACTTGAAATAAATATCAATCTTCTGCTGTCTGTGACCACTGGATTTATCGGGAGCGTGAACCTCAATCCGTTCAATCAGTTCGTGCATAATTTCAGGGGTAAGAACAGAAATCTCGGTGTATTTCTTCACGATATCAATAAATTGCGTGATATCCGCAGATTTTTGCTCCTTCATTTCAATAAACTCGGTCAATGCAGAAACGTTCAGCATTAACTCTTTTTGTTCAGCTTCATAGTCCTTCGACAGTAACTCAAAACGCTCATCAGAAATCTTACCGCTTACGTTATCCTCATGTAACCTCTTGAACAGCTTATCCAGCTCTGAAATTCTCTTTTCAGCCTGGGTAAGCTATTTTCTTGATTTTTTGAGTTCAGCAAAAAGTGATTGTGCCGAAGTTTCCATTGCAGTTTTGATAAATTCATCTTCATTCTTATGCACGCTATCAAGCATTTTGTTGATTTCCTTTATCACAATATCCCTCAAAACACAGGTGCGAATATAATGTCCTGAACATTCCAACTGGTCTTTGGCATAGGTACTGCATTTCATATGCTCCTGCTCATCAGACAGACTTCTTGAACGGCACAGATATAATTTTTCACCGCAATCTGCACAGTAAACCATTCCCGAAAACGGATTGATTTCCTTGTGATTTTGCATTCTTCGTTTGTTTTTTCGCAATTCCTGAACCAAATCAAAATCGTGCTGTGAAATAATCGGTTCGTGAGTGTTCTCAAAAACAACCCATTCCTCTTTGGGATTTTTCACTTTCCTTTTGCATTTGTATGATTTACGATGAGTGCTGAAGTTTACAGTATGACCTGCATATTCTGGTTTCTCAAGAATTTTAACTACTGTGTCAGAACACCAGCGGGTTGGATATTTAAAAGTTTTCGCGTGCGGCTGTCCGTGTGCTTGTGCATATGCTGTAGGAATAAGAATACCATCATCGGTAAGCATTCTTGCAATTTGTGCAGGGCCGTAGCCTTCAATACAAAGTCTGTAAATTCTCTTTACAATTTTAGCTGCCTCATCATCAATTTCCCAAAGATTTTTATCAGCTTCTGATTTCTTGTAACCATAAGGAATAATTTATGTAAGCGGTTTCCCCGACAGACCTTTAGCCTTGAAAACAGCCTTAATCTTCTTTGAGGTGTCACGGGCAAACCAGTCATTAAAAATGTTCTTGAATGCCATCAGTTCGTTTTCGCTCTTGAACGTATCCACATTGTCATTGATAGCAATGTACCTCACATCATAATCAGGAAATATGATTTCTATGTACTAACCCGTTTTAAGGTAGTCACGTCCAAGTCGTGACAAGTCTTTAGTAATAACCGTTTCAACCTTTCCAGCTTCAACGTCATTCATCATACGGATAAAATCGGGACGGTTGAAATTTGTTCCGCTAAAACCATCATCAACATAGAACTGGGGGTTGGAAAATCCGTTGTCTTGTGCGTACTTTAAAAGAATTGCCTTTTGGTTTGTAATACTATTGCTTTCGTCTGCAAGCATATCGTCCTGTGACAGACGGCAATATAACGCTGTAATTTTATCTGACATATTAACCTCACTTTCTAAACAATTACAGCGGATTATGTTACCTTTATTATATCACACTCTCAAGAATAATTTAAGGTGGTAAAGCGTGAAAGCGTAAATAATCCGCTGTATTTTACTACGCTGCAAATTGCAGACCTTCAACATCTCTCGAAATCAGCCGCTTTATAATATCGTCAAGGGTTTCCTTGCAACCGAGGTTGAAGTGTGTTTCAACTATGTAAGTGGTATGTCCGATTTTGTATTCGGAGATGTTTGTGGCAAGCGAGGGGTTATCCTCACTTGCTATGGCGGTATTCCTGAATACATTTCTAATCATTTAACTCCTTTCTGCCTTGTGGCGGTTGACTTAATTTTTATGATTTGGTATAATGAAAGAAAATTAAAATACGAGGATAAAGCTATGACCCAAAAAGAATTAGAAAAATTCATTGACAGGCAAAATGTCAGCTTCATCTGCTCCGTTGATGAAAATAACTATCCGAATATGAAGGCTATGCTCAAGCCGAGAAAAAGAGTTGGACTAAAAGAATTTTATTTCTCTACCAACACCTCTTCAATGAGAGTTAAACAGTTTTTGAATAACCCAAATGCCAGCATTTATTTTTATCACAAAGGCCTTATAAAATATACAGGAGTTATGCTTGTTGGTAAAATGGAAGTCCTGACCGACCAAGAGACCAAGGATATGATTTGGAGAAAAGGTGACACTATATTTTATAAGGGTGGTGTTACAGACCCTGATTACTGTGTTTTTAAGTTTACAACTCAAAGCGGCAGATATTATTGCGACTTAAAGACAGAAGATTTTGAAATATAATAACCATTTCCGAGCGTGAGCGAAAACCTCACGCTCTTTTTCATACCCCATTGATTTCCTGCAAATATTTTTCTTTACAATTTCATCCCTCTCCTTAAAATTCAGCGGTCTTAGGTGCAGTCTAAAATATAGGGGTAAGCATTTTGTCAGCCGATACGCTGACAAACATTTTTGAGGGGTAGCCGAATAAAATGAGCGAGAAGAGAAAGAATACGTATTCTTTCTGTGCTTGCTATGCTTACCCAAAATGAAAGTATACGGTACTTTCTGTGCTTGCTAAGCAAGCCAAAAACGAAAGTATACGGTACTTTCTCTGCTTGCTACGCATACAAAAAACAAAAGAATACGTATTCCTACTTTTCTTGTTCCGCCCGAATGGGCATTACCCCTCAAAAAAATCTGCAGCGGCTAAGGGCAGAAAAATACCCCCTTCATAAGTACCTACAAATTCGAACGAATTTTTAAGTCTGATGGAGGGGGATTATGAAATTTTGGAGGATTGTATAAAAAGAAAGGGGAATAAATGTTGTGGATTACAAAATTCCCGATAACTCAATAAGGAATTATCGGGATATATTATAATGCTTTATATCAGCGGTTTGTTTAGTACAATAATTGTATAATCTTTCAATAATGCCAGTTTTTATTTTATAAATACACTGACAAATATACTGATTTGAGTAGTTAAATTGTGAGGAGATTGCAGTGATTAGCAAGTTTTGGCTAATAATCGACCAAATTGAATTAAAAACATCAAAAGTTGTCGGATATTGAAATCTGACAGCTTTTATGTTATAATACAATAGATTATTATATTATATAGAAAGGATATTTTTATGGAAAAGCTTGCAGAAATGTATGTAACACTGCTACCCGTTATTCTTGCAGGTATTATGAATATGGTATGGTGCAAGGTAAATGTATGTGGTTTTCTGAAAAAGCCTGTTGATTTCGGAAAGAATTTTTCTGACGGAAGAAGAATATTCGGCGATAACAAGACCTTCAAGGGCTTTATCGGAATGATTACTTTCGGAGCTGTGTTCTCAGTCCTGTGGGGAATTATTTCCCTGAACAGCGATTCTCTTACAGCCTATAACTATTTTTACAGAAATTATAACAATTCTTTTTTGTATAATATTATGATTGGAACACTTATGGGCTTTGCCTACGCTTTATTTGAGCTTCCAAACAGCTTTTTGAAAAGAAGGCTTGATATTACTCCTGGTAAAAATGATATAAGCGGTATAAAAAAAGTTTTTTTCATCTTCCTTGACCAGGCCGATTCAATTTTCGGCTGTGTTCTCGTTGTATGCATTTTTTATCCGTTGCCAATATGGTATTATTTTATATATGTACTGCTTGGTGCAGTAACACATATCATACTGAATATGCTTTTATATTTCTGTCATTTAAGAAAAAATATGTTTTGACCGAAAGGATATGTTTGAATGAATATGTATTGTCTTGAAGAAAAGCTTAACGCAGGAGAGGTCGGCAACAAAGCAGCTTTTCTTTCCTTAATGAAACGTAACGGCTTCAATGTTCCGACAGGTATTGTTCTCGGGAACGATATTTTCACGAAAACTATTTCCGCAAATGATAACAAGCACGAGGTTGATATGCTTTTGGAGGTGCTTTCAAAAAGCAATGCAAAAGAAACCTCCGATAAAATTTCAGAGCTTTATTCCTCGCTTAAATTACATGATGAAGTAAAATCAGAAATAGAAGAAAAAATAAACATGCAAAAGAAATACGCCGTAAGAAGCAGCGGAATAAAAGAAGATTTAAGCGGATTTTCTTTTGCGGGTCAGTACGATACAGTAATCAACGCAAAAGGTATTGACGAAATTTCAGCAGCTATTATAAAATGCTATCTTTCGGCATATTCGGAAACAGTTCTTTCTTATATTGCGGCAAATGAATTGTCTGTCGATGAAATCGGAATGTCAGTTATTATTCAGGAAATGATTGATTCCGAGGTAAGCGGAGTCGCATTTACGGTAAATCCTACAAGCGGTTGTGATAAAGAAATCTTTATTGAGGCAGCAAAAGGTCAGGGCGAAAATCTTGTAAGCGGAAAGGTTGCAGCCGAAAGATATTCCTATAATTGGTGGAATAAAGAAATTACACTTTCATCAGGAAAACTTATTTCTGACGACAAAATAAAAGAAATTGCAGATACAGCGCTTCGTATTCAGCAGTTTTTCGGTTACCCATGCGATATTGAATTTGCATATGAAAATGAAATTCTTTATATCCTTCAGGCAAGAGCAATAACAAAAATTCTTTACGGCGAAATAAAAGACCAATGGACTACCGCAGACTTTAAGGACGGCGGAGTTTCAGCAACCGTTTGTACCCCGTATATGTGGAGTCTTTATGAATATATCTGGGAAAGTGAATTGCGTAAATTCCTTATTGAATCTAAAATCTTGAAGCCTGCCGAGCTTGAAAAAAAGCTTGGAGATATGTTCTACGGAAGACCTTATTGGAATTTAAGCGTTGTAAAATCGGCAATGGCTAAAGTTCCTGGATACAAGGAAAGAGATTTTGACAGTGAATTGGGTGTTAAAATAACGTATGATGGAGATGGCGTTACTACATCAGTTACTCCTAAAACTCTTGTGGATATTGCCATAATGGCATTGGCGCAGAAAAAGATTGTCAAGGAACGCAAGGATAATGCCGAAAAATTCAAATCAGAACTATTAAACATTTATTCCGATTATTTTGCAGATAAGGACAAACCTTTTTCGGCTGACGAAATAAAAGCAAAATGGAAAAAGCTTGTTTTCACTGATTACCTTAACAGCGAAAGCACATATTTCCGACAGATTTTTATCAACACAATTCATCAGTCATTGTATAAAGATAAAATCCTGAAGCACACCACAAAGGGCGGTTATTTTACCCTTATAGGCGGTCTTGATAATATTTCACATCTACTCCCTTTTTATGATATGTGGGAAATAAGCAGAAGTATCAGAAGCGACAAAGCTGCATTTGCTTTCTGGAGCGACACACCTGCTTCTGAAATAGCCGGAAAAACCAACTCTGTTCCTTGTGGCGAAAAGGTTCTGGAGTATATAGAAAAATTCGGGTATCACTCCAAGAAGGAACTTGATGTTACATATCCGTCTTTTTATGAGGATATAATCACGGTAATAGATGATGTAAAAAGAACTTGTGCTTTAGGTGATGAATGTTCACCTGAAACCGATTCTTTGCGTCTGCGTGAAGATTTCAGCAAAGAGATGGAAAAGGTAAAGAAAAAACTTTCTGCATCAGCTTACAGAAAGTTTAAAAAGAATGTAGCTGAAATGCGAAAGCTTCTTTGGTGGAGAGAAGAATTCAGAGATGTTTCAACAAGATTTTACTGCATAATCAGAGCGTATACGTTAAGGCTCGCTGAAATACTGTTCAATGAAAATTATATTTCAGATAAAAATGACATCTGGTTTGCAAAAATTGAAGATATACGAAACTTGCTTGATAATAACATCAAAAAGGAAGAATTCGTCAGAATAATAGAAAAAAACAAGATATACTATTCCTCTTTCAGAAATTTTACAAGTGAAAACGAAATCGGCTCAAAATTTGCAAATACATCAAGCAGTGTTGCAGGTAAGGCGTTATGCGGAATAGGCTGTTCCTGTTTCAAGGCAACAGGAACAGCAAGAGTAATTCACTCTCTTGACGAAACAGACAGATTATGCGAGGGCGACATCCTTATAACTAAGTTCACCGATACAGGCTGGACAAGTAAATTTGCTATGCTGGGCGGAATTGTTACGGAGTACGGCGGAATACTATGTCACGCAGCAATAGTTTCAAGAGAATACGGCATTCCCTGCGTTGTCTGCACCGAAAATGCAACAAAGCTTATCAAGGATGGCGAAACTATTACAATAAACGGCGAAACGGGCGAAATAATAATTGGCGGTGAAAAGAATTGAAAATGTTTCTCGGATACTATAACAAATCGGTAATACTTACATATATAGGTGCAGCAGCTGCAGTCCTCGGAATGGCATTGGCACTTTCGGGAAAAATGAAATATGCTGTCTTATGCCTTATTGTATGCGGCGTCGCAGACCTCTTTGACGGAATGATAGCAAGACGCTGTAAAAGAACGGAAGAAGAAAAAGAATTCGGAATACAGATAGACTCCCTTACCGATATGGTAAGCTTTGCTGTTTTTCCTGTTGTAATTTCATTTGCTATGGGAAACACAAGTTGGTATCATATCGCAATCAGTGTGTTTTATGTGCTTGCAGCTATAACAAGGCTGGGCTTTTTCAATGTTTCTGCTTCCATTTCATCGGAAACAAAATTCTATACAGGATTACCTGTAACCTTTGCGTCTCTGATAGTTGTATCTGCTTTTATTGCAGGCAGCATTTTAAGCATTACCGAAATAATAATGCCTGTATGTCTTTTTGTCACAGCTGTTCTGTTTGTACTTAAAATAAAAATAGCAAAACCGAAGGGAATTGCATATCTGCTGCTCGGACTTCTTGCAATAGCCCTTGCCGTTGCAGTAATTTTCGTTGGTGGATAATATGGCAAGGATTTACGACAGAAAAAACAAAACCTTTTATGAGGATAAACAGTATGGTGGCAAAGCTCTTAATTTTCTGTACGGCAATATATTGGGAAGAATTATTCTAAGACTTTTTATTGCAGGAAAAGGCTATTCAAGACTCAATGCAAAAAGAAATTCCACAAGAAAATCCACAGAGAAAATTGCCCCCTTTGTCAAAGAATACGGAATTGTTATGAGTGATTTTGAGGACAGGGAGTACAGTTCCTTTTCCGATTTTTTCACAAGAAAGCTTGCTGACGGAAAAAGAGTCTTTTCAGCCGAAAAAAATGATTTGATATCCGTAGCAGACAGCAAGCTTCTTTGCTACAGAATTACAGATGACGGAAAAATTCCCATAAAAAACAGTATCTATACTGCAAGGGAAATCATAGACGAAGATTTGACAACGGACTTTTATGGCGGATATTGTCTTGTTTTCAGATTAACGGTTGACGATTACCACAGATATTGCTTTTTCGACGACGGAAAGCTTATCCGAAGCAAATATATAAATGGTAAGCTTCATACCGTGAGTCCGATTTCTTCGAAAAAATATAAGGTGTTTTCAGAAAACTTCCGTAGTGTTTCGTATATCGAAACGGAAAACTTCGGCACTTGCTATCAAATTGAAATCGGTGCCTTGCTTGTAGGCAAAATAATAAATTACTCCGCAGAAAGTTTCTTCAAGGGTGAAGAAAAGGGATACTTTGAAATGGGAGGCTCAACCTGCGTTGTTATGGTAAAAAAAGGCACCGTGACTATTGATGCCGATATACTTGAAAATTCTGAAAAAGGAATTGAAACCAAAGTCCTTATCGGAGAAAGGATAGGAAAGAAAAATGCTCAGGCGACTTAATATTTATTTCAAGGAAATGTATCCGCTTATTCCGAGACTTCTGCTTGGCTTTATAGTCTTTGGCGAGATATATTTTATTTTGCTTCTCAATTATGGTGTTACGGATTTTTCTTTAGGCATACAGGAAATTGTTGGCGGTATAACGATTTTCGGGTTTCTGATGTTTCTGCGTATTGCTGATGATTTCAAGGATTACGAATCAGATAAACGACTTTTCCCTGACAGAGCATTTCCAAGCGGAAAGGTTTATAAAAAAGACTTGAACACTGTTGTTGCCATAGACCTTGCCGTTATGACAATTCTGAATGTTATTTTTATGAATAACATTTTATTCTATCTGTTTCTTATGACTTATGGAATTCTTATGTCATTGTGGTTTTTCCAGAAGCATAAAATCAGCAAAAGTCTGCCGCTTGCACTGGTTACGCACAACCCTGTGCAGATGGTACTGAATTTGTATATCATTTCATTCTGCTGCATAAAGTATGAGCTTCAGCCATTTACATTAACATCCTTTCTTGTTCTTATGACGCTTTATTTTCCTGCGCTTATATGGGAGATTGCAAGAAAAATCCGTGCGCCGAAGGATGAAACGGAATACACAACATATTCAAAGCTTTTTGGACATAAAAAATCTACGCTGTTTATCCTTATCCTTACGCTTGTGGATATAGTTACAAATCTTCTCCTTGTTATAAATCTTAATATAATCGGTTTCTTTATCCTCATAATCAATGTTACAATAATGACCGCAGAGTTTATTATGTTTATAAAGAATCCCGAAAGATTCAAGCTTGTAACAAGAGTTGAAATTTACACATACATTACAGAGGCTACAATGCTTCTGATAATTCCCGCCTATATGATATTTGGAAAGATATGAATACATTTATTACAACAGATAATTTCAAGGAATATACAATCGGAAAAAAAGCAGAACGTCTTTTTATTATGAAAGAGAACGGATTTAATGTTCCGACGCTTTTTTGTATAAATGAAATCCCCGAAAAAGAAAAGCTCCTTTCATTCTTGAATGACGGAAGGGAGTTTTCGGTGCGTTCATCTGCACTTTGTGAGGATTCCTCTGATAACTCTTTCGCAGGGCAGTTTGACAGCTTTCTTTTTGTAAAAAAAGAAAATGTATACGATAAAATAAAGGATTGCTTTTTGTCTGCCGAAAAGGAAAATGTTATTTCTTACTGTAAGGAAAACAATATAAATCCTGACACCATAAAAATGTCTGTAATTGTTCAGGAAATGATTGACTCTGATTATTCAGGCGTTATATTTTCTTCCAATCCGCAGGGCGTTTTAAACGAAAGCGTTATTGTTATGGGAAGCGGAACAGGAGACAATGTTGTTGAAGAAAAAACAGACGTTACAACCTGTTATTACAACAGAACAGATAAAAAATATTATACCGAAAAAAGCTGTGAAAAATCTCCGTCTATGACAGAGAATTTGATAGAAGAGCTTATTTCGTTATGCGAAAATACAGAAGAAATCTTTGGGAAGCTTATTGATATTGAATTTGCTGTAAAGAACGATGAAGTTTTTATCCTTCAGGTCAGACCAATAACGACAATAAATAATAAAACTCCACTTATTCTTGATAACAGCAACATAGTGGAAAGCTATCCCGGAATATCGCTGCCGTTAACAATTTCTTTTGTGAAAGAAGCATACAGCGGTGTCTTCAAGGGGCTTGCCAACAGAGTTCTTCGTGATGAAAAAATTGTAAACAGATATAACGAAACTTATTATAATATGACAGGCTCGGCAAACGGCAGAGTATACTATAAAATCAGTAATTGGTATACTGTATTGTCATTTCTTCCAATGTCAAAAAAGATAATTCCCGTGTGGCAGGATATGATGGGTGTTACGGAAAAATCTGTTGACAGCGATGAAGTAAAGCTTTCATTTTTTAAAAGACTTTCTACATATGTAAATGTTATCTCCGAAGCCTTTTCTGTAAGAAAAAATATGGAAAAGCTCAACGCTTCATTTCCTGCAACAGAAAAATATTTCAGGGAGAATTTCACCGCAGATATCACTCTCAAAGATGTAAAATCACTCTATGATGAGATATCAGAAAAGATTCTTTCCGTATGGGATATAACGCTTCTCAATGATCTTTACGCATTTGTTTTCACGGGACTGCTTAAAGCTGAAATCAAAAAATCAGGTGTAACAGACTATGAAAAAACAGTTAACGAATTTATAAGCGGTATTTCAAATATAGAAAGTATGAAGCCAATAAGGGCAATGATAAAGCTTTCTGACTATGATAGAAAAATGCTTGATGAACTGAACGGCTCACAGAAGGAAAAAGAACTTGAAGAAAAGCTTGACGCTTACCCTGAATTCAAAGAAAAGTTCTATGAATATATTTCACTTTACGGTGACCGTTCGCCTGAGGAATTGAAAATGGAAACTGTTACGTTCAGGGAAAGTCCGTTGCTGCTTATGAAAAAAATCAGCGAACTTTCTTCTGATAAAGATATATTCGAAAGAACAAAAAAATCTCTGCTTGATGAAACTGAGAAATCAACAGAAAGCATAACAGCTGATATAAAAAAGAGAAAAAAACGAATTGTGTATTTTGCTGAAAAGGCTTCTGCGGGAATAATGAACAGAGAAATTTCGCGCCTTAACAGAACAAGAATTTACGGAATGGTACGTTCTATGTTCTTGAGGGCAGGGGAAATTTTTTGCTCAGATGGAAAAATATGTGATAAAAGAGATGTTTTCTATCTTACGAAAGATGAAATTTTTAACGGAAATCCTGATACCTTTGCTGACATAATAGAGAAAAGAAAACGTGACTACAAAGGATTTTATGAGCTTCCCGCATTTTCAAGAATAATCTTTGCGGGCAAGGAATTCGATAAAAACATCATCCGCACAGACACTGTTTCAGGCGTTGCTTCAGATGAAAAAACGCTTTACGGAACGCCATCTTCTGCAGGAATAACAAAAGGAACAGCAGTTGTTGTTAAAGATGCCTGCAATCCTCCTGATACCAAGGGTAAAATAATTGTTGCAAAAATGACAGACCCGGGCTGGGTGTTTCTTTTGTCAAATTCAAAGGGAATTATCAGCGAAAAAGGTTCGCTTTTATCGCACACTGCTATTATTTCAAGGGAGCTGAAAATCCCTGCTGTTGTCGGAGTAAAAAACGCTTCCGAGCTGATAAAAGACGGTGATATAATAGAGCTTGACGGTAATAGCGGAATAATAAAAATATGCGGAAAGGAGAAATAGAATGTATCTTGTAAAAAAAGTGACCGAAAATGATTATGAAGATTTTTTAGATTTTCCCTCACGCATACATATAAAAAAAGAGCTTATGCAGAAGCGTTCCGATGAAATTGCATTGCTCAAAGGTACACATACGTTGAGCAATTATTTCACATTTACAGCTTTTCTATGTTACTGTGACAGCAAGGTTGTTGCAAGATGTGCTGTAACAATATATACCGATAAAGATGAAGCTTATCTCGGTTTTTTTGACAGCGAGGATAATATTGAAGCAGTAAAAACTATTATGGAAGCAGCCGAAAACTTTGCAAAAGAAAACGGAATAAGAAAGCTTACAGGTCCTGTTGACGCAAGCTTTTGGATTGGATACAGAATGAAATCTAACAAATTTGATGAAAAGCGATTCTTTTCCGAACCCTATGGCAAGGACTATTACCCGAAGCTATGGAAGGAAAACGGCTATAAAATTTCCCAGGTGTATGTATCAAACATCTATAAAAAGCTTTCAAAGAACGAGGAAGATGACGAAAACTATATAAAAAGATATAACTTTTTTACCAAAAGAGGTTACAGCATTGTTTCTCCGTCAAGAAAAGACTGGGACAAGGTTATCGGTGAGGTTTACACTCTGCTTGTTAAGCTATACAGTGATTTCCCTGTTTTCTCGCATATTACCGAAAAAGAGTTTAGAGAGATGTATAAGGACCTCAAAACAGTTCTTGATTTTTCTATGGTCAAACTTGGATATAAAAATAATAAGCTGGCAGGATTTTTTATTAGCGTTCCCGATTACGGAAATAGACTTTGCGGAAATATAGGACTTCCTGAGATTTTATTTATGCTTAAAAACAGAAGAAGATGTGATAATTACATTCTTCTGTATATTGGCGTTGACGAAAAGCATCTGGGACTTGGATCTGCTTTGTCACAAGCTATGTTTGAAGAGCTTCGCAGAAAAAGATCTTCATCAATAGGTGCTCTTATTAAAAAGGGCAAGGTGTCCGAAAAATATATTGACAATAAAATCCTTTACCAAAGGGAATATCTGCTGTTTGAAAAGCATTTATAACTTGCTCAATTGAGAAATAGTATTCTTATTTTTTATTATTCAATAAACAGGCACACGGTCGATTCCGTGTGCCTGTCTGCATAACCCGCTGTATTAAGTTTTATACGATATTTGTGAAAACTTCTTTATCGCTGTCCAACTAAGACGGTACCTTTTCTTTTGCCTATTGAAATAAATCAGAAAATGTGTTAGAATATTACTTGTCGGAATTGTTGATAATCTGCATACGCGCTTCACTGTTCTTGATAACGTTGAGAAGTGATGATGCAGAGCCTGGATATTCTTCCGCAAGGGAGTTTGCCGTGATGAGTGTTTCATCGGTTTCGGCAGCAACATCTCCGCCGTTTATCGCTACACCCTTTGCAGCAGCGGAAGCGTTAGCTTCACAAACTGACAT
The DNA here is from genome assembly GCA_937891895.1 of uncultured Clostridia bacterium. Taxonomy (GTDB): domain Bacteria; phylum Bacillota; class Clostridia; order Oscillospirales; family Ruminococcaceae; genus RGIG8773. The sequence continues at coordinate 16,676 of CALATN010000168.1, forward strand.
AGCCGCAGAAGCTGAGCCTGATGAAATGATTTCGGGGATTGTGAAGAAATGCTGGTCGTTCTTCGGGTTAGCCGAATAAACTATGCGGAACATCTTGTAAACCGCAAGCATAAGGTAGTTGGAAACTTCCTTCAGTACGGTTGCGCTCTTTGTTTTCTGAACAAGTGAGAAAAGCACCGTAACAGCGTTTACAACAAGCTTCTTGTTGAAGGACGCCATTACACCGCCAGCCGCAATCTTATCCTTGCTGTTGGGGTCGTGTTCGGGGATATCCTCATAGGAAATAGTCTTTCCTGCAGGCTCGGGTGAACGACCGAGGAGATAATCGCAGGAAACATTATAATAATCAGCTGTTTTAACGAGAAATTCAAGGCCGCATTCTCTGATGCCCTTTTCGTAATGTGAAAGGAGTGCCTGTGAAATGCCGAGGTCGGCAGCTGCTTTTTTCTGACTGATGCCGCGTTCTTTCCTGAGCAGAGTTATAATTCTTGGAAAGTCCGAATTCATCATGCCACCTCCTGAAAAATTTCTTTACGTACTGTAAATTATAACTCATACCGTACATTTTGTAAATAGGTTTACGCAAAAAAAGTCGATAAATGTTGAGAAACTTTTTTGTATATTTGTATAAAAATTATCATCAATTTACCATTTTTTAGTGAAAAGAGAGGAGAAACCACAATGAAGGGTTATCGTATAAGCATACTTCGCCACGGCATCACCGAGGCAAATGAGAACGGAATATACATCGGCAAGACCGATCTGCCCCTTTCTGATGCGGGCAGAGAAATGCTGGAGGACAAGTTCGACCAGCTTGAATATCCGAAGGTGCAGAGGGTTTACTCCAGCCCGCTGGAAAGAGCGATACAGTCGGCGGAAATCCTTTTCCCCGAACGTGAAATTGTTATTGTTGACGACCTGAGAGAAATGGATTTCGGCGTGTTCGAGGGACTTCCCGCCGCTGAACTTATCCAGCTTGACAGCTACAAGAAGTGGCTAAAGGGCGGACTTGACAATCCTCCGCCGAACGGTGAAACCCTCCGCAATATGATGACACGCTGCTACTCGGCGCTGAACCTGATTATTATGGATATGATGAAGAACGGCTATACCCATACAGGCGTGGTTACCCATTCGGGTATACTGATGAATATGATGTCCTGCTTTGGTCTGCCGAAGATGAAGCCGATGGAGTTTGCCTGCGAGCCGGGTGAGGGCTACGAAATTCTGGTAAGCGCTATGATGTGGCAGAATGGAAACACCTTTGAAATTCTGGGCAAAATTCCCGGAAAAGAATAATCGGAGGAACGAATTTTGAAAAACTTCAAGGAGCTTAAACAAAGTGTTTCCCCTCGTATGAAAAGATGCTGGGGTGAATGCTGTGCATTGTTTTTTATTTCGGCAGGAGGCATAACTGCCGGTATCTTTGCGTGGTTTCTTACAACAAATTATCTACTGGCAATGGATATAATCAACAGTATGAATGACCCGATGGCTCTTCTTGCGGCGGTGTGCGTATTCCTGATTATGTGGATAATCAGTGTGCCGTACAGATATGGTTCGAGATGGTACAGACTCCAGCAGGTCAGAGGACATGCTGTGCATGCAAAAAGCGTATTCAGCTGTTATTTTTCATCAAAGCGTCTGTTTCAGATATATAAGCTCAGTGCTTCGCTCACTCTGAGGAAAAGTCCGCTGATTGTTGTAATGCTGCTGTTGGTTGGTGCAGCAATTTTCTATATTATAAGATTTGGCGGAAATGAAGGGGCAATATATGGATTTGTATCAGTTGTTCTTATTATGATTTTAGTTGTGGTATATTTGATGTACACAATTATCAATATCAAATATACAGCTGCGCCATATCTTTTTGCGCTTGGTCACGACAGACCTGTGAAGGACATTATAAAGGAAAGCGTGACATTTACCAAAAGCAAGCATGGGTATATGATTGAAATTCTGCGTAGCTGTGCATTGATGCTTATACCGTGCATATTTGTGTTTCCGATGATTTTTGTTATTCCGAAAATGATGATGATTTACACAGCAGCAATAAATGAAATGATAGAAAACGGCTTTGCTGAAGACAGGCTGGTCGGTATGGAACGGAGAGAGTGATTTGCAGGCTGTAACGGAAGTGATTGAGTTTAAGGTTACAGAACACTGTGATGGCATGCTGTGCGGAGATTTTCTGCGGCAAGCAGGTGTTTCAAGAAGACTTGTAACAAAGTTGAAGCGTGTTTCTATGGGAATAACACGTAATGGTGAGCTGCTCAGGACGGTTGATACGGTTTGTTCAGGTGATGTTATCGCGTTGAAAAAGCTTGATGAAAGTCAGCTTGAACCAAACGTGAAGCTTGATGTTCCCGTTGCATATGAAGACGAGAATATCGTTGTTTTCAACAAGCCTGCAGGAATGCCTGTTCATCCGTCAATAAAGCATCAGGGCGATACGCTGGGTAATTGTTTTTCGGCTATGTACAAGGGTCTTACTTTCCGACCGATAAACAGACTTGACAAGGATACGTCGGGACTTTGTGCTGTGGCGAAAAGTGCGCACGCTGCAAACTTCTATGGCGGAAAAATTGATAAGGTTTATTTTGCCGTAACGGAAGGCACACCTGTTCCAACAGGGAAAATTGAAAACGTGGAATGGACAGAACATCTTAACAGCTATCGGATTGATGCGCCTATCGGCAGAGCAGGTGAGTCTATAATACGCAGGGAAGTTCGTGTCGACGGACAGCGTGCTGTTACAAACTATACTATTATAAAAGGAAACGAAATGCACAGTCTTGTGCGTGTTGTGCTGGAAACGGGACGTACACATCAGATAAGAGTACACTTTTCATCTGTGGGACATCCGCTTGCAGGGGATGATTTTTATGGCGGAAGCCTTGAAAAATGTAAGGTGCAGGCACTTCACTGCGGAGAAATGTGTTTTCCTACATTTGAAGGAAAGTGCGTCAAAGTAGAATGTTCCATCAGAGAGGATATGGAAAAGCTTTTTGAGGACATTGACTGATATCGCAGGATTGGAGCACAAGCTTTTGTTACTGTTTTGTAATAATTATAATTAGTACAAACGGCTATTCTGCGCATTTGTTTTGAGAATGAGTTGTAAAAAGGTTACAATTTGTAACTGTTATAAATTGTAAATTTTATCATAATGAAGCAATATAACAAGTCTTTTTGTATAAATACAAATTATTTTTGTAGCAAAAATCGCCAAAATACAGGGATGATTTTGTGATAATATCCAAAAAAGATGAACTAAATGTGACTAAAAACGTTTTACAGTTGATTTTTTCGGATAAAAAGGTATAATAGTAGTAATGTTACTCTTTTGTAACTGTTTGTTTTGTAAACGATTTTCAATATGAATACGATAGATAAAATATGTGTGTAACAAAAGCAGAAAGGAGTTGTTGTAATGAGTCTTCATCCAAATGCTGAAAAGCAAGCGGAGAACCTCGCTGCTGAAAAGAAAAAGATAACATTTGAAACAGCTATGGTTGACATAGGTACACTCGTTACATATATCTGTTCCGCTGCCGTAAGAAGAACTCTCGGAGTTGTTGTCAGTGCGGCAAAAGCGATAAAGAATTGTCTTGTTCCTCTTGGAATGAAAATAGCAGACGTTTTCATTAGAAGGGTAAAGAATTTCGGAATAGGCTTTGTAAAGCTTGTTGAGGGTGCATCTGCTGCTAAGGCGAGATTTGCCGAGAGAAAGAATGAAGGCGGCTTTGGCAAGGCGTTACTCGGTCAGTTTTCTGATATCGGCAGAGCAATAAAGAACAACAGAAATTTCACAAAAACGGTTATCAACTATACAGTTCCTGCATTGAGCATTGCGCTTCTGGTAGGTGTGGTTGCTGAAAAAACTTCTGCTGATTACGGTGTTTCCGTTGAGTATAACGGTCAGGAAATCGGTGTTGTATCCGAAGAGTCAGTAATTGCAAATGCTCAGCAGGTGGTTGCTGACAGAGCTACATATTATGATACAGACAGTGAAACCTATATCACTGCTACGCTTTCTCTGAAGCCTCTCGGTGCACAGGATGAGGTCATTGACGAGCAGATGCTTGCTGATGTGATTGAGGAGCAGATTATTGAAACAATGCCTGCAGAAGCTGTTGAAGAGCCTGCTGAAGAGACTGTTGAACCTGTTGACAGCAATGAAGGTAAGGAAAGAGCTTACGTTATTACAATTGATGGTGAGTTTGTAGGTGCGGTTACTGATAATACCGCAATCGGCAATTTCCTTGAAACAAAAAAAGCAGAATACACTGATGAAGGTGTTATCGATATTGAATTTGACAAGGATGTCGAGTATACATACGAAAACTATGTAATGCCTGACCAGATCGTTGACCAGATCGATATCATCGAAAAGCTTGATTCTCTCGTAACAGAGCCTGTTTATTATGAGGTTGTCAAGGGCGATAATCCTTGGGATGTTGCTATGGATAACGGTATGACAATGGATGAGCTCAACGAGTGCTTTGCTTCTTATAAGGGCGAGGAAATCGAGGACATTACAGAATATTTCCCGATTGGTGCTGTTATCCAGCTTTCTGAGGAAGTTCCTTATCTTCAGGTTCTTACGACCAAGGAAGTTGAATACACAGAAGAAATTGATTACGAAATCATCAAGACTGAAGATGATGACATCTACAAGGGCGACTACGAGGTTGATGTTGAAGGTGTTGAAGGCGAAAAGAAGGTTGTCGCAAAGGTTACATATAAGGGCGATAAGGCTGTTACCACAGAAGTAATCAGCGAAACTGTTATTTCCGAACCTGTTGCTGAACATAGAAGAGTCGGCACAAGAGAAACAATTACGCCTGTAAGTGAAGGAAGCGGTGGTTCAGGTGAGTATTTCTGGCCTGTTGACGGCGGTTACATTTCTGCTTATATGGGCGACGGCAGAGGCCATAAGGGTATTGATATTGCTGCTCCTTACGGTACACCGATTTACGCAACTGAGGCTGGTACAATCACTCAGGCTGAAACAGGCTGGAACGGCGGCTACGGTACTTGCGTAAGAATTGAACACGATAACGGTGAAGTTGCAATGTATGCTCACATGAGCTCACTTGCTGAAATTTCTTATGGCGACTACGTTGTCAAGGGTCAGCTCATCGGTTACGTGGGAAGCACAGGCGACTCCACAGGTAATCACCTCCACTTTGAAATCAGAAGCCCATACGGCTCTTATGAAGACCCACTGGACTACGTTTCACAGTATTGATAAACAAATCAAGCCATTCCCGATTGGGAATGGCTTTTGTTTTTGTGTTTACTTTTCAGCAGCGTAAACAAGGTAGCTGGTCAGCCCCTCGGGGTACGCTTTTTCGCTGTAGGGCACGCCGCTTATCAGCATTGAATTGCTCCTGTCAAGAAGCTTTGGGTCAGTGCTGCTCTTTTCCGCGAGACGCATAAACGTGCCTAAGACATAAGGCGAGTCAACATTGTCGTCGGTCATTGAAGCAACTTTTTTGTAGTCACGGCTTGCAACGGCATCAATTGTTTCCAAGTCACGCTGTTCGGTAACGTGTGCAGGAAGATAGTGAGAAAAATCCGCTGAGAACAGGAATATACACTCCTTGTCAAAGCCGGAGTAAAGCTCCGCAAGTCTGTCGGGGATATCCTTGTCAGCCTTTTCGTCAACGAGGACAAAGGCAATCTGCGAGTCGGGAAAGTAGTATTTTATGTAGGGAATAAGTGCAGAAATTCCATGGTCAAGCTCTGCCATTTCATTATCACAGACAGCATCCGTTTCTTTAATTATTGCGTCCGTCAGAACCGTGTCGCACTTAAGTCTGCCGAAGGGAGTGTCCCAATCGCACATGGATGTGCAAATCGGATTATCCTCGGTGAAATGCATTGTTGCCGTAACAATCACTGTGTCAGTCTGCTTTCTTGAGGAAGAAGCGGTTTTCAGAAAACCAGCAATAAGCCGTCCCGCAAGAAGATGATGGGGAACAGTGCCGCAGAAAATCTCGCCATTTGAGCCGTAGTCCACAGCGGCAGAGATGTGATTGGAGAAGCTGTTTCTGTCGTAGTAGGTACAGGGAAGAGGCGTGCTTTGGGGGATAATCGCCGAGGCAGTAACTTCCACAGCGGGAAAACCTTCGGCAGTTTCGCCTGAATAATCATTATTACAGCCACAGGCTGCGGAAAGGATAAGCAATCCGCAGCAGATAAGGGCTGTTATTTTTTTATGCGTTCTGTCCATTTTCGTTTACCGTAATTGTGGTGTATTCAGACATACCCCACTTGCCGTCATAATTACGTGCGGCAGCACTTTCAAGGAGATACTTGCCTGAGGTGGAAATTCTGAATGTGTATTCAGCAACGCCATACTCATCAGTGTAAAGAGTGAGAAGCTGACCGTTTACATTTGCCCAGCCGTTTATGCTTTCATCGTATCTGCCGCAGGAAGGAACAACGTCATTGACGGTATAGAAATTGTTGTTGAAATCATCAGCTCCGCCCTTTACGGTAATCTTTACAGTAACAAGTCCACCGGGTACAAGGTCACCGCTTATTGTTTTCTTAACAGTAAGGCTTGGCTTTGTGTCATTCTGTGTAGGGTTGCCCCAGTAATTTGCAATTGCAAGGATTTCGCCTGATTTTACAGCAAAGTCAGCTTCCTTGAATTGTTCCTCGGTAAATGTGATATGAGTGCCGAAGTGACGGTCAAGAGTTATAGTTTCAGGTTTGCCGTTTCTTGTATAGGTGAATACGGCGTTGCCCTCAGTTTTTGTGGTGTAATTGTTGAGGTAAACCATAAGCTCAAGAGCAAAGCTGTCGTAAACCTGAGCTGTGCCGATGAGGTGTCTTGCAATGGAGTCAGCCTCAGGAAGACGAAGGATTGCTGCAGGCATAATAGCTGTCTGTGTAAGCTCGGTTGAAGGCAGACAAGCTGTTTCTTCACCGTTTTTATCAGTACCCTTGCTCATATCGGTTGTGAAGCGGTTATAATATTCAAGTGCGGTATCGAAATCGCCGAGAAGAGCAAGTGCCGCTGTAAGGCGCAGACCGTCCCTGATGCTGAATTCGTTAGGGGTACTTATCGGAGAAAAGCTGTTATTTTCCAGTGTGTCACGTATTTCTGTCATAACAGGTTCACCCAGTGCCGCAAGTGCAAGATAAGCAGAGGAAATGTGTTCACTGTAGGAGCCGTCATAGTTGAGCACGTCATACATTCTCTTTGTAACCGTTGATTTGTTGACAAGCTCAGGAGCGGCAGCACATATTTTTGCTGTCAGGACAATGTCTTCCTCGCTGTTTGTCATAAGTTTTGCAAGTCCTGTTGAGGTAATTCCTTCAAACTCGGAAATGTAGTCTTCTTCAGCAGTGAAGCCGAATTCCTTGTATGCAAAAGCAGAAGCAATACGCATATCAAGACGCTCGCCCGCACGGTATAAAAGCTTATATAAAGTATCAGTATAGAGGATGTGCTCAGCATCAAAGAACATAATGCACATCGGCCAGCTCTTCGGTGTGAAGCTTACACCATCAGCAAGATTGAAGCTGTTTGTTACATTTGCTTCAAGCAGAGAGTCACGGACAACCACTGTCTTTTCAACAATATCGGAGTTATTTCCGCTTTCGGCCTTGAAGCGTACAGTATATTCACCCTTGTCGAGCTTGCCGAAATTGATTGTTCTTCCTGCAAGTGCTGTCTTTTCAAGATTAACTCCATTGCCAGTCAAAGTAACTGTGATTTTTTCCGTGCCTGCCTTTTCGCCAAAGCAATGCGCCGCAACAGCAAGGTCGTCACCTTCGACAATTTCGTCAAGGAGAATTGTTTCAAGGAAAAGCGGCTGAGTTACAACAATTGGCTGCTTGGAAGCACCTGCATAAACAAAGTCAGCTTCCTTTTCGTAAACCGCAACAGCAGTTGCACGCCATTCTGTAATATTGTCGGGCAGCTCGAATTCAAATGTTGCCTTGCCGTCCGCATTTGTAGCAGAGGTAATGAAAGCGGCTGTGTCCTTGAAATTCTTACGAAGATTTGGGTCATCTCCGCCGCCGCCCATTTCGCCCGCGTTAGGCTCATTGATACAATGTTCAATGTAGCTGTAATACTGAACAGCATAACCGCCATAGATGTCCTTGTAGATTTCATTCAGCGGGTCAGCAACCTGATTTGCAACCGCAAAGGAAGCCTCGTCCGCAACGCTGAGAACAACGGACGCATTCGGAATAATATTACCGCTCTTGTCCTTGGCTGTAACAGTTACAACAGCCTTTTCTCCCGGTGCATATTTTTCCTTGTCAGTTACAATATCAAGAACGATTTCTCTTTCTTCAGGGTTGAAGCTCAGCTCTGAATAATAGTAATCATCATAAATCGGGTAAATGTGTCTTCCGTCAAAGTAAGCACCGATTGCAGTTACGGTGGGAATACATTCAGCGGTCATAACGTGTGTGAAGCTTGTTCCCTCGTAAACAGCATAATCGTCAAACGCATTGCCGTGAAGCTGAAGAAGAATTCTGCCTTCGCCCTCATAAGGGTCATAGTTGTTTTCAAGGCTGAACTTTATTGCTTCATTTTCTGTAAATGAGGTTTTGTCTGTAACGAATGAAAAACGCTTTTCCTGATTTTCCTCATTGTCATAATTATAGTTATAAACGTAATATTCGTCCTCCGTAAAACGTCCTGCTGAGTCCTTCCATTCAAGGCTGATATAATAACTGCCTTCCTTGTCGGGAATATCGACAATATACTTGCCGTTTTCGGTAGTAATTGTTTCTGTCAGAATAACATCTTCGTGGTATTTATATTCATATTCAGAAACATTTTCCTTACGCAGGAAATCGTAATAAGTACCGCTTTCAATCTTTTCGGACCAATGATGTGTAATGGTCATCTTTGCGGTAATGTCTGTTCTTTCACCGCGGAATTTGGCATAGAAGTCTGTATCCCAGGTTTCATCAGTGCTTTCAATGTTTTTCGGCTCGATTTTTGACACGGTAAGTTCAAGCTTGTGCGTATCTTCATTATACTCATCTTCAACCATTATATCACGGAAGAAGGCAATCGGTGTTCCGTAAGCGTCAGTATAGCTGTTCTGTACGCCTGTAAGATTGAAGTCTACCCATTCGTAGTAAGGCTGCCAGCGTGTGTTGTCATCGCAAAGAATTTCTGCTTCAGCATATCCGTTTTCATCGGTGACAATTACACCTGTTTTGCTGTCTGAAACTTCAAAGGTAAGTCCGTCGGCAGCTGTGCCGTCGAAAAGGTTAGCCTGAACGCTTACCTTGAATGGGTTTTCCTGAGGGAACATAACGTAAGCAGGAACTTCTGTTTCAAATTCGTAAGTCGGCTTGGTGTGGTCCTTGATACGAACATAAACACTTGATAAAACAGTATCTTCGGAGGAAAGTTCAACCCAAGCTCCCCAGTCATAGTGCAGATCCTTGAATTTGATGGTTGATGTAAAAGTTCCGTCAGCGTTCATTTCCATAGGGAACTGCATTCCGTCATAGCCGAGAGTAAGCTTGAGGTCAGCAGGCATTTCAAGTCCCTGTTTTCTCGGACGGATTACGCCCCATACATTGATGGTGTCATCATTATGATAAATTGCTCTGTCTGTGTAGATGCAGCTGTAATAAAGGTCGCCGAGAGCAGGTTCTCCGCCTGCAAAGTAATCATAAAAGTCACAGTAAACCGAGTTGCCCCACTTGATTTCAAGTAAGCCTGTACCACCCTTATCAGTTGGAACTTCAAGCATAGCAACACCCTGTGCGTCTGTCTTTGCGGAGTAATTTCCGTCGGCTGTTGTAAGTGTAATTTCAGCGTCATTTGCCGCATTGCCGCTGACAGTATCATTGATGAAGAACTGAGCCTTACCGCCAATATAAGCGGAGTAAACGGAAATAGGGTTGACCTGAATATGACGCTGGATATGGAAATTATCCTGACCTGCTTCTACCGAGATGTCAGCAAGATAATACCCTTCCTCAAGGTCATCAGGAAGCATAATGAACTTTGGTCCCCAGCTTGATCTGCTGCTTATGGGCATTTGTGAATCAGAATAAATCTGTTTCAGACCTGCCGTGGAGTATTCGTACTGGGATACGGTCTTACCGCTGTCAACAAAGCCCTGCATAGCCTTGCGGTAAGAATCTGCGTTTTCGTATTGGTAAAGAGCAACTTCAAAATTCTTTTTTTCAATTCCCTCGGAGCAGTAAACTTCTACAACTACAGGGTCGCCTTTGATAAAGGTTTCGGACATTTCCGAAGTATAGCAATAAGTTCTGCTGTCGCCGTTATTGGTTTCAAAGCTGAAGGAAATGTCTTCTGAAAGAGCAATTCCGTCTGCGGAAGAAAACTCTTTTTTCAGCTTTACGGAGTAAAGTGTATTTGGGGCGAATTTTTCAGAAGGGATAAAATAAAGAGTGGAACGGTGAGCCTGAAAGCTGCCCTTTATATCAGGGGTAATCTCGAAATAATTTTCTGCACCCTCTGCATTTACAGGTGCGGTGAAGGTGATTTCAATGCCGCTGTCTACGCTTACATAATCACTTCCGTCAGCAGGATAGAATTCTTTCTTTTCAAAGCGTCCGTCGGTCTGGAAAGCCCATTTGTAAACAGCCTCGCCGTCCTCGTCAATCTGAGATATAACAGCCATACTGTTTTCAGGAAACGGGTCAGAAAGCTCAAGCTTGAAATTATTGTTTGCAATCTTGTCAATTTTGAATTTCACCTTTGGAGTAACGCTGATGATATTCTGAAGGCTTGAAGCTTCCATATCATTTTTTGTGACAATAGAAAAGCTTGTTGCTGTTTCGACAAGCCTGCCTTTTGTCTTGTCGGCGGTAACGGACTCAATCTGTGAGCTTTCGTAGAAAACAGCTTCTCTTTCCTGAACTTCATCTGCCTGCATTGCTGAGGTTGCAGCAGTTGTAATTTCACCGTTTTCGGCCGCAGCAGTGTTTTCTGTACCTGCAGTTGAAGTGTCGTTATTTTTACAGCCTGTCATAACTGACAGCGACATTGCCGCCGCCATAACAAGCGCAAGTATCTTCTTTCTTTTATTTTTAACCATAGGTCACACCCCTTGTATGTTGATGTTAAGAGTATTATACCACAGCAACGAGGAAAAATGAATAACATTAGAATTACAAATTATTACAATTCCGTATCAAAAAAACGGTGTACAAGCAAAAACGGTGCCGAAGCAAAAACGGTGCCGAAGCACCGTTTGACTGTTTTATTCAGGAATAATACCCTTGTCCTTCATAATTCTTGCGATATACACCGCAGGAGTGTCAAGAAGGCTTGTGAAGATGTACACAACATAGCTGGAAATCATAATGGAAATCAGCGTGCCGTTGTCATAAACACCTGCAAAGGCGATAAGAGTAAAAAGCACAGTGTTGATAATCTGTGAAAGCATTGTCGAGCCGTTGTTACGAAGCCACAGAAAGCGTTTGCTGTCGCCGCTTTTTTTCGTTGTAGCCTTCCATATACGGTGGTAAAGCCATACGTCAAATCTCTGCGACACGGCGTAACCCAGAAAACTGCCCAGCAGCAGACGTGGAGTTGTGGAGAAAATCGCTTCAATGTGTGGAGTAGCCCAGTCATTTTCAGCAGGGGTGTAAAACATCCAGTATTGTGTGAAAATGAACATCAGCGTCGATGTCATAATTCCCAGCGCTACCGCACGGTTTGCGGACTCCTTGCTTTCGTTTTCGCTGAGAATATCCGTGATGAGATAGGTTGACGCAAACATAACGTTGCCCAGCGTCTGCTCCATTCCAAAGCCGTCAACAAGCATCGTAACCTCAATGTTTGCGAGAATTGTGGCGATTGCCGTCATAACGTACATACCGATTTTGCCGAACAAACGGTATGCAGCCAGCACAGCGCCGTAGGTCAGAAAAACCGACCCGATGAGTAAAAGTTCGTTCATTGTAAGCCTCTTTTCCGCAGCAAAATAAAAAGCCCCTTGTACCGAACAAATACAAAAGGGCATAAGCCGTGAAAAATAAATATATATTTATTTTTTACAGCTGTATATTCTGTTGCCCGTAGTTTTGTTTAAGGACAGGATGGTCACGAACTGTCCGTGCCATACATAATACCACAAAATCCGACTTCTGTCAACTATTGACGGTAAGCAGTTTATGTGGTAAAATCAGTAAGGCTAAATCAATCAAAGGAGTCAATACAATGATATATACAGTAACCTTCAATCCCGCCGTGGACTACGTCGTGCACACAGGCGAAATGAAAACAGGCGCTACAAACCGCAGTACACGCGAGGAAATCTACTTCGGCGGCAAGGGCATAAACGTGTCAATCGTGCTGAAAGAGCTTGGGATAAAATCAAAGGCGTTGGGCTTCGTTGCAGGCTTTACGGGTGCGGCAATTGAAAGCGGAGTTGCGGAAATGGGAATTGACACGGATTTCGTACACCTTGAAAGTGGCTTTTCACGAATAAACGTAAAGATAAAATCTGCCGAGGAAACCGAGCTCAACGGTCAGGGCCCCGATATCAGCGGCAAGGCTATCGATGAGCTTTTTGCAAAGCTTGACAATCTGAAAGACGGCGACACTCTTGTCCTTGCGGGAAGTATCCCAAGCAGCCTGCCGAAGGACATCTACGAGCGTATCCTCGAACACCTTGACGGAAGAAACGTCCGCGCAGTTGTTGACGCAACGGGAGAGCTTCTTCTCCGCGTGCTGAAGTACAGACCTTTCCTTGTCAAGCCCAACAATTTCGAGCTTGCCGAGCTTTTTGACGTAACCCTTGAAACCAATGAGCAGATTGCAGAGTATGCGCATAAGCTCAGGGAAATGGGCGCACAGAACGTCCTTGTTTCAATGGCGGAAAATGGCGCACTTCTCGTTGACGAGAACGATAATCTCCATATCAGCGGCGTCTGTAAGGGTACGGTGAAAAATTCCGTGGGAGCGGGTGACTCAATGGTCGCAGGCTTCATTGCGGGACTTGAACAGGGCGGCTATGACCACGCACTTAAGCTTGGCACAGCCTGCGGCGGAGCAACAACTTTTTCCGAGGGACTTGCAACGGGGGAAGAAATCCGCATACTGCTGGAACAGCTGTAAATTATAATTTAACGAGCAGTTGATAAGCAAAGTCACGGGTTTCCAAAGGGTGTGCGCACCCTTTGGTGGGGTTTTTAGGGGCAACGCCCCT
>CALATN010000169.1 GCA_937891895.1 uncultured Clostridia bacterium
CCTTTTGGAAAAGGGTCCTCCCTCAAACTCCCTCCCTAAAACTTCTAATGTAAATTACCCCATAGGGCTATAGCCCTATGGGGTAATTTAGACTGAAAGTCTTTGGAAAGGGGTCTGGGGAAGAACCTTTCTTCAGAAAGGTTTGCCCCAGTAGTTCACGGTATCTCTCGCAAAACAAAAGCACCTCTTTCGAGGTGCTTTTTCTTTTTCAGTGTTATGCTCTCACATCAAGGATGCTTCCCTTAGCGCCTGGGAACTTTGGAACAGAATCTATCATCTTCATCAAGCCCTGTGCCATAGTCTCTGTTGTTTCCATCGACTTTTTAGCCATAGCTGTACTAAGACCCTGTGCAAGCTTGGCGCTGCTCATACTTGTAGACATCTGAGCGATTGAAGTCATCATATCCATTACGACATCCCCTTTCTGAAAAATTGATTTCTAAATCATTCCCTGTGGGAATTATTCAGACATATTCTTGATTTCACCGAGAAGCTCAGCAAAGCCGTTGAGGTCAGCAATACACTTGTCAACAACTTCCTTAGTATTCATAACCTCTTCGTTCATACCCTGTGAATAGTCACCGATATGCTGCATAGTCTTCTCAATCTTATCAGCGGAAGCCTTACTTGTTTCAGCAAGATTACGAACCTCCTGAGCGATTACACCGAAGCCCTTACCGCTTTCCTTGGCTCTTGAAGCTTCGATAGAAGCATTGAAGCCGAGAATCTTTGTATTAAGTGCAATATCCTGAATAACCTTTACTGTGCCCTTTGTGGAAGCAACTTCAGCAGCAGTATCTTCAGCAATCTTGTTTACGCTTTCGAATGTCTTAGCGAGAGTGTTGATGCGCTTGATTGTACCATCAACAATTTCCTCAGCCTGAGCAACCTTGGAAGCCATACCTCTGTTGATTGTAGCAAGACCTGTGTTGGACTGGTTAGCCATATAGTTGCTGTAAGCAGTCTGGGAAAGAACCTTTGCAATTGTGCAGAGGAAGTCAGCAGCAAGGTCAATCTGCTTCTTGTCAACAATCTTGACCTTTCTGAGTGCTCTTATGTATTCATCAGGGTCGATGTCGAGCTCTCTTGCAATCTTGCGGAACTCGTTTTCATCAGGCTGTTCAGTAAGAACCTGTCCGCCGATGAAAGAACCGATGAACTGACCGTTTACCATAATAGGAGCAGCGAAGTCAACAAGACCTGCGTGGCAGAAATAAGCTGCAGCACGTCCTGTACGCATAGTCTGCTCGCCGCCTGACTTGTCACAGCTTTCGCATCTTGCACAGCCGAGGCGGGACTTTCTTGTGTAGTTCATGCAGAAATCGGTAAAGTTGCTGCCTTCTGTAACAGCGTTGCCGTCAGCATCTGTTGTAAGTGCAGCCATACCTGTAAGGTTAGCGAAGCTGTCCTGGATTTCCTGGAGAGTCGCCACATCTATCAAATCAGTAAGTCTAATATCAGCCATAATAATAACTCCATTCTCCATTTACGGAAAAATTGGTATAGTACACCCATACCTTTGTACTATTAGGATACACTATTTGCTATGATTTGTCAAGAATATTTGCCCTGGCTTAGAAAAATATGTTAAACTTGCACATAAATTGGTACTGTTTACTGTGCGGCAAAGCCTTATTTTCCGCTCAATACCGCTTCAGCAAGCTGCAAAGGGGTGTCAAAGACGTACTCCGCGCCTGCCTTTTCAAGTTCATTTTCCTCAGCATAGCCGAATTTTACACCTGCACAGTCCACGCCGCATATCTTCGCACCCTCAACATCGTGTTTTCTGTCACCAATCATCAGCACCGTACTCTTGTCAGGGTTACCAAGCCTTTTCAGGCATTCCTCAATAACCTCGCACTTTGCGTTGCGCTCGCCGCTTAATTCCGCACCCGTCACAACCTCAAAGTATTTTGCAAGGTCGAAGTGCTCAAGAATACGCAGTGCAAAAACCTCAGGCTTTGAAGTTGCCACAGCAAGACGCTTCCCGCCATTTTTCAGCAGCTCCAGCGCCTCGGGGATGCCTTCATAAACACGATTTTCGAAAATGCCCTTAACGGGGTAACGCTCACGGTAAGCCGCAACCGCTTTCACAGCGTTCTCACGGTTCAATCCGTAGAAATCCATAAACGAGTCAATCAGCGGCGGACCGATAAATCGCAACAGCTTGCTCCTGTCAGGCTCAGTGATGCCCAACGAATTGAGAGCGTGCTCCGCGCAATTGACAATTCCCTCCGCCGAGTCGGTAAGAGTACCGTCAAGGTCGAAAAGGAGAATATCGTAGTTTTTCATAGTAACCTTCCTTCTTAAATTGGAATTTATCTTCGAGTGTGGAGTGTGAAGTGTGAAGAGTGGAGTTGTTGTATAAGCTATAATATCCTTCAACTCCACACTCCACTCTCAACACTCCTAACTTATAATTTGTTTTCCCTCATAACCTTAATGACTTCCTGCATAAGCTCAACAGGCTTCTCGCCCTTCATTTTCACGGCGATGTACGGCTTGTCACCCGCTCCGTTGACCGTGACACGGTTCTTAAAAGCCGTGGTCAGAGCGTTGATCTGCGACATTTCCGCCATTTTCAGATAGAAATACATTATGCCGCCCTTTTGCGAGATTTCAGTAATTGTCAGGTCGCTTGCCATATTTCGCACCAGCGCAACATTGATAAGCCCCTGAATTGCTTTCGGCGGGTCGCCGTAACGGTCGATAAGCTCATCAAGCAAATCCATACTGTCCTCATCTGTACGGACAGCCGCAATCTTTCGGTACATATCAAGTCTGCCTGCCAGGCTCTCGATATAGTTTTCGGGAATGTGCGCCTCAACCTGAATGTCAATCAGACAATCCTCAGGCTTCGGCGGCGGCATCTCGCCCTTTTCCTCGGCAATTGCCTCGCCCAGCAGCTGTAAATACATATCGTAACCGACAGCCTCCATATGTCCGTGCTGCTTGCCGCCGAGAATTGAACCCGCTCCACGGATTTCCAGGTCACGCAGGGCAATTCTGAAGCCGCTGCCGAACTGCGTAAACTCACGGATTGCGTCAAGTCTGCGTGTTGCAATTTCGGTAAGGGACTTGCCCCTCCTGAATGTGAAATACGCAAAGGCACGTCGGTTTGAACGTCCAACACGTCCACGCAACTGATACAATTGGGACAGACCGAGATTGTCAGCGTCCTCAATAATAAGCGTGTTCACATTCGGCACGTCAACACCCGTTTCGATAAGTGTTGTACAAACAAGAATATCAATCTCGTGCTCGATAAGCTGACGCCAGATTTCCGACAAGCGCTCCTCGCCAATCTGACCGTGGGCAATGCCGATACGTGCATCGGGAACAAGCTCTTGAATTTTCGACGCACAAAGCTCAATGCTGTCAATACGGTTATGGATATAGTAAACCTGACCGCCGCGGCGAAGCTCCTTTGTAATCGCCTGGGCAATTACCCCCATATTATGCTCGATAACGTAAGTCTGCACGGGGTGACGGTCAATCGGCGGCTCCTCGATAACGCTCATATCACGGATACCGCTCATCGCCATATTAAGCGTACGGGGAATAGGTGTTGCCGAAAGGGTCAGCACGTCAACCCCCGCAAAAGCTTCCTTGAAGCGCTCCTTGTGGGCAACGCCGAAACGCTGTTCCTCGTCAATGATTACCAGACCGAGATTGAGGAATTTTACGTCCTTCTGAACAAGTCTGTGCGTGCCGATAATCATATCAATTTCGCCCCGCTTCAGCTGGCGGAGGATTTCCTCCTGCTGTTTCGGAGTACGGAAACGTGACAGCAGTTCAACCTTCATCGGGAAATGCTCAAAGCGTTTCAGCGCTGTCTGATAGTGCTGCCACGCAAGAACCGTTGTCGGAGCAAGAATTGCACACTGTCTGCTGTCCTCCATGCACTTGAATGCCGCACGGAAAGCAACCTCGGTCTTGCCGAAGCCAACGTCACCGCAGAGAAGTCTGTCCATAGGGATAGGCTTCTGCATATCCTCCTTGATTTCCTGAATAGAGCGAAGCTGGTCGTCCGTTTCGGAGTAGGGGAAACGTGCCTCGAAATCGTGCTGCCAGTCGTCATCCTCGGAGAAAGCAAAGCCCTTCGTCTGACTGCGCTTTGCGTAAAGCTTGATAAGCTCGTCAGCCATATCCTTGACAGCCTTCTTGACACGGCTTCGTGTCTTCTGCCACTCCATTGATGACAGCTTGTTAAGCTTAACCGAGCCGTTGTCCCTCGGACCGATATATTTCGACACCATATCCAGCTGGTTTACAGGCACGTAAAGCACGTCCGTACCCGCATACTGAATGGTGATATAATCCTTTGTAATGCCCTCCATTTCAAGCTTGCGTATACCCACAAACTTACCGATACCGTGCAATGCGTGTACCACAAGGTCGCCCTGCACAATGTCGGAAAGGGACTTGATTTCCTCGCCCTTTTTGGCTTTCTTGAACTTCTTTTTGGAATTTGCCGCACGAGCCTGGGTAATAAGCACCGTCTTTATGTCGGGGTAATCGTAGCCCGAGCTTACGCAGCCCGTTGTCAGCAAAACGTGTCCCTTTGCAAGTGCGGATTGCTCCGTCATAAGCGAGCAGGAAATTCCCTCGTCCTGCAAGTCCTTTGCAATAATCGGCAAGGTCTTTTCCGAGCCCGCCATAACGATTGCGGAGTAACCGTTTCCGCAGTAGCTCTGCAAATCCTCGATAAGCTGTCGGATTTCGCCGCCCCAGGGGGCTGTCTGATTTGCGGTAGCGGAAATCAGCTTCTTGAAGCGCAAATCAGCACCACGGAGAAACGTGTCAAAATGAAGCAAAGGGAAGTGGCAAGCCTTTGAGTAAATCTCCCCGAAGTCCAGCAGGTAGCCCTCCATACCCTTGCAAAGCTCACCCGTTTCAAGAAGCATTTTCAAGTCCTCAGCGTGATGCTTCATAACACTTGAAGATTTTTCAAGGCAGTTTGCGTACTCACAGAAAATTACAGGACTTGCCCCGTCAAGATAGTCAAAAATCGTTTCCGTCTTTTCGTATGCAAAAGGCAGGTACTTGTCAATGTTGCCAAGCTCAACGCCCGTATTCACACGGTCAATATCACGTGCTAAAGCGTTGCGGACAATTTCGGTGCGCTTGCCCCTTGCCGCTGACGAAAGCTTTTCAATCACGGATTTGAGGTGCTCAGCATCATCAAAAAGAGTTTCCATTGCAGGGGAAATCTCTACGCTGTCCAGAAGCTTCTCGTTGCGGCGCTGTGTTTCGATATCAAAGTTTGCGATTGAGTCAATCTCATCGCCCCAAAGCTCAATACGTACAGGCTGTGCGCTTCCCACAGGGAAAACGTCTGCAATTGCTCCACGCACCGCAAACTGACTCACACCCTCAACCTTGTCACAGCGTGTATAACCGGCCGCAATCAGCCGACGTGTAAAGTCATCAAGCTTTACCTCTCCGCCGCTTTCAAGGGTAATTGTCCTTGATTTCAGCACCTCGCAGGGCAAAGTCGCCTGCATAACTGCTTCAGCCGAAGCGCAGACGAAAATTTTCTCTCCACGTGCAAGTCTGCTCAAAACGCCAAGACGCGCGTGCTCATATTCACGGGACACGGTTTCAACGGCTGTGAAAGTGAAATCCTTAGCGGGGTAGGTATACGCACAGATTTCGCCGCACATTGCATTCAAGTCCTCCGCAAGCTTTGAAGCCGCCGCTTCCGTATCGAAAATCATCAGCACGGGTGCGTCCGCAAGCAAGCCGAGAGCAAACTGCGCCTTGTGAATTGCCGAAACTCCCGAAACGGAAACGGGAGTGTGCCCGAATTTCACCGCTTCAAGCATATCACGGTACGGCGTAAAATTTTCTATTGCAGATTTAAAGATAGTTGACATAAAAATACCTCTGAATATCAATTCGCAATGCGTAATTATTTTTTGTGTGCTGTAATAATCGTGTAACTATGAGCATTTACGGTTATTACGCAGTCCGTTGCTTTTGCGTACCAATTCTTGCCCTTGCGTTCAATAACAGTATTGCAATCAAGAATTGCCGTTTTACACCAATCAACAACGTCATCAACATCAAGTGATAAATTGCGTCTGATGCGCTCAACACCCATTTCAGTAGTATGAAGCTTATCAATATTCAAAATCAAATCATTCATTTTATTCTCCCATAGCCGAACACAAAGTGTTCGGTTTAATTGCGAATTGCGCATTACGCATTAAGAATTATACAAATTCATCGCCTCGTCGGTCTTGCCCTTTACCATAAGTTCAACCGAAGCAACAGCCTTGTCTGTGCCCTCGTTCATCTTTTCAAGTTCTTCCTTTGTAAAATGGGACAGCACCCAGTCAGCAAGGTTGTAATCCTTGTGAGGCTTCTTTCCCACGCCGATTTTCACGCGAGGGAAGTTATCAAATCCCGTAAGATAAATAATGGACTTGATACCGTTGTGACCGCCGTCAGAGCCTTTGCGGCGGATACGGATAAAG
>CALATN010000170.1 GCA_937891895.1 uncultured Clostridia bacterium
AACAGGCTGAACAGCTGGGAAGGCAGATGGTTCAGAGGAAGGTTGAGGAGCTTGATGCTGAAAAGAACAAATACACGTCGCTTTATAAGAATTTAAAATTAAATGCATTTAACTTGGCAAATAGAATGTGTACAAAGGTTTCAAGCCAATTTGCTCAAATGAGTAAGGAAGAAAAGTTAAAAATGCTTTCTGATGCGTATTGGCAGGTTAATAATGACCAGCGGACCAGAGAGGAATCTGGGATGGAGATGGGGTGATGTTTGGTAGGAATCGTTGAAATATAGGGAGATTTGTGGTATAATTAGTGTAGATGATTTTATGGAGGTCGCTATATGGAAAATAAAATATTTACAATAAAAATAGCTGACCTCGGTATAAGTCAGCTTTACATAAATAGAGAAAAACTTAATGGAGTTGCAAAATGGTTTGATGTTAGCAAGGTTAATGAGTATGATCCTTTACCCGTATATGATTTTGATAATGGCAGATATACTCTGACCGACGGACATACCCGTGCTTATACAATGCTTAAAAATGGAATTCAGGATGTACGGGTGCAGCTTGATTTAGATGAAATGATAACCTGCGATTTAGGGCAACGGCTTTATAGTACAGATATTGAATGGTGCAACAAATACGGAATGCACGGCGTAAGTGCTTTTGAAAGCAGGATTATTCCAAACGAACAGTATTCAGTCTTATGGCTTGAACGTTGCAAAAGACTTTATAATTTGCTATCCTCTGATTTTTCAACTGACAGTCTGAGCAAGAAATTCAATGACCTGCTCCTGTACGGTGCAAATGCAGATTTGTCAGAATTCTATTTTGATGATTGCAAAGGGAATCTTTATTTGTATAAGGATGGAGTCTTACAAGAGGAAGGCAAAGCGAGGTGGTAAAATGCACAGAATTATCAATATGTACCATCCGATAACTGCTACACCATTTGCCGATAACGACACCTATTGCGAAATCCTGCCCTGTGAAACTTTGCAACCGTATATTCGCTGCTTCTGGGGTACGAAAAAGCCTGTTTCAGCACAGCCTGATACCGCTTCATCGGGAATTGTCATTCCCGACACCTGTATGGATATTATCTTTGATATAAATTACACCGAAAATAATTACAGCGGCTTTTTCTGTACAATCGATGAGCATTCCTACCCTACAGGCGGAGCAATAGTTGCCAATACTACTGCAACCTTTGCCATTCGCTTTTATGCGTGGACTGCCATTCTTTTCTCGGAAGAAGATTTTACAGGACGGAAAAACAGCGCGTTTGCCGTTGAGGAATTTTTCAGCAAGCTTAAAGCTGAGCTTGAACCGCTGTTGTTTGATGTTCCGACATTAGACGGAAAAATCGCCGTAACGGAAAAATTATTGCTGAAAAAGCTATGCACCAACCGCATAAATAATAATCTCATGAATGCAATTCATTATATGCTTGAAACAAATGGAAGAGCAAAAATCTCCGATATATGTGATTATACCTCTATTTCCGAACGTCAGCTTGAACGCATTTTCAATTATAATATGGGTATTTCGCCTAAAGCCTTTTCCTCACTGCTGCGATACCAGCTTTTATGGCAGGATATTGCGTTATCGCCCTATTTCAATATTCTTGACGCTGTGGATAAATACGGCTTCAGCGACCAGGCGCATCTGCTGAACGACTTCAAAAAACGTCATCTTATGACACCGAAAGCGGCGGCTGAATACGCTCGCAAGGATTTATAATGTCGGATTTTTACAATACATATCCTTTTATTTGTGTTATGATTAATAAAAAACGCAGGAGGGTTACTATATGAACACACTGGAAAAATCAAGGCAATTTATCTACAAAAACGCTCGTCCCCTTGAGCTTGCAAAATGGCAATATCACTTTGAAAACGAAAGCAAGGAAGCTGTGCTCCACACATTGAGCTTTTATCAGAATGAGGACGGCGGTTTCGGAAATGGGTTGGAAGCAGATTTTCTTAATCCCAATTCTTCGCCTATGGCTACTTGGGCGGCAACTGAAACTCTCAGAGAGATAGAGTTTGCCGACAGAAATCACCCGATAGTAAAAAGCATACTCCGCTTTCTTGAAAGCGGCAAGCATTTTGATGAAAAGCAGAATAAATGGCTTAACACAATACCATCAAACAATGATTATCCTCACGCAATATGGTGGGAATACAACGAAAAAAGTGATAGCATAAGCTACAATCCTACAGCGGCACTTGCTGCATTTATTATTTCTTACGCTGACGCAAATTCTGCAATTTATGAAAAGGGATTGAAAATCGCAAAAGAGGCAGTGGAATGGTTTGTTTCATCTGCTCCCATAAACGATAATCATGATGTTGCGTGCTTTATCAGACTTTATAATGCACTTGACGGTGAAGCGATAATTAGTGAGGATATGCTTGAACGCTTCAGAGCAGGACTTCGTGAGAGCGTGAAGCTTACAATCTGCCCTGATACAGAAAAGTGGGCGGTTGAGTATGTTACAAGACCTTCCGATTACAGCATCACACCTGACAGTATGTTTTATGAAGATAATACCGAAATTGCCCTGTATGAACGCGATTTTATAAAAACAATACAGAGAGCTGACGGCGGCTTTGACGTTCCATGGAAATGGTGGACGGATTACAACGAGTTTCATGTAAGCGAACACCGCTGGCAGTCGATTTTAACTATAAAGTATATGCTTTATTTGAAAGGCTATGAAAAATAAGGCTTTACATAGCGTATAAACAACCGTCTGATTATCAGAACAAATGACAATCAGACGGTATATCTTTATATAAAATTGTAACAATATGGAAGTATTGCCGAGTACCGTTACGTTACGCACCTATTTAGAATAAATTCAAAAAATTCTGAACCTTTCTACCTCCAACTACGTCTATATTAGTGAAAGCGCTTTTAGTAAACACAAGGAGGTGACGATATGACCGAATTTGAAATACTACTGAATGAATGTAAAAATGCCGTAGAGCGTTTTGTGCGATTTAAGCTGTTATTGAAGCCTGACGCAGATGATATTTTACAAGAAACTTTTCTGACCGCTTTTCAGAACTTTGATACACTTGCAGATAAATCCCATTTCAAGGCGTGGATAATCAGCATTGCCCGAAATAAATGCAATGACTATTACCGCAGAAAAGCGAAAAGTGTTGATGTTTCCATCGACGAACTGACCGAACAGCCGCTTACTGCAAGTCGATACGGATATGTTGAGCAGCACGATGTTTATGATACTCTTGAATCATTATCCGAGAATGATAAACAAATAATTGACCTGTTTTACATTCAAGGCTATACTCAAAGCGAGATTGCCCAAAGGCTTGATATTCCTATTGGAACTGTAAAAAGCCGACTTTACACAGCAAGAAACAATTTCAAAAGGTTATATCTGCCTGATAGGATTTATGGAAAGGTTGATGAAAATATGAAAAAGTTGCCCGAATTTATGCCTGAATATACAATTACAAAGCTTGATAAAGAGCCGTTTTCCGTTAAGTGGGAGGAACTTATGGGCTGGTTTATTGTCCCGAAGCTGGGCGAAAAGCTTAACTGGGCAATATATGATTTTCCCAAAAGAAACCGTACAGAATATGATGAAATGCAAGTCGTAGGAAAGGCAGAAATCCACGGTATTGAGGGCGTAGAAATAACTGCAAAGCAATACGCTCCTATGGATTGCAACAAAACAGATAATGATAAAATTGCGGAGCGAACCTTTATTGCACAGCTTACTGATACGCACTGTCGTTTTCTTGCTGAAAGTCACATAAGCGGTGGAGTAAAGAAATTCTATACCTTCCTTGACGGTGATGAGTTTATTCCAAACTGGGGTTTTGGCGAAAACAACTGCGGAAATGAAGTAAATTTGTCTGCGAAGGGCGATATTATCCGTAACGGCAGTGAAATTACTGCCGCTGATAAACCGTTTTTACTTGATGTAGTTGGAAGATACGAGATTAAAATCGGCGGTAAAGTGTACGATACAATTTGTGTTATGGACATCGAAACTTATGATGGCGGTGTTGTTAGTGAGCAGTATCTTGACAAGAACGGCAGGACTATTCTTTGGAGAAGATTTAACCGTAACGATTGGGCAAAAGACCGCTATAAGAAAAACTGGACGGAAATTCTTCCTGAAAATGAACGTATTACCGTGAACGGTGAGGTTTGTGTCCACTGGTATGATTGTATTACCGACTATATTTACGAATAATAAACTTATTTAATACAACTCCATTTATAAATTTAAAGCTGCACTTTCTTGTGCAGCTTGCTTTGTTTGTGAAATAGTGGTATAATCAAGAAAAATAGGAGATTTTGCAATTAAATTTATAAAGGATAAAGTAGATATGAAAAGCATAAAAAGAAAATCAATAGGTACGCATTTCTCTATGTGTATTCAGCCTGCATTTATAATCGGCACAAACAACGAGGACGGAACGCATAATTTCGCGCCGATTACATGGGTGAGCGTCACAAACGAAAAAGATAATGATTATTTATTGGTTGTCAGTATGTTCGGAACAAAAACGACTAAACAAAATGTTATCAGAACAGGTAAGCTAAGTGTCAATTTAGTAAGTACAGATATGCTTGAGCTTATGGATTATTTCGGCACACATCATTCCAAAGACGGTATAAAAGATGGAGTTCCATATAGTGTCGGCAGAGGTGACGTTGTAGATGTTCCTGTTCTTGATGCAAGCCGTTGGATTTATGAATGTGAGGTAATTAAATCTGTGGATACAGGAGAATCAACTACATTCTTCTGCAAAATTATGAACATTCAGGTTGATGAGAACTTTATGTGTCAGGATAGTTTTGACATTGATTTGACAAAGCTTGACCCTGTTATTTATTCGGGAATGTACCACAGTATCGGCAAACTGCTGGGCAAAATCGGAGATTTTTCATTATAATTAAGAGCCGCTGAAAAATCACAACACACATCAAGATTTCTCCTTTGAATTATGATATTATATTGTCGAAGGGAGGGATAAGCCTTGTACGAATGGAACGAAGCAATACAGAAAATGATAGACTGGATTGAAGCAAACATTACCGAAAATCCTACACTGCTTCAAATGTCGGAGCAGATAGGTTATTCACCGTATTATTGTTCAGTTCAGTTTCACAAAATCTGTGGTATGACAATAAAGAACTATGTGTCAGGCAGACGGCTTACACTTGCGGCAGTTGCTTTGCGTGATACGGATGAGAGGATTATTGACATCGCTGTAAAATACGGCTTTTCTTCACAGGAAGCTCTGACGAGAGCTTTTCGTAGTCTGTTTGGATGTACACCAGCGGCTTACAGAAGAAATCCCGTACCTGTTCCGCTTCCGATTTACAAGACGGTAATCTTTCCTGAACAATATCAAAAACTGCATAAAGGAGAATTGGAAATGAGCAATAAAGTTTTAGATGAGCCTATTGTAAAAATTCAGTATATTCCTGCACATAAGTACATCGGAATATGGGACACGAAGGCAGAAAATTACTGCGACTTTTGGGAAAACAATAACTGCGATACCGTATGCGGAATTATCGACAGCATGAACAATGTTTGTGATCCTATTGTTACAGGACACACAGCAGGCTGGTATTACAACGAAAAGGGCGAACGCAAGTATTTTTATGGCACAGGTGTTCCTGCCGATTATAACGGAGCAGTTCCTGACGGATTCGAAATTCGTGAAATTTCTGCGAGCTACTATCTTGTTTTCAGTCACCCTCCGTTCGATTTTCTTAAGGACAATGGTGAGGTTATGGGCAAGGTTGAAAATCTTGCGTGGAATTATGACATAGAGAAATACTGCGGTGGAAAATGGGAATGGAATGAGCAAGCTTGTCAGTGTTATCAGCGGCATTATCCCGAAGGATTGGGATATGAGGTTTTGCGACCTATTAAAATGAAATGACAAAAACAGGCACACGGAAATCAACACCGTGTGCCTGTTTGCATAATTAATTTTATTATTATACATAATTACATCAAATTTTGCCTGTTAAAACTTTAAAAAACACCCTATAACGGAAATTTGTTTTTTTATCCTAAAGACTCATTTAAATATACAACTCCCCAGCAGTATCCTTATAATACTCCGCCTGAGCTGTCCAGAGTTCCTTGTAAACTCCGCCTTTGCCGATAAGCTCATCGTGTGAGCCACGCTCTGCAATTCGTCCGTTGTCCATAACGGTTATCTCGTCACAGAAACGGCAAGAGGAAAGACGGTGTGAAATGTATATTGCCGTTCTTGTACCGACTATTCCGTTGAACTTGGTGTAAATATCGTGTTCGGAGATAGGGTCAAGTGCAGCTGTGGGTTCGTCAAGAACAATAAACGGTGAGCCTTTGTAAATTGCTCTTGCAAGGCACAGTTTCTGCATTTCACCGCCCGAAATTTCTACACCTTTATCGTCGAAATCCTTGTAAAGACAAGTTTCTATGCCATTTTCCATTGTATCAAGACGTTCTGAAAGACCTGCCCTGCGGACACAGCTTTCAACACGTTCTGCGTCATATTCCGTATCCGCCGCAACATTCTCCGCAAGGCTGAAAGAAAACAGCTTACTATCCTGAAATACAACGGAAAACAGTGCCATATACTCCTCGTACTTGTATTTTCTGATGTCAATACCGTTGAGAGTTATTTCTCCCTGGGTAGGGTCATAAAGTCGGCACAGAAGCTTTACAAGTGTAGATTTGCCACAGCCATTCTTGCCCACAAGAGCCATTTTCTCACCGATTCGCCATTTAAGATTTACGTCCTTCAACACATAATTCTCACTGTCGGGATACTTGAAATAAACGTGTCTGAACTCAAATTCATACTCGTTATCGTCACGCTTTTCAGTAGGAATTGTACCTTTGTATTTCTCGTCGGGAATGTCGAGAAAGTCAAACACCTGCGTCCACATCTGTGATTTTGTCAGCATACTGCTAAAGTTCTGCGACACATTTTCCAATGCGTACTGAATTCTTGTAAAATACATAACAAAAGCAACAACCTCACCTGCTGTCATAGCACCGTTCACAGCACGGAATATTGCAAAAGCATACAAAATAAGATAAGCAAAAACATCAATAGAATTCATAATAATAACCCATTTAGTTACGTCTGCAAAGCATTTGCGGTATATTTTCATAATAATGCTATGAGCTTTCCAATGCTTTTCCTCTATAAGCTTCTGTTCATTGTAAAGACGTATGCTTTTACCGTTGCGATAATTGTATATAGTGTGACCCTGATAAAAGTCACGTTCTCTGCTTGCCTGCAAGCCTTCAGTGTCAGTATACATTTTGTCCATTGCTTTTTCGCCTTTTGGAATAAGTACAAAGGATTGCAGCAATTCCTGTGCGGCACATATTGCAAGCACTGTAACAATGCCCCAGCCTGACAGTAAAAAGCTGCGAAAATCGGTTATCTGTTCCGAGTATGAAAACAATATGGGTGCAGCAAGTGCAAACCCCAGCCCCATTGTAAGAATACCATTTACAATACTTGTAAGATGTGATGTAAGTGCAGATATGCTTCTATCACTTTCCCGTGAATAGGTTTTCGCATTATCAAGTTTGTTTCGGGTAGATATGTCCTCAACCTTTGCATAATCCATATTAAGTACCTTACGCCATATTGCACCGTCAACATTTTGTCTGTAGGTTGTGTCGTGTGCCTGCTGATGCCTGTTGTTTATACAGCGTATAAACTGTGAAATCAGTTCAATTCCGCATACTATTGCTGCAGCTGTAAAAAGATAGGAAACAGGCTTTTCGCCCATTACACCGTCAATTACAAGAGAGGCAAGAAACACACCCGAAAATGTTGAAATAACATCGGGAATTACGCTTATAAACGCTCTGCGAAAACGTCCCTTGTCGCAAGCTTCAACAAGCTTTGCACTTCGCTTTATTATGTTTATCTTTTCCTTAAAGGTCATACAGACACCTCCTCATCATTGTAATAACTGCTCTGAAGCTTATAAAGCTCTGCGTATTTTCCATCCTGCTCCATAAGCTCTGCGTGAGTACCACATTCTGCAATACCGCCGTTTTCTATCATAATAATGCGGTCACAGAAACGTGTTGAGGCAAGTCTGTGAGAAATGAAAAGACTTGACCTTGCCTTTGAAAATTCAAGGTAATTCATATACATCTGCTGTTCTGCAATTGCGTCAAGTGCCGCTGTCGGCTCGTCCAAAAGCAGTATTAGTGCACCCTTGTAGAGTGCTTTTGCAAGAGCAAGTTTCTGCTTTTCACCACCTGAAAGGTCAACAGAATTCTGATAAACAGAACGCACCAAAGGAGTTTCCTCTTTCTGTGGGAGAGTCATTACCTTTTCATAAATGCCTGATTTTTTCATACAATCAACAAGCAGTTCATTGTCAGTATTTTCCGCAGACTGACCTGTTATATTTTCCGCAACGCTTACAGCCATAAGGGAAATATCCTGAAATACCGCTGAAAACAACTTAAAGTATTCCTCACGGTTGTATTCCTTGACATTGACACCGTTTAAGAGAATTTCTCCCTCGGTAGGGTCATAAAGCCCACACATCAATTTTACAATAGTTGTCTTACCAGCACCGTTAAGTCCCACAAGTGCAAGCTTTTCACCCTTATGAAGCGTAAAGGAAAGATTAGATAGAGTAGGCTTTTCCGCATCGCCATAGGTATAAGTCACATTTCTAAATTCAATTTCACATTCGCCCTCTGGGAGAGGTACACCCTCGCCACGATTGGTATTATCCTCAGTTTCAAGATATTCACGGTAATTATTTATATTTCCCGAAATCCACTGATAGCCCGACATATTATTGCACCAATCGCTTACGGCTTCTTTAAGTCTGAATACGGAGTTAAAGTACAGCACAAAGTCACCTGCACCGATACCACCGTTTATTACAAGATAAATCAGGTAACCATACGCTGAAAAGTTTCCAATAAAATTCACTATCGTGCTTAAAAGTGTATGACGAAATTCCCAAGCATCCTGCTGTTTAAGCCAGTTCATTCTGTCGGCAAGTGAACGTGCAAACACCTTTTCAAACCATTCCTGCATACCGAAAATGCGAACGTCCTTTGCATTGTCAAAATTTCCGCTTACATTACGGACATAACCCAGCTGACGGTCATATTTCTGCCAGTTGTCCTGCATATTCCATACCCAGTTCATTTTATGCCGTTCTATGAAAAAACAAGCTACAGCAGGCAGAATGATTATGGGTAACATTCTTATATCAAGCACTGTAAGCAATGCAGAATAAGTGAAAATTTCAAGGGTATGTCTGATTGTTCCACGCACGTTCAGAACAACATTTACCCCAAGAACCTGAATACTGTCACGGGCTTTGTTGAGTCTGTCGCTTATACCCGGCTTTTCGTTGTTCTCATAATCGGTGTTAATATTCTTATGAATTATCCGTAATGACAAGCTGTGATACAGATTATTAAATCCGAAAAAGCCCTGATAGTTACTTACAATATTGAGAGTGCTTCCAAAAACCTTACAACCCACAATAAGCAGAATACAGGTTACAAGCAAGGCTGTATTTCCGAAACCTGTCGCTGCAAGTTCAACAACGTATTTATCCGTAAAGGTTGCACACAGTCTTGTAAAATAAAAGCACATTGCAAACAAAAAACAGCTGAAAAACATCGTTTTGTCAATGCCCCATATTTCACGAAGAATGTATATCATATTCTGCCAGACATTGTACTTGCGGCTTTTTATTTCCGCACGATAGTTTGCCCAGTCCTCTTTCTTCTTTTTCTTATCCCATTTTGTTACCTTAACCATAGTTCGTTTCACCTCTCAATCACTATAACATAAAAACGACCGTTCGTGTTGATTTCGGAACGAACGGTCAATATCCGGAACGAATGGTAAATCAGGCGCTCTGCAAAGGTATCATTATCTCGGTAGCAAATATGCCTTCCTCATTCTGCCGATTGACATA
>CALATN010000171.1 GCA_937891895.1 uncultured Clostridia bacterium
CTGTTCATCCTTTCATGTAAGGGTTTATACGAAATTGCTTGCTGCGGTGTAGAGATTCTCCCACAACAGTCCCAGCAGATATTCAATGAACTCAGCCATTGGTCTTGCCGCCGCTGTGAGAATAATCAGTCCGATAATAATTTTCAGCTGGATATTTACAACCATGACCTGAATCGTGGGTACTGCCTTCATGATAAGACCGATACACACTTCCGTAATCATCTCCGTCACCATTATCGGCAGGGCGAATTTGACCGCAAGGGTCATCACCGTGCCCATATACATGACAATGACATATACAAGGTCTATGGTGTTCAGCGTCATTTCATATCCTACGGGAATGGTGTTATAGGAGATTGTAAAAAGCTCTATATAACTCAGGTGTCCGTTGGTTATGAAAAAGTATAATATAAAAAGATAGTAGTAAATGTTTGCAAAGATAGGCATGTTGATACCCGTTGTAGGGTCCATGGTCTTAGCCATACCAAGACCTGTCTGCATATCTATGATTTCACCCGCATAGATGAGCACCGTCATTATCAGGTTGGTAAAGAAGCCGAACACCATTCCTATGAGAAGCTCCTTAAGGGCAATCATAGCGAAACCGATGATGTTGGTGACTTCGGGGACATTTGCATTTACCGCAGGCGACATGGTCATAACCACCGCCAGCACCACGCACATGCCGTTTTTTACCATTGTCGGTACGTTTGAACGGGAGAAAATCGGATTAAATGTAAAGATACCTGCAACACGGCACAAAACGAAAAGAAATCCGACAAAATTACCGAAAACGGTTTCCCAGAATATCATTTCCGTTCATTCCTTTCGCTACAAGGTAACCTTTGACATCAGCTCCATTATGTAATTGAAAAAATCTATAAGGCTGTTCATCATCCAGGGTCCCATGGCAAGAAGCCCGAGCGCTACCACAACCGCCTTGGGGGCAAAGGTCAGGGTCTGCTCGTGAACCTGGGTGGCTGCCTGAAGAATTGCAATAACAAGACCCACCAGCATTGCAATAAGAAGCGTCGGAACTGCAAGCTTCAACGCCAGAACAATTGCTGCGGTGAATATTTCAAGAACTAAATCTTCACTCATTTCTTACCTCCGTATGCGCTATGTATTAAACGAGGTTACGATAGTTCCTGTAAGAAGCTGCCAGCCGTCTACCAGAACAAAAAGCATGATTTTGAACGGCATTGAAATCATTGACGGAGGAAGCATCATCATACCCATAGCCATAAGGGTAGAGGAAATAACAATATCAATGACAAGGAAGGGGATAAAGAGCAAGAATCCCATCTGGAAAGCACGGGTAAGCTCGCTTATGATGAAAGCGGGGATAACCGTTTCCAGCCCCAGCTGGTCAGTAAAGTCCGTAAGCTCGGCTTCGGTCTGGGTAAGTACTACCTTGTCCCTGCCGAGGATATCGGAAATAAAAGGCTCTTCCTGGGTCTGCGCTGCCGCAGGCTCTGTCTGTGCAGCTGCTTCATCGGCGGGTGCGTAGATTGTCGCACCTGCAAGATCCACAAAAAACTGCATATTGTCCTTGCTTGTGTTTTTCAGCATGAATATCTTCAGTTCATCGCCCGCACGCTCAGCCATTTCATCAATCGCAATTTCGCCGTTTGCATAAGGTTGATAGGCGTTATCATTGATAGCCGTAAAGGTAGGCCACATGATAAAAAGCGTCAAAAACAGCGACAGCCCCGTTAATACCGAGTTTGGCGGAATTGACTGGGTCTGCATTGCATTTCTTAAAAAGCTGAAAACTATGACTATTCTCGTAAATGAGGTTACCATCACGAGGAATGAGGGCGCAACAGACAGAATTGTAACTATAAGAATAATCTCAAGGGTCTGTGAGCCGTCGATGCCGAAAACCTCATGCATGAGGGATTCGTCAGTAATGGCTTCAGCCTCGGGATTTTCCGTCAGAATCTGCGTTTCCTGGGATGAACCCGGCTCTGCGGCGCTGAGAGCGCCTGCCGTCATACACAGAACAGTAGCGAGGAAGAACGTTAAAACAAGCGAAACAAAAAACCGGAGAAACAGCTTTCCGTTTTGTCTGACCGCTTCCTTAATCATTTTCATTATCCTTTCCGGAGTCGTTTCTCGACATCACCGAAGCAAGCACGGCGGAAAAATTGCTTTTCGCCTGCATAGCGTCATTCTGGAGCTGAGCTGTATACTCCTCAGGAGTCATATCCAGCTCGCACAGCTTTTCAATATGCTGGGAGGTTGCGCTTATAAGCATAAGCTTTCCTGCAACGCTCACCACCATAATCATACCGTCACGCCCGATATTCACACGGTCCAGTACACGCATCTTGCTGCCTGAAACAATGCCGATTTTCTTATTGAGTTTGTTAAGTCCGTATATCAGCAGGAAAAAAAGTCCCAGTACGCCGATAAGCGAAAAGATGACCCAAATAATATCCATAAGTACTGAATATATATGTCGGCAAAAGTCAAGAGGTTTTTGTAAAGAAAATAGAGCGTCCTATGCGGAACGCTCTTCTACATTCAAAAATTTATTGATAAAATATTGCTGTCCTTTTCCAGTTACAAGAACGGTTTTGGTAATTCTTACAGAACCATCCGGGTTATTTATTGTGCGCTCTTTTATTTCAAAAAGCTTTAAATCCATAGATTTCTGTGTTGGCATATTATAATCAATGCCTTTTCGAGAAATCAAGTACCCTTTATCTCTCATCCATGTAAATAATCTGTTTTGTCCAATGTTCACACCATTCTGTTTAATGATCTTTGCAAGTTCTCCAATCAGAATATATGTATTTGAAACACTCACTGCATCTGCAAAGATTTCTTTCGGTTTCATCCTTGCATTTTCAAGTTGCAACACTCTGTTCTTTTCTCGCTCTTCCTTTAATGCTGTAAATGCTTTTATTGCTATATCCGGATTTTCCAGTAACTCATCAACAGCATACATACCGTGTTTGCGAATTGACGGAAGAACTTCACTTGTCACCCAATGTTTAAATCTCTTAGCTGATTCCAGCTTACTTCCAAAGATTAATGCGTATAATCCGGATTCGCTGATTACTGTCATATTTCTTTTCTGACCTGTGCCGTCGATTTGACGGGTCAGCTTATCATCTTCTGCAACATGTTTACGCATGGCTTGGTCGGTATCTGTATAGCCAAGTGCTTCCGCTACATCTTTTCCTACAAAATAAGTCTCATCATTCATCTGTACTGTACGGATTGCTCCAAATTCATCATTTGTAAAAACTCTCAAATCTTTCATCGACTTGTCCTCCGTTTTTACTTTTTTATCTTTACATTGCAAAGCCCATCTTTATATTAGACAGGCTTTGTTCCGTTCATATATTAACCAGCCGCATCACTGGTCGGAGGACTAACTATTATCCTTTAGCGGCTACACTCGAAGCGGATAGTCGGTAAGTTGTTCCGTAATGGGTAAGCAGCTTCATCACTGCTTCAAAATGCATTTGTCAAGTATAGAAAAATTCTTCCTGGATACCCTCTTTTCCTTCAAGGAACTGGATATCGTCTATAAGCAGAACGTCTGCCGAGCGGTACTTCTCCTTGAAGGCAGGTGTGTCGCCGCGGTGAATTGCTGCAACGAGCTCGTTTGTAAAGTCTTCACCCTTGATAAGGATGATATTGAATTCGGGC
>CALATN010000172.1 GCA_937891895.1 uncultured Clostridia bacterium
ATATGTTGTGTTTGGCTCAACAGATTTCAATCCACACCCTCTCGAAGAGGGTGACCCAACCCAATGTATATGTTGTGTTTGGCTCAACAGATTTCAATCCACACCCTCTCGAAGAGGGTGACCCAACCCAATGTATATGTTGTGTTTGGCTCAACAGATTTCAATCCACACCCTCTCGAAGAGGGTGACCCAACCCAATGTATATGTTGTGTTTGGCTCAACAGATTTCAATCCACACCCTCTCGAAGAGGGTGACAACAAAAACGGTACATGGTCCAGTTAATGATTGGATTTCAATCCACACCCTCTCGAAGAGGGTGACGTTTAACGTTGAGGGTAAGCTTACAGATGAGGACAGATTTCAATCCACACCCTCTCGAAGAGGGTGACAGATGGCGCAGATAAGCCGTCTTGATGAGCTGTGATTTCAATCCACACCTTCTCCTATCCTTTTTATAATATAGTCATGGGCACTTAAATTACTGCAGATAACCGGAAGACATATATTCTTAAGCGAACAGGCATTGCATGCCTTTGTACGCTTCACTTTCGGTGTATGCTTACTTTTAGACAAACTATGCATTTCGCTGATAATCTTTTCTGCTTGTTCACGCAATTCCACATTGAAATCTACCTTTGTTCTGTGTCGTGTTTCTCCATAATATAAATAGCCATACAAAATTTCACAACATAACATATCTTCAAGACACATTGCTTGTACCGTAAGCTGCATTATGTCACAGTCATCTTCTTTCGGTTCACCACGTTTATATTCTATGGGAATGACACTATATTTACCGTCCAGACCAAATATTTCTGTACCATTGCTGTTTTTATGAAATTCAACAACGTCACATTCTCCGCTCACACCAAGTCGGGATGATGACACAGCCATGGCTCTGGCTGTGATAACATCCCCTCTTTTTTCATAAAATCCACTGTCATGAACATTTCTGTGCATAATATTGCCGTCAACAGTTCTGTAGTTTTCCTCCCACTGCTGCTCAATATGAATTAGTGCCCATTGACGACGGCAGAATACAAAATGTTGTATTCCTGAAAGCAGCAAATATTCATCTTCGCTATACATTATACAAGATCAATGATTTCAGCATTTATGCCGTCAATCTGATTAAGAGTAATATCATAATCATTAAATGACTTAGGACGTCCAATATCATCCTTGATTTTTATTTCAAGCTGTCGATGTACTTTTGCAGAAGAATATTTAGGTGTTTTGCTATCATGCTTCCACCAGTATATACGACACACTTCCATACTGCCCTCGGGACGAGCAGATGAGCAATCATTCTCGAACAGAGTAACAAGTGCTGCCTTGATTTTCTCAGCATCTTCATCCGTAAAGCCTGTCTTTTCAGCCAGCTGACAATTTATACTTCCGTTGATTACATACATACCAAATTCTACACGATGCTTGTTGCCCATTGTATCAGAGGACTTACCTTTCTTGCCACTTTCGCCGTTAACGCTCTTTGTAATCTGCATACTTACAATATCAACAGGTGAAACGCTTATTGCCTGCTGAATGCTTACAGGGCCTCTTACTCCAACCGAAACCTCAGAGTCCTTGAAAGCAAACACCTGTCCAAAACTTCTTACGTCAATCCATTCCTCGCAAGCAGCCTTTGCATATTCGTCACGGCTTGTATTCTTTCCTTTGCCAAGCTTTTTAAGTGTTTCATTATTTTCAGCACGACTTCTCAAACTATCGCAACCATCATCACAACGATCATCTGACTGTACAAAAATCTTTTCCCCCATATCCTGAAGGCGATTTCTGATTTTGCGCTTTATACATACATCGGAAATCTCACCAAAACCATCATAATTTTCTCTCGGACGGTTACCGTTAAGAGGGTCACCGTTAGGATTTGCGTTTGTTGCAGTAATAATGACAGAAAAATCGATTTTGTTCTGTAATGTGCTCATAATTAAACCTCCTCATTGTTTTCAGTTGTTTTTGTGTACATATAGGAAAGATAATGATGATAACCAAGCAGGTATGATGGTTTAAGCTTGCTGTTATCCTCAAACTCCTTCAAATCCATTTTATTCATAATTTCCTGAATTCGCTTTTCATAGCTTGTTCTGTAATTGCCTAACTTATCAAGATACGGCTGTAAATGTTCCTCGATTATCTGCCATGTCTGATATGGACGTGACGAAAAAGCATTCCAATAACGTTTTGCATTCGTAGGTCTTGATTCACCTTTTTCAAACGTGTCACTTTCAGCCTTATCAGCGATTGCCAACAGACAACCGTAAAGATAACTTCTGTCGGTTTCGTTTTTATCGTATGCCATAGATATTGCTCCTTTCGAATTGAATCTTATCATTGAATTAAATCTCATCATTCCGCAAGCAGTTTCAAGTATTCTGCGGTGATTATAATCTTTATCATAAGCAAGTGGGTTTGATGCCTTTATATACAGATTATTCAGTATATCGTCAGGTATCTTTCTTCCTTCTGTAATGCAAGGAATAAGGCGCAGAACAACATCATTGAACATTTTAGGCCGTTCCAGCTTCCCATTCTGCTCTGTACCGAAAGCACATTCAGCAATGTCATAAATACTGAATGAATTTATGATGCTTTTCCCCAATTTGACATTATACCTCAACCACGCACTGTTTTTATGCCAGGTTTCAATATTTCTCAGATACTCTGAACCAACAAGCTCAGTGTATAGTGAAACAGATAAACGTCCCGTTGTTGCTGCATCAAGACCTAACAGCATAACCTTTGTGTTCGCATTGAATTTATTCTCGTAACCAAAAATACATTTTTTCAACACTTCATTATACTGCTCACCCGTTGAAGGTACGTTATCCGTTTCAGGAAACTCCTCATCAAAATCATCATAAAAATTCTTTCGTATATCAGGAAGTTCCTGCATTTGACTTGCCCAAACTACAACAGTCAAATTGTCAAAATTCATACCTTTCTTTGATATAAGCCATTTCAAAGCATTATGCACTTTCTGTGAGAAATCATAACTGACAGATATGGCTTCTTCCTTACCCGAAAATCTTCCACGATATGTAAATCCGCTTTCATCATTTGATGAAATAAGCTTTGCTTTATCGCCGC
Organism: uncultured Clostridia bacterium; assembly: GCA_937891895.1. Taxonomy (GTDB): domain Bacteria; phylum Bacillota; class Clostridia; order Oscillospirales; family Ruminococcaceae; genus RGIG8773. The sequence goes on from CALATN010000172.1 coordinate 3,113, forward strand.
TGTTTCGTATTTTTGAAGGATGCTTATATGTAGTCGGCAAAATTTCTCCCGTTGCGTAACAAAGCTCGTTATTACTCATAATACTGCCATTAAAATTTACAAAGCTATTATGCAGGGTTATGTCTTTCCAGGTTTTTGCATCGTGCATTATATCCGAATAATTCACAACAATCCTTACAAAAGAATCCTCTTGGTCAATACCCGCAATTTTAACCTTTTCAGTGAGCTTGCCATTGTTTTCATCGACAAGAAGAACTCCACTTTTTACAAGGTCATGCATCAATGTCCTCTTTTCAAGATACGAATACAGAGCATTGACAGCTTTATGTGAAAATTTGCTGTTGCACCATTTTCCAAGCTGCTCCATATATTTGGAATGATACTCCGAATTATCAGAACGCTTTCCATCTGTAAAAGTACTGTAATCTCCTGCAATATACACAAGTTTGTCCGCAAAAGGCATAGGACATATTCCGCTGCTTCGTGCACCGGAATCCTCGGTTACGGGAATAACTGTTTCCGCTTCCGACTTGTCAACAGTCCTTGCACCCTTGAAATTACCTTCTTCATCAATGGTAATTTCTATTTGTGCATTCGCTGTTGAATGTGAAACAGGAAGCAAATCAGGCTCACCGCAATTGTTTTCATAAATCTTGTATAGCTCATCCGTCCAACCCATCTGCTTCACCTCCTGTAAATTCTTCAAATCCGATAAAATTGTTATGTTCCTTACCAAAAGGCTTGATGTTCATTTCCTTTATGTGACGCTTAACAGTACATTCATCAGGTGCAACAAAATCAATTACTCCGTTTTTCATAACAGGATTCCAGAATCTGACCGTCATCATTCCTTTATCATCAGGATTTGTCGCCTCATCAGCATAGGTTATTCCGTGGTACATAAGACTGTATGGAATTTCACCGCAGTTATCATACGCACCCTCGCCCTCTCCGAACACACACGGCTCAACGTATCCCTGACATTCTCTGGTTCCAAGAAAGATATCCCGCCTTCCTCCACGTTCAATCATACGCTTTGCGATATTGTGATGCTTGTGTTCATTACGGTCATGCTCCAGCTCAGGACGGTTTTCATTCCATTCAAAATGTGCCCTCACCTGATAATGCACATCTTCAAGATATGTATAATAGGCAAGGTCATTTCCGCCGCCGTATTTAATCGGACGTATGCCTTTTCTAACCGTCCTGATAGGATTCATTATCCGTACTGAATCAATATACCAAACGATCGTTGGCTTCCAGTACACGCTTTGAAGTATGCCTTTCAAAGCTTCATACGTCGGAATCATATAGGTGGATTTTTCTCCGCCTGCCCTTGTCAGAACATCGGTAAAAAGTGCATATCTGCCCCATACCGAAAATTCTACAGTATTCCTGTGTTTGGTTTTATCCATCTTTTAACCTCCTTTTACATTATTAATGTTTCCATTGTTCCGCCATCAATATCGAGACCATATTCGCCATTGTAATATTCCTTATTCAGTGCCATCGCACCACATTTTAATGCATACATACCATTGCTGTCAGCAAGTTTCTTGCTTGTTGAGCTATATAATCCTACAATATATTTCTGTGCCTTGCGAAGAATTTCAATTGCTTCATTGGGAGTAATGTCAGAATTCAGCTTACTGATTATTTCACTTGCTTCCTCATTGTATGGAACAATCACATCAGTTGTATTGCTGCCAATAACATTAAAAAGTTTACCTGCTGTTTTGAATGCCTGACCACAATATTTAATTTGCTTATTATTACATATTTCAAAGCGTTTTATATTTCGAGAAATCAAATTGAATATTGTGTCACCAATTTCGCGAACATTATACGAAATATCTTTGTCCTCAGAATACAGACATCTGAAATATGTTCCTATGGTATCTGCCGAAAGATAATCAGTACAGCTGCTATCAAAAATACGATTTGCTATACCTTGAGCATCTTTTATTTCCTGCAAGCTTCCAAGATTTTCATCACGCAGATTTATTACATATACGGAACATATTTCATCAGCTTCACCATTACGATTACACCGTCCTGCTGCCTGGGCAATACTATCCATTCCTGCCAAAGATCGTACAACACATTTGAAGGATATATCAACACCTGCTTCAATAAGCTGTGTTGTGACACATATAACTGCTTTTTTCGCACTCAGCAATGATTTTATTTCCGATATTTTATCACGTCTGTGCTGAGGGCACATGTTTGTACTGAGATGAATTATTTCAGCATCATCATTATTTTCAATGCATATTTTTTTAATGAGTTCATATATCGAATGTGCAGCAGCTTTTGTATTTACTACAATCAAGATATTACCGTTCTCTATATATTTATTGTAAACAAATTCTGCTGCCTTTTCGTATGTATAACCATATTTATCAATCTGTGGTACTATATCAGTACGCTTAAAGATTTCAAAATCCTGAGTATAGTCACCGGTCATACTGTCAAGCTCATCAAAATTCACATTATATCCCGTTTTGCTGAAATCAGGCTGAGTAGCAGAACTGACAATAATCGTACAACCACAAATTGCAGAAAGGAAATTCATAGCCAAAGTAAACATTTTGACGCATTTGAGCGGTATTGATTGTACTTCATCAATAATTATAACAGCTTTACTTAATCTGTGCATTCGTCTGATTGAAGAACTTTTACCTAAGAAAAGCGTATTAAGAAACTGAACCATCGTCGTTGCAATCACAGGACTATCCCACTTTTCTGTGCGCAATTCATATTCAGAAAGCTCATTTTCATTTTCAATTTCTGAAACAATATCCGAATGGTGTTCAAGAAAAATTTCATTTCCTGCAACCGCACGGATTACATCACTGTTCTGTTCAAGGATTGACATAAACGGAGCAATATATATTATTTTTTCCATATTATAATTACAGCAATAATCTATAGCAAAACGTAAAGAAGAAAGTGTTTTCCCACCACCTGTAGGAACAAGCATTTTACATATTCCCACTTTATGTTTTGCAAATTCTGCACACCTGTCAGAAATGCTCTTTCGCTGTAATGAAATTTTGTCATTTTTATCTGCAAAGCTATCGAGCTTGCTTGACATTCTGATTTTCATATCTTTCCATAACGCCTGAGTATCAAAAAGCTTTTCTGTTTTGCAATCAGACATAAAATCAGCTGTATCAGTTCTGTCTGCATCGATCAGTATGGATTGAAGTAATCTTTCAAGCATCCCCATATAGAAAGCATATTTTTCTCCGTCACCATCACATATTTGTTTGATTTTCTTTCTTATTGTTTCATATTCTTCTGAAGCAGACCACATCAACTTTTCAAGTTTTTTCTCATCAATCATAGCAGCAATATTTGCTTTAATTTCATCGTAACGATCTGTTTTCAAAATTCTCTTTTCAAAGCAATCTGTACCAACATCGTCAATCCAATCATTAAGACCGTGATGTGATATGATCGTACGTGCTATAAGACGTGAAACACTATGCAATTTTCCCTTATCAAGCGTGTCCGCAAATTCACATATATATTTTGCACCCGCAAAACTATGATCAATAGAGCCCCTTCTGAATTTATCAGACCCATTTATGTAATCATTAAAATCCAAGCATAATTTGCCAATGTCATGAATTATACCTTGTATCTCTGCGCAATTATCCAAATATACAGAATTTGCATAAGCACGAGATAACTTAGCTACATTCATACAATGTTCCGAAACAGATTGGATAGTCTTGTCTTTATCACGAATATGAGCACAAAAAACCATAATTCACCTTCCTCCGCTTTTGGTTTATTACATATAAATAAAATTTTATATTAATGTGAGAAATTTATATATAAATTTTACCGTGTCATATATTAAGTGTCAATATAATCTATTGATTGTATTTTTTCAAAAATACTTATACCTTCCCTTATCATGATAATAAATATACTTTATAACCTCCTCTGCGTTCGGGAACTTTTTATCCTGGATATGATAATCATTTGCCCAACTGTGTCCGTTGTTGCGCTTGTTGAAATTCTCGTGGTGCAGTACGATTTTCTTTCCGTCATTATTGAAATACCAGGACGATATATTCGTATATACAAAATAAAACCCGAATTTTATCCGCAGCTTCATGCCAAGCTTACTGCAAAGTCTGGCAATCACAACGTCCTGATTTATTTCTTCTCCATACAGAATCGTCGGATCTTTTTCAGCCTCTGCCTTGATAACCTGCACCAGATATTCGCAGTCATTCATTGAATGATGAAGCGCTTTGGTTATGGCAATGCCGTTGCGTCTGCATATTTTTTTAAATGAAATACGCTCTTTGTCAATCAGCTTTTCCTGAAAATCAATTATTTCCTTTTTCTCAATGCCATGCTCTGCAAATATATTCTCAAGATTATGTTTGCTTTGCTCACCCCATACCATTATTACTTCACATGACCTGATCCATTCTGCAAAATCCCGTGCAGCGTCTGACATATCAACCTCCGGACCGGTAGCGGCATTCTTGAACATAAGCTCAAACAAATCCTCATAATTATCCGGCGTATGTATCCTTCTTATATTTCTGTAAAACACATCCTTTTCCCTGAAATCCGCATCAGTATCAATCATTATTCCGCCAAGCTGAACTATGTCACGTTCGGGATTAGTCAACCATTCCACATCAACTACGGCACAAATCATTTTTTCACTCCTTTCGAACTCTTACCGTTTCACAACTCACCAATCATACCCGTCCCAGGCATCCTCATAATAATCATCTGCGTCATCAACATAGAACACAAATTTTTTCCCGACATTACCCTACACCCAAATTTTACTTATTACATATATTATAGCATATGGGTTAGGTAAAAATCTGTACAGGTATTTTTTGGTAACCGTTTTTTGAACACTGCGAAGCACGTAACCATTAAGGTGAGATCCAGGACTTTCTACAGTTTTAATCGTATCAATCACTTGAAAAGTGATAAAAAGGATATAGCCAGGCATTAAGCCTTGTGCTATATCCTTGATTTATACCTGCATCTTGATTTTGAAAGCTTGTCAAACAGAAAATTTTAAAAGGATAATTTTGCTTTTACCTGCACATTACTCTCCTTATCGCAAGACTTACAATAACCAACCCACACCATAAAAATAATTGCATACGGAATAATCATCCTCAGCGAATACGTTGATACAAGCTGCGCGGTGGAAACACCCTCAAACAGACCAAATTCAAGCATTGCCAAAAAATCCATTCCTGCGTGCAGAATAATCGTCACCTTCAGCGAACGGAACGAATAATATGCTTCTGTGAAGAGTATACCAATAACACTTGCGCCAACAGACTGCACCAACACTCCCACTGCATCAGCATCTGCCATATTCGAAAGATGTACCATTCCAAAAACAATTCCCGAAACAAATGCCGCTAAATGTCTTCCGTCCTTATCCTTACCGAAAGTACAAAGCATGCTTTCAGCAATTACTCCACGAAAAACAGCCTCCTCAGCAATTCCGATAAACAGCACAAAAAGCACAAATAAAAATATATCACCTACAGGACGCAATTCTGAAAATGAATGCCCGCGAAATGCTCTGATTGATTGAACCACAACAGCAAAAACTAAAAAAGATAACATACTTATTTTCCTTCTGCGCTTAAGCTGTCTGAACTGTGTAAAATCTCCACCACGAAGTCTATCAAAGCCTGCTGTAATTTTCAGCATAAACAATGCAAATACTGCAAGCAACCCTTCACTTACTGTATTTTTCAGCACTGTTGAGCAATCCGAAAGCTGTTTATCTACGATAAAACCGCAAAGATTCACTACTGCAAGAAACACTATTGCAATAACTAAACAGGTAAGGACAGCGGTCTTACCATGTAACAATTTACTCATATAAAAGTTTTTATTTGCCTTGTACAAAATCATTCAGCATCCTTTCTTCATTTTTACAACACTAATATGCATTTTAAGTATAATGCTGTATCCCCCAAAAATCATTTTAAAAAGTCTGCGAACTTTCTTATCTGATTGCAACTTCTTATATTATGTTTATCTTGAAACAGAATAAATTACGTGTTACAATAATATCATTGGATAGGCACTCTCTTTTGCTACAGATTCTGCATATACTTCAAATTCCTTTTGTTGTACAATAAATATACCGAAAGGGAAAAGAAAAACGAAAGGAAATGATATTATGCAGCTTTACAAGTCAGGAAGACCAAAGGAAGTTCACCCACTTGACCCGAATGAAACAAGGGTTATTCCAAAGGCAAAGGGAGAATACCGTATTCTCCATGGAGAAACCAAGGAAGTTATGTACCTTGGTGTAACATGTGATCTTCACAGACGCGAACGTGAACACGAACGCACAGGCAAGATCAACGATGAAAATTGCATTTTTGCATACAAGGTTGCTGATGGAAGAGCCTCACAGGATCGCATCAATGACCACGAACGTGCAAAGATCAACAAGCACGATCCTCCCCTTAATCAGAGAGCAGGCGGAGCAGGAAGGCACTTTGGAAAGAAGCGTTAATTATATTACGGAGGGAATCCAAATGATTACAATCACAGGTGAATACACATCCGCCATTGTATATTCAGATAACATTAGTGATACAGCTTATGAACAGATTCAGCAGCTTTGCACTCATCCTATGTTTGCATCTGCAACGGTCAGAATAATGCCGGATTGTCACGCCGGTAAGGGTTGCGTAATCGGATTCACCTCCGTATCATCTGAAAAGATTGTTGTTCCTAACCTCGTAGGCACAGATATTGGCTGTGGTGTAATGACAACCATTTTTGAAACCAACAGAACAATTGATTTCCATAAGCTTGATAGTTTTATCAGGTCTGAGCTCCCAAGCGGAAACGAAATCCGCACCTCACCGTGTCCACAGGTGAAGGATACAGATAGTCTTGCGGAAAATGTTATGCATATCTGCCGTGTTATTCGTAAGGAAGATATGGCAGAGCATTTTCTCAACAGTATGGGTACGCTTGGCGGTGGAAATCATTTTATTGAAATTGACCGTATTTCCGATAACAGATATATGCTTGCTGTTCATACAGGAAGCCGTAGTCTTGGCACATATATCTGCAAGTATTTCCAGTCAAGAGCAAGCGTTATTGATGAACGTAAGAAGAGGGCACTTGTCGAACGACATCGTACTGCACGAACTTCTGAAGAACATCAGCTCATTACCCGTGAAATTGAAAATCTTCCTCAGGTTTCGCAGGATCAGGCATATATTACAGATGAACTTTATGACAGCTATATCGACTGTATGCTTCGTGCAAAGGATTTTGCAGAAGAAAACCGTCGCTGCATTTCTGATGCAATCATTGAATATCTTACCCGTGAAGATAACATTATCTTAACTGATCGCTTTGACACAGTGCATAATTATGTTGACTGGTATGACAACGAGCATACGGCAATCGTAATCCGTAAGGGTGCTGTTGCTTCAGAAGGAGGTCAGCATCTGTGTATTCCTCTTAATATGCGTGACGGAATTATTGTAGGACGAGGAAAGGGCAATTCAGCCTGGAATCACTCCGCTCCCCACGGAGCAGGCAGACAGTTGAGCCGTTCAGCCGCAAAGCAGCAGCTTTCAATGGAGGATTATATCTCATCAATGGATGGTGTAAATACTTGGTCCGTAAATGAAAACACCCTTGATGAAGCACCACAGGCATACAAGCCGGCCGAAGAAATCATCAACGGAATTTCAGAAACCGTGGATATTGAATTTATTGCAGAAACGCTCTATAACTTTAAGGCATAAAAAAGCTGTACAAGGAGAATCAATCGCCTTGTACAGCTTTTAGTTTAAAACATCTTTTTATTTATTTCGGACACAAGGTTTTTTCCGCCTCTGCCACTATCACTGCAGGTAGCCGCAGCTTCACATACATATCGATGATCACCATTGAGTGCAATTTTATAATGTTTTCCATGAGCAATAATTTCTATGCCCACTTCGGCAAGAGCCTGATTTATTTTCGTTGTATCAAAATTTGTATAACCATCAATAGCCTGTTTTATGATTTTTTTGTTTTTTTCGGGTATCCCTTTGACAGGATTGGCCTTTACAACAGAATCAATTATATCTGCTCTTCTTGTGTCATCGGCTGTATTTTTTCGGTAATCAGAAATAATTTCCATAATTATCTCACGCTGTTCATCAGCATACAAATCCTCTTCCTTGCCGTACATAATAAGCGGCCTGCCGTTTTCACGCATACGCTCATTTTCATTCATAAGCCTTGCATTTTCTGCACGCAAACGTCCTATCTCGCGGTTCAGTTCATTGTTTGCGTCAGACTCCTCATCGATACGTTTTTCAAGTTCACAACACATATCTATAAGGGCTTCATTGTCAGCACAAACATCCCTGAGTTTTGTAAGTGCATTTCTGCCTGATGAAGCAATCTTTTCATTCTGAATACCGTCCCAGCTTTCAAGCTTTTCATACTCTCTTCTGTTGAGATAATCGTAAACAATCCACTGAATTTCCCTGTGATAAGGATATGCACCAAACGAAACAGGAGGAGTATTCCTGTGTGGGAAGAACACATAAATCGGGTCGGGATATGTATCTTTAAGTACACTTTCACTGTCGCTTACAACAACAGCAAGTCCTGCAAGCTTTTCAGCAAGCTTGTCCGCATTGATTTCTGCGGTCGAAGAAAGATACACAATCGGCAGTGAATATCTGTCCGAGGTGCTTACAGCGGCTTCAAGTATTTCTTTGTCGGAAATGCAGATTGCCTTTGACGTAATGTCAAGTCCGCAGCATTTCCCTGCAAAGCCACGCTCAATTATCTGAGAAACAAAATTCGGTACTCCGCCTCTCGAAGATATATTTACAGTGCTGTCGGCAACCGTCCTGTTCACATATACCGAAATCACCGCCGTACCGTAATTGAGAATAAGGTCGGTATCCCATTCGCCGCCGTTGTTGCTTATATGTATTCTTGCCGCAATAATATTCTTTTCAGCAAGTTCGGTAACCTCTATGTTTCTGTCATCATCACCCGCAATAAATGAAAACGAGTTTTCTTCAATGTCAGCTATGGGGTAAGAACTCTCCTTGTTCCAATCAGCAATATTTTTTACAAATTCACTCTTGCTGAATTCGGGAGTAACCCTGAAACGAGTTGAATAAATAAGCATATAAATCACCCTTTTATACATCAAAGGACAATATGATCCCAAAGATCATATTGTCCTTTATTTTTTTTGTGTGGATATAGTTCGCCTTACATTTGGTAAGGTAGCAGAACCTGTAATTCAGTATTACCAGAATAATTAATGGTTGTAGAACCTTACCATTTGGTAAGGTAGCAGAACCTGAGTCTTATCTCAACCCAGATGGTTCCAGTTGTAGAACCTTACCGTTTGGTAAGGTAGCAGAACAGGAACGTGAAAGATGTTTAATGGTTGTAGAACCTTACCATTTGGCAAGGTAGCAGAACACAGAAGAAAATGTTTATAAACGTGATTATGGTTGTAGAACCTTACCAACCAACAGGTTGGCAAGGTAGCAGAACATGATTTCGCTAAAGACGTAACGAGAGAATGTTGTAGAACCTTACCATTTGGTAAGGTAGCAGAACACCAAGGCATCCTTTATCGTTAGTGCTATTAAGTTGTAGAACCTTACCATTTGGTAAGGTAGCAGAACAAAACTCGTATTGGGTAAACCAGTTGTAGAACCTTACCAACCAACAGGTTGGCAAGGTAGCAGAACGTGTTGTTTATTTAACACAATTATAGTGTACCATATTCGCTTTATTTTGTCAATACACACTATAAAATTATCGTGAAAAGTCAAATTTCTTACATAAAAAGGTAAAATAGCTTGGCTTTATTCATAATTTGTCAACATATCGAATATTGACAAACTATGAACTTGTATGTGTTTACGGCATATTGTTATACATCTGCAAAAGCCTCTTTATAACGGTCTCCCGCAGAGTGCTCTTTGTATCTGTTACATACTTCTTTTTTATTTCGTCATACCGCTGAACCTCAATTACTTCAACTGTGCTTCCAAGAGAAATAATATCATTGATAATTGATTCCTCATCAAAACAGTAAAAGTCAAGGGCAATATTTACCGTATCGCTTTTCTTGTCATAAACGGTCCTGCGCTTGTACGAACTGAAAATTCTCATACATCTCTCAACAGATTTTTTGCTCCTATTATTATCTGTTCTGAGAATAAGACGTCTTCTCTGTTTTTTGTAAAACTGCTCCTCGGGGTCGAAATCAATGTCAATATCTGTAAGTTCCACGCTTTTGAAACGGCTGACATTCATTTTTATAAAACGCATTTTCGGGCCATCAGGATGAAGTGCAAGACAAATTACGCGGTTTCTGAGCGAATACATAAATCTGTACGGCGAGCCTATGCCCTCATATTCTCCATCCCTTGATGCATAAACATACTTTATTTTCTTGCCAAGCCGCAAAGCCTCAGCAATCACAAGAATATGCTTACGCATCTGACTCTCATCAATTTCTTCCGTCACAACCTCACGTTCAATATAGTTTCCTGTTATGTGCGAAACATCATATCCGCCCAGCCTATCAAACTCATCTCTGAGTTTTGCAATAAGCTCCTCACTCATAAAGCAGCGCGCTTCCTTGTCCTCAAGCATAAGTCGGATGTATTCCTTTTCCTGTCTGCTGAAGACGATAGGGAAAGGAATGTCACCTATTTCATACAGACTAATATAATCAGTGTCGTCTTTCTTTTCCCAACAGAACAAGTCACCCTCTTTCTGATTATCAGTATCAAAATATACATCTTTTATGCGCTTATCTTCAAGCATACTGCTTTGCGTGCCGTCATCATCAAAATTCACATCTATAATTTTTTCAATGAGTTCTTTAAGTATTAACTTGCTCATTTCACCTTCAGATCTAAGCTTATTCACAACAAAAGGTAATGCTCTGATTATATGGCTGTCATATACATTAAAAAGCTCCATATTTCTCCAACGCCTTTCTTATATCTTTTTTTACATATGCATATAAAACAGGTGAATCATCTTTGGAAATGTGTATCTTATTTCCATATCTTCTTACAAAAGGTACGATATCCTTAAAATTTAGCAGATTGGCTTCATAACGGCATTTGTGTCTTGCTGTTTTTGTTACCTTGCCGACAGGAACTATTTTATTTACATTTGCTACGCAATCGTCAAAGTCAATTACAACATATTCCGCTTTGTTCTTCGAAGGAGAAAGCCACATTTTATTCAGAACGTCATCAAGCTCACTATTGGCAATTTCTACTGTTGACTCACTTGGTTTATCTTTACATATTTCCACTTCAAACATATCATCAAGCCTGTAACATTTTATCTCATCTTGCCAAACTATAGCCCAGCCTCTTCCACTTTGAAACTCATACATTACCTTTAATGGAAGTGCTTTAATAGGCTCCTTTATCTTTTGCTTTTCTTGTTTTCTTGTCTTGAACTCTATTAAGCCTTTATTTTTCATTGCGCCAAATATAGTATATACTGCATTATCATTTAGAAGTCTGTCAATGTTGTTATATTCAAAAACAGGTGCAACAATATCAGAGATTATCTTTTTATCCGACAACTTCATATAATCATTTATTTTATCACATGCAAAATACCCAGGAACACTGAAAGGTGCTTTCCCATTATAGAACATAAGAGCATTGAACAACTGTACAAATTCTTCATCACTGAATTTAGCTTTTCCTGCATCCATATAGAATAACGAATCCTTACGAGCATCAGTTCCGAAATATTCTTCAACCTCACTGTACCATTTTGTTTTATTGAATTTGGATTTAACCCCATTCATGTTATATATCCTATTTACATACTCGATAGTACAGCCTTTCATTTGTTTTTTTCCACAGAAGTGATACAAATTTACAAGTCCAAGCACCTCACGGCTATATCTATCATTTGATATGTGCTGGAATTTGGTTTGATTTCGTTGATTTATTGGTATTCCAACCATTTTCTCTAAAATAAACTGTACAGGCTGATGCCATTTATTATATGTGTCTTCGGTGTTAAAAAGAGAATTATTTATTTTCTCCTTAATTACTTTATCATTAAAATCCGTATTTGAAAAGCACCCATAAACATAAAAGAGTCGAGCTACTTCTGAAAGCATCTTAAAATTATCCTTAAATAAATTCATAACCCTTTTCTCCTGATCAAGTAATATAGTATATATTTCATTATACCATTCAAACTATCGCTTTTCAACACAAAAAGAAGTGTGAAACAGAGAATGTTTCAGCTTCTTTTTGTGCCGTACAACTAAAAATCAATGGAAATGTCTTCTTCTGCGCATAAGCTCTGCTCTCTTACCATCTGTGAAACTTGTGTCCTTTGAAAGATAACCCGAAACACGTCTGAGCCTTGTCACATTTTCTGAATTGCAAAGCGGACACTTATGAACTGTACTTCCGTTCCAACCACAATCATCACAATAATCCAACGGAAAGTTAATCCCGAAATAATTACAGTCATTATCATGAGCATATCGTACAGCTTCAATAATCGCTTCAATATTTTCTCCGGGAATTTCTGCAAATTCAACGTAGGTAATACATCCGCCGCTGCAAAGTCTATGAAACGGAGCTTCAAGTTCAATCTTATCCATAAAGTAAATATCCGTATCAACAGGAATGTGGAACGAATTTGTATAGAAACCTCTGCTGCATACTCCTTCATTTCCCCACAATGCCTTGTCGTGCTCTGCAAATCTTCCTGTTACCCCTTCTGCCGCAGAAGCCAGAAGCGAAAAATTCATACTTGTATCTGCGCTCTTCATCTTCACGAAACCATTCATCATTTCAGCAATTCTGTATGCCTTTGAATAGTAACTTCTGTAATCATCTGCTGTTTCAAGCTTTACATCATAAAGGATCGAAACCGCATCCCAGATACCGATAAAGCCGATAGAAAGTGTACCGTTGCAATACATTTCTTCTGCATTACCATTTTCACTGTTCATATATATTCCTGTTGATTCAATTTCAGGAACAAGATCACTCTTGCAAAGCGACTTGAAACGATGGATGAGCAATTCGGCTGTATGCTCCATTACCTCAAAAAGCAGCTCGTTGAAGCGTTCAGGATTTCTTCCTGACCTGAGTGCAAGCTGCGGAAGATTGATTGTTGAACAAGCAATATTTCCTCTTCCGATTGCGCCGATTTCGCCATTGATATTTGCCGCTACCCTTGATCTGCATCCCATAATTCCGATAAGTTCAGGAGGGTATACCGAATTTGAACTATGATCACAATTGAAATATGTAGGGATCATACGCTGTGCTGTAACCTTTGCAGCAAATCTGAAAAGGTCATAGTTTGGTGAACTCTTATCAAAATTCACTGCATTGCTGAGCTTAAAAACAACATTTGGAAAAATAAACGGATGCCCATCGCTGTCACCTCTGAGGATAGTATCAAGAATAAGATGCGTTACTCTTCTTCCGTTTTCCGATGTGTCAAGCCCTACATTAAAAGTAACATACGGCTTTTCACAGCCCTTTCTGGAATAAAGGTTAAGATTTTCAAAAAGCATACAGAACGCATCAATGATTTCTTCGTCTGTTTCATTTTCAATGTATCCTGCAAGATCTGCGTCTGCATTGATAATGCCAATACCGCCTGACTGAAGATTTGTAATATTAACAAGTGCACGATGAAGCTTGTTAAGCGCTACGGCAAAACCTCTGTTGCATTCTCCGATAAGCTTTGACGCTGACACACCGATACAATTATGTGAAGTATCGTAATATTCAAGATCGTGAATATGTGAAATGCAGTTTCTGTGTTCTTCCGCATTTATCTGAGGAATTACCTCTCTGAAAAGTCTTTCGGTAACTACACTCTTACCGGCATCGGCAAGTACTCCTGATGCTGTATACTTTCTGTTCGCAAGTGTTCTCTTTTCGTTCATAACAACTACCTCCATTAAGCAATCATTGCTCCGATTTCTCCGTTTATAACGCTGTACATATGCTGATTTGACGAGCCTGCATAAGGATTCTTGCCGTCACGAAGACTCATAACAAAGCTACCTGCCTTGATATAATCAAGCAGTTCAAGAATATCTCTCGGTACATCACCAATTGAATTACCAGTGTACAGACAAATATTATACTTCTTCTTTCTCAAACTACGAAGAAGCATTCTGAGTGCGTCAGGCTGTTCAAGTGGCTCACCGCCTGAAATTGTGATGCAATGATTGCGGCATCCTGACTCAATGAGTGAAACCGCAGCTTCAATGCTGATATTCTTACCGTTTCCATGAGTGCTGATATCGGAATTGTGACATCCCGGACAGTTTCTTGAGCACCCCTGAAAGAAAAATACACTTCTGATACCGGGGCCATCCGCTACGCTGCTTCTCATAAAACCTGCATACTCAAAAGTACAGTTCATCTCATCGCTTCCTTTCTTCTTTCCTGATTCAAGTATATCATTATTACTTATAAAAGAAAATGTCAAATCTGTAGCAAAACGGTAGCTTTGAATTGCAGAAAGCAGTTACGCTCTCTGCAATTCAGACGCTTGTCTTATCTTACTGCCGCACGCTTTTCGAAATCCTTTGCAATGATCCATCCCACCGCTTCTGTCAGTGATGCGGCGGTTGTCGCGTTAATCACGTTGCCGAAAAGCGGGAACCATCCGACAGCAACCTGAGAAGCCGCCCTGCCGACCGCCGAAGCTGTTGCAGAAGCAATTGCCGCCTTATGTGCCCCCTGCTCAAGTTCAAGATTGAATACCTTTGCAAGAGCCACCGACATTGTAAGCTGAATTGGCGTAATAATAAGATTGTCGCTGCACGGGAGCTGTGCAAGACCCGCGCCTACTGCTGCGCAAGCAACGCTTGCTGTGTGAATTGCTGTGTGACATGCTGCACGCTGTGACTTTGTCATAATAATCATCCTCCATATTGTTTCGTTTCTTTCTTACAATTACATTATAACAGCTTATCCGACAGTTCTCTATGAAGAATCTGTAGCAAAACAAAAACACGACCTCGAAAAAGGTCGTGTTTTTTATTTTGATTACAATGTGGCTGTCTTACCGTTTGGTAAGGTAGCAGAACTTCGTCTTGGTGAGGTTATTCGCGAAGTTAAGTTGTAGAACCTTACCAACCAAAAGGTTGCTAAGGTAGCAGAACGTGTTATTCATTTAACACAATTATATCATATCACATATACGTTGATTTGTCAATGTTCAGCTATTCCTTATCAATACGGCAGACAAGCATTCCGCTCATCTGCCATATATTTTATGCATTGTTCTCCAATGCATTTTTCTTACGCTCCTCCAGAATTTCCTGACGGTTGAATACTTCCATTATTGTAAGATTCTTGAAACGGGAAAGATTATAACCGAAAGGTAAGCACAGACCCTTTACAACATTCTTTGAATAGGTGTTATGCTGTTTTGCTGCTTCAAGCTGCTTTTCAGCAGGAGAATTTCCTAACCACCCCTGCTTTTGACCATTAGACAAATATCTCTGCATAATATAATGGTAAATCATAAAGTAAGAATCAATATTTTTGATACCATCAATATACTTGTCCGCTTCCATAACGGCATTCAAATGCACAATTGCATTTCTGAAAGATTTATGGAGTTGCTTGTTATAATGCTTACGGTCATTACCTGCTTCTTTATTTCTTGGTTTATCCGCCTTTCTGAAATATCCCCTATACTGCTTGTTTATCCATTTTTCTTCAAGTGCTTTTTCGACAAGCCTGCCGCAGAAATTTTCATAATCAGGCTTTCCATGCTTATCATATTCAATAAGTCCGTGAAGCTTGCTGTCTCTTTCAAGACAACAACAAGCTGTTGTGTAACGAGAGTTGACCTTGACAAGATTTTTCGTAAGCAGGTACAGCACCGTCAGATACAACCCGATTACTGCCTTGTAGCGTTCCTTTTTAATGATATCCTGCTTATCTCTGGTAGCTTTTTGAGGAACAGATTCAAAATAATTAATATTCATCCCCAACAACATATTACAGAGGTGATTTACTTGTTCGTTTACGGTAGGAACGACATCGGAATATTCAGTTACAGATTTATAATATCTTTCAATCTGTTCTTCAGGGAGTCTTTCAAGAACAAATCTGACAATCGCACTGTTATTCATAAGCCTGCGTGCATTCTGAGGATTTATGTATCGAATAACATACCAGAAACGGCGTGATTTGATGACGTTGTTAATAAGGAAATTTCTCATTCCTGTATCTTTCTTGTTGCCACTTTCCTTTGAAACACAAAGCTTTTTATCGACATACTTCATAAGATATGTATAAAGTTCATCATTATATTCAAGAATAAGATTTCCTTCCTTATCCTTAAGACCAAGTATACAAACAGCGTCATTATACATCTTTTTGGTTACTTTCGGAATTTCAATCTTCATTCTTGCAAAGCTCTTGAGTGTACAGAGTTCTCTTGAAATTTTTTCACTGCCATCAAAAAACTTATATTCATTTTCAAAATTACAAGGAATACCGCATTCCTTCATTACACAAATAAAGCTTGCAATATTATCGAACTTGTTGATGAGTGAACTGATGAGCTCATTGATTTCCTTGCCATCAAGGAAAAGCGTAAGAACATAAAGCATTTTTACAAAATACGTTGCTTCTTGCTTAATTTTTATTTCAGCAATATCAATTTCAATAGTACGTTCAGCTTCAGTTATAAGATCACAGATGCTCCGTGCATTCACCATAGTTATAAGACTATTAAGAATACTCTTGAGATTTTTGAAAGCGGAGTTGCTCTGGTCATCGTAGAGCTTGATCCGCGCCTCATCAGATAAACTGGATCTCAGACTATTGACAAATCTTTCTGCAACAGCAGCGTTGCTTGCGTCAGTATAATATCTGTAAATGATAAAATCAATAAGGGTATACATTTTTCCTCTGATGGAATCGTAGCCTTTTTCCTTAATCTTACCCAGATATTTTTCAAGCATTCGCTCACGGATTTCCCTGATGCTGAATCCAAGATTTTTTGATTCTTGTGTCACAATAAATTTATAGTAACTGTTTACAATTTCAGATTTCTGTTCAGCAGATCCGATATTATAAAGTTTATAGAGAATGTAAAGATTTGTCTTGTTATTATTTACAAAATCATCATTAACCTGACTAATTTTCTTGTTGTACATCTTATCAAGATATTTGCGTTTTTCCTTGATATGTGTATCATTTTTAGCATATACATCATAAACATACATAGAGTTTTCGCTGTGAACACAGCTTTGCCTTACATCTGAAAGGATTCTGAACAATGTAAATAAATCATCTTTCTTTTTATCATTGTTATTATCATTTTCGATTTGCTCATAGAAAACAGCAGGATGATAAAACATATATGGGAAGATATCATTTGTAAATTGTTCAAATTTTTTGCGCAACTTTTCATCTGCGCGCAAATCTTCCAATGTAGAACATGACGGAAACATACCAATGAAATCCGAACCATTTTTTCTGTGCGCCAGATTATTCAGCGAATAAACAATATTATTGACATAAACAGCGAGAATCTTCTGAATGTCAAGAATATTGTAAGCAAGCTGAATGTGAATATTATCTTCAGAAAAAGCTTTCCCAAAAATTTCTTCTTCGACTTTATCCTTGATACGGATAACATCCATACCAATTCTTTCGTTGCTGTCATCTCTCATTATTGAATACTCACGGGGATCATCGCCGGTAACAACAATATTCTTCTCACCTGAATTGCTATCCTTATTAAAGTTATTAATCCATCTGCCCTTTATTTTGTATTTCTTCCGTCCTTTTTCAGTTGCAATGTTAAGATTGTAATTGCTATCACTTGCGTTGAGCTCTCTTACAACATCATCTGTAACTTCCTTTTCGAGAATGGCTGCATTTCCCTTACCAAAGGATGTTGTTACTACTTTATCACCTACAATAAAAGCGGACTTAAATCCTGATGCCTTGATTTTTGACTTGTTCTTATGGTTCATACAATCTGCCTCCAATTTATTTGAATTTAATATAATTCATTACAATATATAGATATTATAACATATTTATTTCAACAATTCAACTATTTTTTGGCAAATATGTCAAATTATATTAAGCCATTGTCTTTAACTTTCGGCGACAGCTCGGAATATGATCAATAATATAATCATAAAATCCATCCACATTATAGTTGTATTCTGCAGAATAATAAACAGGCCTTTCAATAGTCACTCCTGTTGTTTCGCTAATACGCCTTCTTACAGATTCCGACTGTTCATCAAGGAACTTTGTAAGCTCTGTGTCAGGATTGCAATTACAGTAATCAAAATGTCTTCCCTTCATTGCCATATCAGCCTGATTAACAGCAACAAGAATTCTATCCGTCTGAATGTTCGGTGCAATTACATCTCCGATCAGATGATATGCTGTTCCAAGGTCACGAACAGTACCGTCTACAATAACCAACACCATATCAATAAGGGCGTATTCTTCATCTTCGATAGTACACGTGTCCCATAAGATATCCTTCAGCTTATTTGCGTGAATACGATCCGATGCAACACCATCACCAAGCCCCGGGGTATCCCAGAGCCGTACCTTTTCTGTAAACAGATATGGAGTAACCTCCATAGTATAAGGATCCGAACCATAGCCCACACCTGCAACAGCCTTTTCGAAAAGGCTGTTGAGGGTTGTAGACTTTCCTGCTCCTGTGCATCCCGTTACCAGTACATCAAGTGGGTAAAAGCCGGCACTGTCCAACCTATAGTCAATATCATCTGCTCTGTAATTTCTGTTCATTGTTTTCCTCCCTGATTGTGTAACGGAATTCATTTTCAGCACATATCGCGAATGTTATTATCTTCCGAACAAGCCCTTGAAGAAGCCTCCGACAGCACCAAAAATGCCTCCTACTGCTCCGCCAATTACCCTTCCTGGTGTTCCGAACCAAGCCTCACCGATTGCTGAACCAATCTGGACACCGCTTGTAATGCTCTCAACAAGAGTTTCCTTGAAACTCTTTTCGATATTCTCCTTATAGTCCATCACTTCATCGTTATCCTGCCATACATATGGATCCTGTGACATGTTCTGTGCATAAACAAGTCTCTTCTTCTTCGGTGTATGCTCAATGATAAAGTACAAAAGCTTCGAAAGATTATATGGGTTCTGTTCTTCCCCATTTTCCTTGTAACCTGCACTATAATAAATAGGCATAATGTCAACGCCTGTCCCTTCCTTGATTCTACGATGAACAGACATTACCTTATCTTCAAGAAACGCCACAAGTTCAGGCTCCGGCTTATTGTTTTCCTTATCCCAATGACGTCCCTTCATTGCAACATCACACTGATTGATTGCAACAAGAATTCTGTCAGTCCTGTCGCTCTGATCAAGTGTTGGAATAATTACTTCATTGATAAGCTGATATGATGTTCCAAGATCCCTGGAGCTTCCGTCAAGAATTACAAGAACAAGATCGATAAGTGCATTTCCTTCACTGTCCGTTTCCGTGAGCTTATCAATAATCATCTTTGAATTCCTGATGTCAGCTTCCTTTCCATCCCCAAGACCCGGACTATCCCAAAGGACAAGATTGTCATAATCATAACGCTCAATTGCAGTTGTTTCAGGATCAGGTGTAATTCCTACCTTAGCTGTTTCCTTGCCAAACAATGCATTGATCGTCGAGCTCTTTCCGCATCCTGTTGCACCTGTAATAAGGATATTGACCTTCTGTCCCCTGAGGTCCTGAATGTTTCTGAGAATGCTGCTCTTTTCAATTTCTGTCAAATCTGAATTTTCAATACTGTCTCTGAGTCTGTCAATCTTAGCATAAATTCTTTCGTTCTCCATAATCTTTACCTCCATAAATTGTTTCGGGTTTTGTTTACAGTTTCAGTATAACATCAATTCTAAATATAGACTACGAAGAATCTGTAGCAAAACAAATTTCTACAAATATATTTACATCTGCATAAACAAAGAAAGTGCGGAAGAAACCATCCGCACTTGTAATTATCTTTTTATCTTACTTGTATACCTGCATGCAGGATAATTAAACTACTTGATATATCTGTCAACTTTATAATCTACAATAACAGAAATTAAAAGCGATTATTAAACAAACTGAAAATTACAAAACTAAACGCAGGCCTCATTTTCTAAACAAAGCATGCGCTTTTTCAGTATCAATTTCTCACCGCAACCTTGATTACCCCGTCAAGCCTGCCCTCGAAAACCTCATAAGCCTTCTCAATCTCCGCAAGCGGATAGGTGTGCGTAATCAGCGGTGTCGTGTCAATCTTACCCTGCTCAATAAGCTTCAGAATTTCGCCGCAGTCACAGCCGTCAACGCCACCTGTTTTGAAGATAAGATTTTTGCCGTACATATCGGGCAACGGCAAAATTTGCGGTTTGTCATAAAGTGCTACAACCGTCACGATTGCGTTTGGTCTTGCACACTCCCAAGCCATTCGGAATGTATCCTCAGTACCCGCAACTTCAAGCACAACATCTGCGCCGCCGTGGTCGCTGTTTTTCTGCACGAAATCAACCACGTTATCGGGAGTTGTCACAAGCACATCGGGGTAATTCTTCTTCACAAATTCAATTCGTTCAGGGTCACATTCGCATACGATAATACGCTTCGGATTTTTCAGCATTGCACACAGAAGCGTGCATATTCCCGTGGGACCTGCTCCGATTATCAGCACAGTATCATCGGGAGTAATCTCGGAAATCTTCGCCGCCCAATAGCCTGTTGCGAGAATATCGCCCGTGAACAAAGCCTGCTCGTCCGTTACTGTTTCGGGGATAATATCAAGCCCGTTATCCGCAAGAGGCACACGGACATATTCAGCCTGTCCGCCGTCGATACGACAGCCAAGTGCCCAGCCGCCGTTCTTATCGGTGCAGTTGTTCACAAAGCCTTTCTTGCAGAAAAAACACTCGCCGCAGTAGGTTTCAACGTTTACTGTAACACGGTCGCCAACCTTTACGGTGCTGACGTCCGAGCCGATTTCTTCAACAATTCCCACCATTTCGTGCCCCACGGTTATGCCTTTTACTGCACGGGGAACTGAGCCGTGCTTGATGTGCAAATCGCTTGTGCAGATGCTTGATAGCGTTACACAGACGATTGCGTCTGTCGGTTCAATTATGGTTGGTTTCGGCTTCTCGGTAAGTGCGAATTTGCCTTTTTCTATGTAGGTGTAGGTTAGCATAAGTTTTCTTCCTTTTTTAGTGATTTGTTTACCTTATTATATCACGGCTATTCTCAAAAAACAATATAACACAAGAACAAACCCTCGGCTCAAGCCTAACGCTTTTGCCGAGGTTTAATTTTATGGATCACATCGTTTGCAGGGAACATACCCCTCTGAAATCACTTTGTCACGACTCCAGTCAACATCTTTTCTGTTCTTCGCCTTAATATCATCAGCAGATGAACAGGACGGAACGTGGAACTTACCCGTGTTCGTATTCAGCACATAAGTAACATTGGAAGGTGTCGCTGACGGCTTTGTTGTAACCGTACTGCTTTCCTTCGCCTTGACAGTAATTTTACACTTGGCTTTGAGTCCGTTTTCTGTCTTTGCGGTAATCGTAACCGTACCCGCCTTTTTCGCAACAACCTTGCCCTTGCTGTTTACGGTTGCAACCTTGTTATTGCTTGAATACCAAGTGATTTTGCTGTTCTTTGCGCTGTCGGGAGTTACTGTTGCAACAAGAGCTTTTTCGTAACCAACGGTCAGTGTGTATTTGCTGTAATTGAGCTTGATTGAGGTAATTGTATCGTCTGCAAGCTCGCTGCTGCCATCCGTGTAGTCAATGTCAATTCCGGGCTGAACATTGTAGCAGTAAACATTGAAGCAGATACCTTTGCCCTTGTCCTCAACGGAGTACGCCTCCATCTGAACACCGCTTGCGAGAAGATTGCTGCCCTTGAAAATCGGCGTAACTCTGTACAGAACGTGGTTTCCTGTTTCTTCGATATAGTCAGCAACCTTGTTCTCAAACGGGAGCATACCCTCGGTGTTCATATAACGTGTGCCTGTGATGAGGTTTTCCTCGTTTGCATTTTCGCCCGTAAGCTGATAGCCGATAAGGTGACAGCGGTTGTAAAGATACTTTCCGTCAATGTTGTCATACTTGGTAGTTTTCCAGCCTGACGGCTTGACAGAACCTATCTTGCCACGTTCCTCCGTCGGCATAATGTCAGTTCCTACATTTGCAAATGCCACACCGCAACGTCCGAGTTTGTCCTGCTCGCTATACTGCTCAAAGCTTTTCTTGGTAAGCTGTGATTTCTTGAAGCTTGGAACATTGTTGTTCAGCTCAACATACGCTTCACCCGAATATGCAGGCAGATTTTTCAGCGTGATTTTTTCCTTTTCCTCCGCTGTTGCGGATACAGCTGTGAGATTGAACAGCATACTCACCGCCATAATCAGACTTAAAATGATACCCTTGCGCTTTTTCATAGTAAACGTCCTCCTTTTTATTCAGTCCAAATGTATTTGGCTCTACTTACATTTTAGCACCTGTCCTGTGTCAAAATCTGTACACCTATGCGGTTTTGGATAAGGTGTCCGAAAAATGACACAATACATTTAAATGCCGTTTTTGCGATACATTTGTTACATTTATTATATAATTGTATTATAAGTAAGTCAATAGCTTTATTAGTAATACAGACTAATTTGGCATTTAATAGTATAATATAGATATATCGGAGGTGGGTGCATTATGCGAAAAGAAGTTTCATTTAAAAATCGTGACAGGTTCATACAATTGGGTATAGCCATTGCTTCTCTGCGTAAAATTCGTGGATTATCACAAGATGCACTCGCTGAAAAAGCAGGCATAAGTCGCTCGTTGCTCAGTATAATCGAGGCACCTAACACTGCAAACAGCTTTGCACTCGAGGCACTTTTCGATATTGCAGATGCACTTGACGTAACCCCTGCTGACTTGCTGAATGCTTCCGTTTTCTCGGATGATATTATTAATAAGAAAAAGTAAGAAATCCTCGGCATTAGCTTAACGCTTTTGCCGAGGATTTCTGTTTACAGCAGGAAACTGCCGTTTTTGTTGTATTGAATTTCAGCTATGAAAATAACCTGCAAAGATTGCTCCTCACAGGTTATCTGCATATTTTATCGCTCGATATCTATCAACACAGCTCTGCATG
>CALATN010000173.1 GCA_937891895.1 uncultured Clostridia bacterium
GGGCTTTGCTTCAACCACAGGCTCGGACTTTACCTCAACTGCGGGCTCATTTTTTTCTTCTCCAACAGATCGAGTAAGGAAATCCCAGCTCTTACCTGCATCAGCGTACAAATCTGCATTTCCGATGGTACTGATATCGTCAGACTTTTCGTCAATGCTAAAGCCAAGGTTAACACCATCATTTGATTTTGTTTCACTGAATGTAGGTGCAGGAGAATAATTTGTATTAAGTGAGCCATTGTTCATAGCTCTTATCGCATTCTTTACAGAAGAAGCAATTTCCTTTTGAGTCTGGGTTGTCTTCTGCTGAACAGGCTTTGGTGCAGGCTCAGGCTTTGCTTCAACCACAGGCTCAGACTTTGGCATAGGTGCAAACTCGGGCTTTGCTTCAACCACAGGCGCAGCAGCAGGTGCTGGCTTTGGTGCACTTAGTGCCTTGAAAGCATCTTCAAGAGATGCTAAAGCATCAGCATCACTTGTCGCTTCCCTTGCTTCAACAGGCTTTGGTGCAGGTGCAGGCTCAGGCTTAGGTGCCTTGAGAGCCTTGAACGCATTTTCAAGAGAACTGAGTGCGTCAGCATCGCTTGTCATTTCACTTGCAGACATTGGCTTTGGAGCAGGCTCTGCCTTGACCTCAGGCAATGGAGCAGGTATAGGAGCAGGTGCAGGCTTTGGTACAGGTGCAGGCTCTGCCTTCGGAACAGGCTTGGGCTCTTCCTTCTTCGGAGGATTGAAAAATTCCTCAATACCCTTCTTGATGCTGTCAAGGTTTTCCGCCGAAGTAGAATCCGAATATCCTTTCATAATGGCAAGGATATTGATATCATCATTGCTTCTGCCGTCCTTCTTTTCAATCATAACCTGAGAAGCAAGCAGCTTTGCCTTGTCAGCAACGGAAATTTTCTTCTTATCAATACCACTGTTTACAACATAAAGAGGCACCTTGCCCTTAAACTGATCAGGATAGTTTTCATCAATCAGCTTCTGCTTGCCCTCTTCAGAATCGTTTGTATACCAGCTGACAGCAAGAAACATAGTTTTTGCCGTACTGATACCCATAATATTTTTCTTTACATAATCCATAATCGGCATCTTATCGCCGTAAACACAGGAAGCAAAGATAATCAGCTTATATGCAAGCAGCTGAGTTGGATTGAAGCCCGCAACATTGATAACGTCAGCCTCATCCTTGCCGATATGCTCAAGAAGCCAATCGGCATATTGCTTGGTGTGTCCGAATTTTGAAGTATAGACAATCGCAACTTTCTTCATTTCACCCATTCCCTGCCCTGTGGCAGAGAGCCCTCCTTAATGTTTCTTTATACTGTTATATCAACATTTTTCATTAAGACATAATTCTAATATTACACATTATAATTATATATACTTTCGGGTTTCAATTTGTTAACAAATTGTTAATTCTTCACAAGTTTGATATATTTCACAGTTTTTGGTTGAATTTTTATATATTTTTTACACAAGGAAAGATGTTGATTTTGTAACATTGCATTAACAATTTAAAAAATGGAAACCGCTGCCACTTTTTTATCGTAACAGCGGTTATAAATATTTATTTTCCGAATACTATTCTGTCTGCAAATTCGCTTACAGCATAACTGAATTCATCAGTTTTCACCTTATAAAGCTGGTCATTATATCTCAGCACTCCTGCAAACAGATAAATTTCAACCGAACTTCCGTCCTTATAATAAATCGTTATTTCTTCCGACCCGCCTTCTGCATCGGGGAAAGCATTTACTTTTTCCGATAATTCAAGCTGTCTTAATGCGGCGGAAATCTCCTTCAGGTCAACAGCATCTTCTGTAGTACCCGTTACAGTTGAGCCGCACCACACCTTAATTTTAATCTTTTCGATATCGTCTGCATCAAGGTCGGCAAAGGGATAATATTCCTTAGAAAGCTTTACGTCATTAAGCAAAAACGGCACATATCCGCAGCCTTCAATATAAACCGCAAACTCTCTTCCATGACCATCAATCTTAAAGCCCGACGGATTATAAGCTTCGGAAATATAAGCATACACCGTTGCTGATGACCTGCTGTCAATCTCAATATATTCAGGCTCATATTCGGCAAGCTCATAGTCAGGCTTCACAAGCTTCCATTTTCCGTTTTTCTTTTCATAAAGCTGATAAATATCTTTAAGGATAGTTCTTGTTTCATTCCCCGAATTAAACACGTTCAGGCAAACCGTCAGGTTATCGTCATTTTTGCTGTATTCTTCAAACCACGAGCTTGCTACCATACTGCCTATGCGGAAATGGCTTTCGTATTCCTTGCCATCAATGGTTACAACATATTTATAGTAACCTGTACCGTCATCCACTTTCAGACCACACTCTGCATTGCCGAGTACATTGCCCTTCTCGCAGCTGTATTCGTCATACATATATTCTCCGTCATCATAATATTTGCTCGCATTTTCCCAGCCTCCGTTTGTCATTTTATACACCGCAAACGGAATTTCCGTAATACTGTCAAATACTTTCTGTGAATTGATTGTTATCTGGGCTTCCGTGCTTACATCCTTCCCGTCAATGAAATAAATCTCCTCTGACGTTTTCACCTCAACAGGCGGAACAACCTGAAACGTTGCGTAGCATTCATACTGATTTTTATAATTTCCCAGCCAGCTTCCGATTGAAATACGATAGTAACCCTCTGTAAAATTGTAGTTGGTGTAAAGCTGAGGGTCAAGGTCAAGCTCCATCATATCGCCCTTATTTTTAAGGAAATAACCAATGGAAACGAATGCAAGCTCCTCGCCGTTTTCACCCTTCCAGTCGCCCCAGCAGTTGACCCATTCTCCCTTTTCCCAGCGTTCCATTTTGCTGAGTACGCCGAAATTGTAGTCGCGTCCGTCAAGATTTTTCAGTGCAACGTTGATTTTATCCGTGTCACACGAAACAAGCTTATCACACTTTGTAATCAGCGTCAGAGCGATTTTACCGGTGTAAAAACCGTCCTTGTCAAAGGTATAGATATGGTCGCCGATCTGCATATTATCCGTCGCCATATATCCGTCAAGGCAGTAACGGCGCTGACCGTTTTTATATTTCAACCAGCCCGTATACGGCAAACCATCCAAGTAACGTCTGCGTGTTCCGTCAGAGGATTTTGTCCAGCCGCTGTATTTTTTGCAATCGTGTGCACGACTTCCGAATTTATACATCACACCGTCAATTTTTACAAGCCTGTTTACAGCGTCCTTGCCATCGGGCATTACAAACACCCAACCTCTGTCTGTCATTTCCCAGCTATCTGCAATATCCTCACGAAGCATAACCGCCGAAGCGTTTGTCCCTAAAGCAGAAACAGACATTACCAAAGCTGCTGAAACAGCCGCAATCTTTCTCATAAGCTTTCCCATCTGCAAGCCTCCTTAATTATCAAGTCCAAGCCGTTCATCAACAAACTTTTGCATTGCTCTTTCAAATTGGTTTGAACATTCATAATATTTATTACCCTTCAGTACAACATCTCCATAGAAAAACAGCACTTCACTTGTTCCGTCAGCATATATAATTGTCACCTTGAAAACTCCACCTGCGGGTATATCATATGTACCGTGAGCCTTAGTCTTATCCATTTTAAAATGGCGCAAATAATCAAGCACATACTCCATATCCTGTTCATCTACATTAAGGGTGTCACCGCCCACACAATGCAAATCCTCCAGCACAATACCTTTTACATCATCCTGCTTAATTCCGGCATAAGGATAATCCTCGACAGGAAGTTCGTCTGTTGTCACCATAAACGACTGATAACCGATACCGCTGAAATATACCGCATACTCCCCTGCACCGAGTTCGGATATGTTGTAATAATCGGAAACATTAACGCTTACACTTGTCTTTTCCTTTGGCGAAAGCTCAATCACCTTCTGTCTTTCCTCAAGCACTTCACTGCTTTCCTCGACAGCGTTTCTGCCTTTTGTTACCTCAATCCATTCGCCGTTTTCAGCTTTGTAAAGCGTAACTGCGTCATTCCTGAAAAACACGTTATAGCTTGTATTGTTCTTCACATCGAAATGCACGATCATCTTATCTGAATTTGTGCTGTACAACTCCGACCAGGGCTTTGCTTCAAGCCTTTCTATGCGGAAATAATCGGCATACTTCTTATTCTTACTCTTATGATGTATCACAGCCTTGTAGTAGCCTGTTCCGTCCTTGACTTTCATACCATAAGAGATATTTCCGTCCTTTATCGCATTTATCGGAACAACCTCTGTCGAAACCGAGCCATCTGCATTTTCGTACTCGGTAATATCCTCCCAGCTGTCGTTTGTCTTTTTGAAGATATGTGCTTCAAAATCTCTTCCCCATCCGTCAAGCTTATCGGATTTTATTTCCGCAGTAAATTCAACCTTTACCCCATCACCGCTGTCAAAATACGTATTCTCCGACACATATACATCAACAGGCGGCACAACCCTGAACGTTGCATAGCTGATTTGCTTTTTTCCTGAGGAAACACTTTCAATAGGAATACGGTAATATCCCTCCTCAAATCCGTTTTTTGTGTAATCCTGCGGATTAAAGGTCAATTCAACTGAATTGCTTTTGTCAATGGTATAGGCTTTATTGGCTGTCTGCTTTTTGTTTGAAGCCTTACGCTTACCCTTGCAGTCAACCCATCTGCCGTTTTCCCAGCGTTCCATACTGTCAGGAGATTTTACACTGCAGCTTCCTTCATCCATACTTTTCAGCGTAATACTTATTTTTTCCGCATCCGAAGAAATCTCATCAGAACATTCAGCAGAAAGAGAAAGCTTTGTTTCCTTCTGATAAATCCCGTTATCGTCAAAGCTGTATACACTGTCACCAAGCTGAGTTTTTTCCTTTACAATATATCCGTCAATGCAATAGCAAAGCTTCCCGTCATCATATTTCAGCCAACCCGTGTATGGCAGACCGTGTGAAAATCGACGTGTCCGCCCTGCTGAAAATTTTGCCCAGCCTGTGAATTTCTGAAATTCATATGACCATTTTTCATCAAATTCATAGAGTATCCCATCTATTTTGAGAAGCCTGTCAACAGCTTCATTTCCGTCCGTCATAACATATACCCAGCCCTTTTCTGTCAGCACCCAGCCCTGAAGCTTGCTGTCGTCCGAATCGCTGACTGCCGACACACTTGTCCCGAAAGCAGAAACAGATATTATCAAAGCTGCCGAAACAGCCGCTATTCTTCTAATAAGCTCATTCATTATGTAAGCCCCCTTGAAAATATTATATTACTATATTAAATACAATTCAAGAGGGCAGAATTTTTCATCGGAAGAAAATTTTTATTACAATTCGGTACATTTTATTACAATGCTTTCATAAATATTGAATTTAAAAATCAGTGATGGTATAATCGTATTACACCACAACACGGAGGAAACTGAAATGGCACAGCGAACTATACACTACTTGTTCGGAGAAATATTTTCGCAGCACGTTGAACTGAAGGACAAAAAGCGTTTTCTGCTTGGAAGTGTACTTCCCGACGCATTTGCAGATGTTGCCGACAGGGACAAGACACATTTCAAGCACCGTATGCCTGAACTGAACAAGACATATTTTGATTTTGACAAATTCAAGGAGCAATACTCTGAGCTGATGCATAAAGATGACTTGTATCTCGGTTATTATATGCACCTTGTAGAAGACTCTTTTTACAGAGATTACATTTACTGCGGACGTTTTACAATGCCGAAAAGCAAGGAGGAAGTTCCGCTGCTTCACAACGATTACCATATCCTTAATTCAAACATTACGGAAAAATATAAAATCAGCAACATACTTGAGCCTGTTGACATAAGCGGCGAACGGATTTGTGAAATTGCCGATTTCAGAGCTGCTGAATTTATTGCGGATATAGCAAATGATTTTACAGAGCAGACAAAGGGCGAAACTGTATTTATCACTAAGGATATGCTTGATGAATTCATTGAAAAATACACAGCGGACGGTATTGAGGAATTGAAAAGCATTCAGCGCAGAAAAGATTACCTAAAAGCATTTGATCTCGCTTACCCAATGAAAAGATAAAACCTCGGGAAATTTCCCGAGGTTTCTTTTATCCCTTCACAGCTCCTGCGATAACGCCTTCGATGATATATTTCTGGCTGAAAAGGTAGAATATGATTATTGGTACAATTGCAAGTACAAGCATTGCCATAAAGCCGCCCCAGTTCACAGCGCCGTAAGCGCCCTGCATTGCAATCTGGATTGCCACGGGAAGAGTTTTGTTTCCCGTGCCGAGAATGAGATACGGCAGGAGGTAGTCGTTCCATATCCACATAGCGTTGAGAATTGTTACGGTTATGGCGGTAGGCTTGAGAATAGGCATTACCACAAGAAAGAAAATCTGCACGGGGTTACAGCCGTCAATTTCTGCCGCTTCTTCAAGCTCACGTGGAATACTTTTCACGAAGCCGCTGAGCATAAACACCGACAGACCCGCTCCGAAGCCAAGGTACACGAAAATAATTCCCACGGGGTTGTTGAACTTTATTTTTGTTACAACGTAGGTCATAGTGTACATAACCATCTGAAAGGGCACAATCATACTGAACAGAAAGGTTTTATAAATCGCACCCGTAAGGAAATTCTTTACGCGGACAAGATACCAGGCTGTCATTGAACAAAGCACCGCAATCACCAGCACCGACAGCACAGTAATAAACAGCGAACGCAGAAATGCACCTAAAATCCCCGAGCTTTGTATGCCCGCGGCATAGTTGTCCAGTCCCGCAAAGGTTTCGCTGTTCGGCAAGGTAAACGGACTTCCCATAATGCTGAACTTTGTCTTGAAGGAATTGATTACAACAATAAAAATCGGGAACAGGAACAGCGCCGCAAGCAATGCAAGAAAACAGAAAAGAATGATGTTGTTACGCTTTTTCGTCATCAGCTTTCAACCTCCCTGCTGCTGGTGAATTTAAGCTGTGCAAAGGCAATCAGCGCCACGATAAGGAAGAAGATTACCGCCTTTGCCTGGCCAACCCCCTGCCAGCCTGCACGTCCGTAGAAGGTGTTGTAGATGTCCAGTGCAAGCATTGAGGTTTTCCTTGCGGGTGCGCCTGCGGTAAGGGCAAGATTCTGGTCAAACAGCTTGAATGAGTTTGTCAGGGTGAGAAAGGTGCAGATTGTCACCGAGGGCATAAGCATGGGAATTGTAACGTGTCTGAGTGTCTGAAAGCGTGTTGCACCGTCAATCTGCGAGGCCTCGTTCAGGTCACGGGGAATATTCTGCAGGCCTGCGATATAAATTACCATCATATAGCCGATAAGCTGCCAGTTGGTAAGGATAACAAGTCCCCAGAAGCCGTAGTTTGCGTCGTAACTCAAATCCACTCCGAAACGGTTCAGCACACC
Source organism: uncultured Clostridia bacterium (assembly GCA_937891895.1). GTDB lineage: Bacteria > Bacillota > Clostridia > Oscillospirales > Ruminococcaceae > RGIG8773. The sequence continues at coordinate 7,395 of CALATN010000173.1, forward strand.
GTTGATAATCAGGTTCCAGATATAACCCAGCACAATTCCGCCGATAAGGTTTGGCATAAAGAAAATTGTGCGGAACACGTTCTTGCCGCGCACTGCACTTGTCAGCGCAAGTGCAAGCAGGAATGCAAATATATTTACCGTTACAACGGAAACAAGCGTGAACTTTGCCGTGAACCATAATGCGTTGAGAAAATCCGTGTTGCTGAAAGCGAGTGCGTAATTCTTAAAGCCTATCCATTGTGCGTTTTCAACGGTTGTGAACTTGTTGAATGAAAGGTAAATTCCCATCACGAAAGGCACGAGAAAAAATGCCGCAAAGGCAATCAGCGTCGGAAGAACAAACAAAGGAAAATACTTTTTAATCTTAACCAGCCCCTTTGTTTTTACGCAAGGTATGAGCTTTCTGTTTTCCAGCTTTCGGTTACAACCTTTTCAACCTCTGCCCACTCGATACTGCCCTGTGCGTACTGAAGAAGTGCAGCACCGAAATCCTCCTTGAAGGTCTGGCTTGGGAAAAGGGTGAAGTTCCAGGGGATGTTCACGATACCCTCCTCGTCCATCCAGTCAAGCACTTCACGGGGGAGCGGGTCATCAGGTGTTTCAGCATCGTCAAAGGTATCGAAAGGTGCGATAAATCCAAGCTTGTTTGTAACGTAATCCTTGCCCATTTCGCTGGAATAGAGCCAGTAGAGGAAGTCTGCGGCGGCCTGCTGTTCCTCGGCAGAAGCCTGTGAATTGATACAGAAATAGTTTTCCGTACCGATACAGAGTCCCTGATTTTCTTCGCCGTCCATACCTGTATAAATCGGCAGATACTTGATGTTTTCAGCAGTTACCACGTTACCGTCAATGCCGTTAATCTGGCTCCATGCCCAGTTGCCGTTCTGCACCATTGCGCACTCGCCAAGTGCAAATTCAGCCATTGACTCGTCAGTAATCTTTGAGCCGAGCATCTTTCTGTCAACGGTTGAATTGTTGATATAAAGGTCAAAGATATTGCGGAAATTTTCGCCGTAAGCAAAGGTAATCTCCTTTGTTTCGTCGCCTGCCAGGTCAACATTTTTATTGGTGAACTCGTAGTAAATCGGCACGTTTGCAAGATGTGTCTGCCAGCGCCAGTCGTCACCGGGCTTCAGTGAAGTACACGCAAAAACTCCCTTGATACCAAGCTCGTCCTTCTTTGCCTGCATATCCTCAACAACTGCCCTCAGCTCCTCAAAGCTGTCAACCTCTTCCATATCCTCCATCTCAACAGCCTTGTCAGCAAGGTCAAAATACTTCTCGGTGATCTCGTCATTGTAGATAATTCCGTAGCCCTCAACGGTATACGGAATACCATAAGGCACACCGTCAACAGCAAGCGCGGAGTTCTTATCGGTAAGCGAAGCGTAAATTCGTGTATTGCTCAGGTCAGCACAGTAATCTCTCCAGTTTGCGTAACCTCTCGGGCCGTTGACCTGAAAAATTGTAGGTGCTTCGGAAGTAGACATCTTTGCGCTGAGAGTCTGCTCATAAGTGTTGTTTGCGGCAGTTTCGACGATAACCTTGTTGCCTGTCTGTTCCTCGTATGCCTTCACGATTTCGTCGTACACCGTTGCACTCTCAGGCTTGAAGTTAAGGAAACGGACGGTGTGAGTTGCCGCTTCGGGCATATCAGTTACACCCTGCTCAGGCTCCTCGTCACGTCCGCAGGCTGTAAAAAGTGATGAACCTACAGCAAGTGCAAGAATTAAAGCAATCTGTTTTTTCATATGATCAAATCCTTTCTGCATTTACAAAAATTGTTTTAACTATTATTTTCAGAAATGCCTTGACTATACATAAAAAATTTATTATTAAACTCAAATTTTTTATTGCAACGCAAATGAATATATAGTACAATATCTGTAATCACATTGAAAGGATGTAACTGTTATGGCTAAAATAACTCTTGACTGGAATAAATATATCGACAAATCACGTCAGGTTGCTGCTGAGGGTGTTGTAATGCTGAAAAATGACAACTGCGTGCTTCCTCTTGACAAGGACAAGTGCACAGCTGTTTTCGGACGTATTCAGAGTCACTACTACAAGAGCGGCACAGGCTCAGGCGGCCTGGTAAATGTTACCGAGGTTGTTGGAATAACCGAGGGACTTCTCCGCTGCGGTGCAAAGCTCAATCAGGAGTTGATTGACACATACGCAAAGTGGGAGGAAGAAAATCCATTTGACAACGGCGCAGGCTGGGGCGGCGAGCCTTGGTCACAGAAGGAAATGCCGCTTGACGATGATTTCGTTGCACACATTGCGTCAGAGTCCGATTCTGCTGTGGTAATTATCGGACGTACCGCAGGCGAAGAACAGGACAGCTCAGCTGTTGAGGGTTCGTACCTGTTGAGCACGCTTGAAAAGGAAATGCTTTGCAAGGTACGTAAGCACTTTAAGAAAATGGCAGTTCTTCTCAACGTGGGCGGTGTGATTGATATGAGCTTTGTCAAGGAAGTAAGTCCTGACGCTGTGCTTTATGTTTGGCAGGGCGGTATGGTCGGCGGGCTTGGTGCCGCTGACGTGCTTCTCGGCAACGTTAACCCTTGCGGAAAGCTTGCTGACACGATTGCTGAAAAGCTGGAGGATTACCCCGCTTACAAGTATTTCGGCGACCCTGTGAGAAACTTCTACTGCGAGGATATCTACGTTGGCTACCGTTACTTTGAAACATTCGCAAAGGACGCTGTGCTCTATCCTTTTGGTTACGGTTTAAGCTATACAACATTTGATTTTGAAACTGTTTCCGCAACTTCCGACAGTGAAAAGATTACCCTTGAAATCAAGGTTAAAAACACCGGAAGTTACGCAGGAAAGGAAGTCGTTCAGGTTTACTGCGAAGCACCTCAGGGCAAGCTTGGCAAGGCGGCAAGAGTGCTTTGCGGTTACGAAAAGACAAAAGAGCTTGCACCGAACGAGGAGCAGGTTCTCCGCATTGAAATTCCGATGTACAGCATTGCTTCCTACGATGACACGGGCGCAAGCGGACACAAGTCCTGCTACGTTCTTGAAGCGGGTACATACAACATTTACGCAGGCGGCAACGTTCGCTCGGCGGCTTGCGTATACAGCTTTGATATTGCTGAAACAATCGTTGCCGAACAACTTACCGAAGCGATTGCCCCTGTACTTCCCTTTGAAAGAATGGTAAACCGTGACGGCAAGGCTGTTATGGAAAGTGCACCTCTTGCTGAATTTGATATGGACAAGCGCCGTGCTGAAAATCTTCCTGCTGAAATTTTGCAGACAGGTGACAAGGGCATTAAGCTTTCTGACGTTAAGCGTGGCAAGGCAGCAATGGACGATTTTATTGCACAGCTTACTGATGAGGAGCTGTCCTGCATAATTCGCGGCGAGGGTATGGGAAGTCCTAAGGTTACTCCTGGTACCGCTTCCGCATTCGGTGCGGTTTCACAGAGTCTTGCTGACAAGGGTATCCCCTGCGGCTGTTGCTCCGACGGTCCTTCGGGTATGCGCCTTGACTGCGGCACAACTGCTTTCAGCATTCCAAACGGCACGCTTATTGCCTGCACCTTCAACAAGGAGCTTGTTACCGAACTGTTTGAATTTATGGGCAACGAGGTTGCGGCAAACAATGTTGAATGTCTGCTCGGCCCTGGAATGAACATTCACCGTTACGTGCTCAACGGACGTAATTTTGAGTATTTCAGCGAAGACCCATACCTTACTGGCACAATGGCTGCCGCTGAGCTTACAGGTATGCACAAGTTCGGTGTTACTGGCACAGTCAAGCATTTCTGCGGCAACAATCAGGAAACTCATCGTCACGATATCGACTCGGTTGTTTCCGAGCGTGCGCTCCGTGAGATTTATCTCAAGGGCTTTGAAATTGCTGTAAGAGAGGGCAAGGCTTGCTCCGTAATGACAACCTACGGCTCAGTAAACGGCTTGTGGACGGCTGGCAATTACGACCTTGTAACAACAATTCTCCACAACGAATGGGGCTTCAAGGGTATTGTTATGACCGACTGGTGGGCTAACATCAACGAGCGCGGCAAGGGTCCCGACAAGAGCAATTTTGCGGCAATGGTACGTGCACAGAATGACATTTATATGGTTTGCTCCGACGGCTCGAAAAATTCAGCAAACGATAACACTCTTGCTTCACTTGAAAACGGCACGCTTACCCGTGGTGAGTTGCAGAGATGTGCAAAGAACATCTGCGAGTTCCTTATGAATACTCGTGCAATGGACAGGGTTGAGGGCATTGCTGACGAGTTCGAGATTATCAACCGCCCAGGTGACAACGACAATTTCGATGCGGCAAATGTTGTGTTCCACAAGCTTGACGGAACAGTTACAATTCCGCTTGAGGACATCTGCACCGACAAGAAGACTTCCTATGTGTTTGCGCTTGACATTGTACGCTGCGGTAAGTTCCGTGCGACGATTACCGCTAAATCCGATATGAGCGAGCTTGCGCAGATGCCTGTTACGCTGTTCACGATGGGCACGCCTTGCGGCAACTACACATGGAACGGCACAAACGGCGAATGGGTTTCCATTTCCCGTGACGACATCAATCTGTTCTCACGCTTTACGGCTTGCAGACTATATTTTGCACAGAGCGGTCTGAAGCTGAGAGATATTACTTTTGAGATTATTCAGGAATATTAAATGGATAACCCGAGAAGTCTGGCTTCTCGGGTTGAGTTTTTATAAATGTTATGGTTTATCAACTTAAATCATATGACGAATATCCAAAATCAATTAGCAGATTTTGCATTTTTCTGAAATTCTTAAGATTTATAGATTTTGAAAACAATCCTGTTTTATCGAAAAGTATTTTAGTAGGTTTATCAGGAGTAAAAAATTCGAAATATGGAGGTTTGGCAAATATATTTCTTTCTGCAATACAAATGTTGCTCTTATAACGTTGTTTAACACAATCCTTAAAAACTATTGCCTCTCCGTTTATGAAGGTAATTCCATTTTTATCAATATCTTTAATTTCAAAAAAACTTTTTCCAAGCACTCCATATATTATTATCCAATCTATAAATTCAAATTTATACTAACCTAATTATAACAACCATATCTGCAAAAGTCAATAAAGGTATGCTATGTCAAAAACGTTCCACTGGAACGTTTTTGAGGGTTAGTTATCCGTAAACCAAACAAGGAGGGGCGGTCTTGTTCGCCCCTCCTCGGAATGCTGTCGCATTCCTCACCTCCTGCTCCGTTTTGGAACGATTGGGGTGTTTCGCCGCTTGCGAGCGGCGATTTAGGGGCGTTGCCCCTAAAAACCCCACCAAAGGGGACACAGTCCCCTTTGGAAACCCGTTATCGCTTCGCTAATTCTGCAACAATTCCTCATTCCACTTTCCTAATTCCAAATTTAAAACCGCTTCTGAAAATTCAGAAGCGGTTTAATCTTATCAAACTATAAGTGACTTACCTGTCATTTCTGCCGGCTGTGGTACGCCGAGAATCTGGAGCATTGTTGGTGCGATATCTGCGAGTACGCCGCCTTCACGGAGCTTGCAGTCGCCGTAACCTACAACAATCAGTGGAACAGGGTTTGTTGTATGAGCTGTGAATGGTGAGCCGTCAGCTTCCATAAGCTTGTCAGCATTACCGTGGTCGGCTGTGATGATTGCTGCGCCGCCCTTTGCGAGAATAGCATTTACCATTCTGCCTACGCACTCGTCAACAGCTTCAACTGCTGCTGTTGCTGCTTCGATGATACCTGTATGACCAACCATATCGCAGTTAGCGTAGTTGAGGATGATAACATCGTACTTATCGGAATCGATAGCCTTTTCAACAGCGTCTGTAACTTCGTAAGCGCTCATTTCAGGCTTCATATCGAAGGTTGCAACCTTTGGAGAGTCGATAAGAATTCTGTCCTCGCCCTCGAAAGTTGTTTCCTCGCCGCCGTTGAAGAAGAATGTAACGTGAGCATACTTCTGTGTTTCAGCGATACGGAGCTGAGTCATACCCTGCTTGCTGATGTATTCACCGAGGGTCATTGTGAGAGCCTCAGGAGGGAATGCAACGGAAACGTTTGGCATTTCAGCGTCGTACTGAGCCATACAAACGAAATTGAGTGGGAAGAAGCCGTTCTTTCTTTCAAAGCCTGTGAATGCTTCGTCAACAAAGGAACGTGTAATCTGTCTTGCACGGTCAGGACGGAAGTTGAAAAAGATTACGCTGTCATCAGCGGCAATCTTACCGTTTGTATCAACAACTGTTGGAAGCATGAATTCGTCTGTTACGCCGTTTGCATAAGAATTCTTGATAGCTTCAACAGGGTCAGTTTCCTTAACACCTTCGCCGTAAACAAGTGCAGCATAAGCCTTTTCAACACGGTCCCAGGCATTGTCACGGTCCATCGCGTAGAAACGGCCTGCGATTGTTGCAACTGAGCCTGCGCCGATTTTGCCGATTTCAGCAACAAGTTCTTCCATATATTCAGCAGCGGAAGAAGGCGGAACGTCACGTCCGTCGAGGAAAGCGTGAACGTAAACCTTATCAAGACCCTTAGCCTTAGCCATTTCAACGATACCGAAAAGGTGCTCGATATGGCTGTGAACACCGCCGTCTGAAAGAAGACCTACAAGGTGAAGTGCTGAGCCTTTTTCAAGACAAGCATCCATTGCATCAGACAGTTCCTTATTCTCAATAAGCTTACCGTCTTTGATTGTTTTTGAAATTTTAACAAGCATCTGATAAACAACACGGCCGGCACCGATATTTGTGTGACCGACTTCAGAGTTACCCATCTGTCCATCGGGAAGACCGACATAAAGACCGGAAGCATTGATCTGTGTGTGCGGATATTTCGCCATGAGCGCATCGATATTGGGCGTTCCGGCTTTATAAATAGCGTTATCCTCTGTCTTTCCGCGAATGCCGAAGCCATCGAGGATGAGGAGTGCTGTTAATTTCTTATCCATTTGAAACCTCAGTATTTAACAACTTTGCTGAAATCTTCTGCTTTGAGGGAAGCGCCGCCGATGAGGCCGCCGTCGATCTCGGGCTGAGCCATCAGGCCCTTGACGTTCTTGGGGTTCATGGAGCCGCCGTACTGGATGCGCACCTTGTCAGCGCATTCCTGGCCGTAGGTACGG
>CALATN010000174.1 GCA_937891895.1 uncultured Clostridia bacterium
GCCTTGAAGAATGTGTAAGCCATACCGCCGCCGATGATGAGTGTATCGCACTTTTCGAGGAGGTTGGAGATAACGTTGAGCTTGTCAGCAACCTTAGCACCGCCGAGGATAGCAACGAAAGGACGTTCAGGAATCTCTACAGCGTTGCCGAGGTACTGGATTTCCTTCTGCATGAGGTAACCAACAGCTGTTTCCTTAACGAACTTTGTAACGCCTGCTGTGGAAGCGTGAGCACGGTGAGCGGAACCGAAAGCATCCATTACGAATACTTCGCCGTCAACGAGTTCAGCGAGTTCCTTGGAGAGGTTTTCGCCGTTCTTTGTTTCGTCAGCGCCGCGGAATCTTGTGTTTTCGAGAACAACGATTTCGCCGTCAGCCATTTCAGCAACAGCCTTCTTAGCGTTGTCGCCTACAACTGTATCGTCAGCAGCAAATACAACCTTTGTGTCAACGAGTTCAGCGAGTCTGTCAGCAGCAGCCTTCAGGGAGAACTTAGCTTCTGGGCCGTTCTTTGGCTTGCCGAGGTGAGAGCAAAGTACAACCTTGCCGCCGTCAGCGATGAGCTTCTTGATAGTTGGGAGGGCAGCCTGAATTCTGTTATCGTTTGTGATAATGCCGTCCTTCATAGGAACGTTGAAGTCAACTCTTACGAGGACCTTCTTGCCCTTAACGTTAATGTCTTCTACAGTAACCTTGTTTAAACCTGCCATTGTTATGACATCCTTTCATAAAAAGATTAATGGAAACGGGTGTGAAAACTCCGTTAAAAGTTTAACACCGCATCAATACTATTTTATACTATTTCCGCAAATTTAGCAAGGGGTAAAAGCAAATTTTTCTATAAATTTTTAATTACGGCAGTTTACCATAGCTTTACGAAATCTTCAACGCCTGATAGATGTCAGCGCCTTCGTTTAACTTGCGGCAGAGAAATCTGCGGCACTTCTCATAATTTGCAAATGCACGCCTTGCGTTTTCTTCGCTTCCGTAAACCTTCCAGCAGCCGCAGAGCTTGAAGTTTTCGCCTTTGTTTTCGATAAATCCGACTACGTCTTCCAGCGGGTAGCCGAGGAATATGCCTATTTCGTGAGGGAAATCCCCGTGGCTTCGGATACGCTCCGAGAGAATATTGAGGCATTTGTCAATTCCCACATTTTCGGGGTAGCTGTATCGGGCAAGTATTTCCTGCACCTGTTTATCGGCAAGTCTTGCTTCCATCAGCTTTTTGTTGTATACAAACAGCAAGGTGCGGTTTCCGCAGCTGCAAAGGATTTTTGCAACAAGTCCCTTCACCTCTGCTTTGCCGTTGAAGAATTCAGCCTGAGCATCGAGAGCAAATTCCGCTGTTGTAAGGGAAATAAGGCTTCCGCATTTTATTCCAAGCAGGGTAGGAGCAGTATGGAATGCCAGCTTTTCTCCGAATTTTCTGTTTTCAGCAATTGACATAAAATCACCTCTCATCGTGTTAGTCTATGCTAACTATTTGCTTTAAAAACAAGGTGCAATTGCACCGCTTAACAGCAATATTGCTCAAGTACACTTTTCAGTGCCGTGGCACTTGCGCTGTGGATTTTCTCCACGGGTATATCATATTTTTTCGAACGCTGATTAACGCTGTTGACCATTTTGTGTGAACAGGTGTTTGTGAAAACAACCATCAGGTCGGGATTACCGAGCTTGTTTTCAAAATCAGATGGCATCTGAGTGAAAACCTTCGCCTTGCAGTTATAGGATTTGCATATATCTTTATATCGGGTCGCCATACGGTCATTGCCGCCGATTACCACTACACTCATTTTCTCAATCCTTTCAATATAGTTAGCCTTTGCTAACTATATTTTAGCACATCTTTCTGATTTTGTCAAGAGGGTAAAAAATCCGCCGTACAATTTGTACGGCGGATTGATTATCTCAGTCGTTCAAGTTTGTTTGTATTAGCAATAACAATAAGCTTCATATCTTTTTCAAGAGGTTTCGAAGGATCAATTTCAATTGTAACTTTCTCACCTCTGTAAATTGCAACAATGTTTATTCCGTATTTTCTTCTTAGATTAAGCTCAACAGGTGTTTTCCCCTGCCACTCATCACGGACATTCAGTTCGATCATTGAGATGTCCTCCGAAAGTTCCATAATATCCATAAAGCCTGAGCTTACAAGATTCTTTGCAAGACGCACACCCGACTCTCTTTCAGGAAAAACAACCTTGTCAGCACCGATTCTTTCGAGAATACGGCAGTTCATTTCGTTTGCACACTTTACAATTACAGTTGACACACCTGCTTCCTTGCAAAGCATTGTTGCCATAACACTTGCTTCAAGATTTGAAGCCATAGCGATAATTACCACGTCAACGTTTGAAATGCCAAGCTGCTTTATAACGTCAGGGTCGGTAATATCAGCACATTTGCAGAAAGGAATTTCACCCACTGCATCGTTAACGGTTTCTTCGTCTATATCAACTGCAATGACTTCCGCACCGAAGCTGATAAGCTCCTTCGCAACAGCCTGACCGTATCTTCCAAGGCCAAATACTGCATAAGATTTTTTCATATCAAATATACTCCATTCTTTGTTTTAACCGACGCTTATATCCTCGGCAGGACATTTGATGATATTCTGTTTTTCTTTCTGTGTACTGAATGCAACCGCCAGCGAAATAGGACCTACTCTGCCAAGATACATAGTAACAATTATTATCAGCTTGCCCCACATATCAAGACTTCCCGTAAGATTTCTTGTAAGCCCGACAGTAGCTGTCGCACTGACTGTTTCATATATAACAGAAAGCATATCCGCTTCCGTAACAGCAGCAAGAAGAACCGTTGAAATGAACATTATCACAAAGGACATACACATTACCGATGCCGCCTTGCCGATAGCCTCCTTCGTAACTGTTCTTCCGAACAATGTCACATCCTTGTGGTGACGGATTGTTGCAAATGCTGAGGCAAAAACAACCGCAACAGTAACTGTTTTAATACCGCCTGCTGTTCCTGCAGGTGAACCGCCTATAAACATCATCAGCAACGAAATAATTGAAGAAGCATTGCTGAAATTCTCCTGCGGAATTGTTGCAAAGCCTGCTGTTCTCGTTGTTACAGACTGGAACAATGAAGCCATAAGCTTGTCACCCAAAGAGAAATCCGCAATTGTAAGCGGATTATTGTACTCAAAAACAAAGAACAAAACCCACCCCGATACTATAAGCACAGCCGTTGCCGAAAGAGCAATCTTTGAGTGGAGAGATAATTCACGGAATGCCCTTATGCCCTTTTGTTTTATTTTTTTAAAAGCATTTACCACATCCCACCATACAACAAAACCAATACCGCCTGCAATAATCAGAAAACAGGTAGTGAAGTTGATTATCGGGTTTGTCACATAGCCGCAAAGGCTGTCGCTTGCAATAATATCAATGCCCGCATTACAGAAGGCGGATATTGATGTGAACACGGAAATCCAGATTCCTTTTGCACCATATTCGGGAACGAATACCGTCATATATATCAGTGCGCCTATTCCTTCAACAATGAACGTACCCCGTATTACATTCCGTGTAAATTTAACAATACCCGAAAGACTGTTGAGATTAAATGCATCCTGAATAAGCATACGGCTTTTCATATTCATTTTCTTATGCAGAGAAATAAGTATTCCTGCTGCAATTGTAATAAATCCAAGTCCGCCTATCTGAATGAGCAGAAGTATTACGACCTGCCCGAAAATGCTCCATGTTGAAAATGTAGTAAGGGTAACAAGTCCTGTCACACACACAGAAGTTGTTGCCGTAAACAGTGCATCGATAAATGAAACATACTGACCCTCAGCGTGACTTATCGGAAGCCATAAAAGTAATGTACCGATTACAATAACCAGCAGAAAGCCGAGCATTATAATATGTGTAGTAGAAAAGCTCATCGCTTTTTTCTTTTGCATACAGCACCTCTGAAAGTTTGGTATATGTATAAATTGTATCACATATGATAAAGTTTGTCAAATAAATTGGAATTTATAGAGCAGTTGTAGCACCAAGCCTCGGGTTTCCAAAGGGA
>CALATN010000175.1 GCA_937891895.1 uncultured Clostridia bacterium
GTACACGCAACTCAGGGTGCAACCGTTAATACAGGAGACTTACTTGTTTCTTTAGGATAATAAAGGAGTACTGATATGTTAGAAACGTTTACTAACTTTATGGGCAGTACAGGTATTGCCGCATTGATTGAGTCAATGAAAAGCGGCGGAAGTGTCTTAGAGGTAATAGGCACACCTTTAATGCTGATAATTGCTTGTGTTCTGCTCTATTTGGCTATTGTTAAAAAGTTTGAGCCGTTGCTCCTTTTGCCTATCGCATTCGGTATGCTTCTCTCAAACCTGCCTATGTTCGCAAACTCGGGTGCTATTATGATGCACCCTGAATATTTTACAGATACAAAGTATATGATAGACGGTCATCTTGATATTCAGATGATACTTTCAAATGGCGGTCTTCTTGATTTATTGTATCTGGGCGTAAAGCTTGGCATATACCCACCGCTTATATTCTTAGGTATTGGTTGTATGGCATACTTTGGTCCGCTTATTGCAAACCCCAAGAGTATTATATTGGGAGCCGCTGCACAGCTTGGCGTATTTTTGACATTCTTGGGTGCGCTTGTGCTTGCCGCTTTAGTTCCCGGTATAAACTTTGGCGTAGAGGAAGCCGCATCTATCGGTATTATCGGTGGTGCTGACGGTCCTACTGCTATATATGTAACAAAGACACTTGCTCCGCACCTGCTTCCTGCAATTGCGATTGCGGCATATTCATATATGGCACTTATCCCTGTTATTCAGCCGCCTATTATGAAAATTCTTACCACAGAAAAAGAACGCAAGGTGGAAATGAAGCAGTTAAGAAAGGTTTCAAAAACAGAGAAAATTATTTTATATGGCAGAACTGCCTTTTTGCCGAAAAGGTATTCCACACTTTTTGTGCCGTAAAATGACCATCCGAGAATCGTCGTGAAAGCAAAGAGCGTTATTGAAACTGCAAGGATTGCACCTGAAACTCCGCCGAAAACACCTTTGAAGGCTTCACCTACAAGTGGTGCACCCTCAAGAGACGATGTTTCAAGAACACCTGTTGAAAGAACGGTAAAGGCAGTGAGAGTACATACAACCACTGTATCAAAAAACACTTCAAAAATGCCCCACATGCCCTGCTGCACAGGCTCTTTAACATCGGATACGGAATTGACAATAACACCTGAACCAAGACCTGCCTCGTTTGAGAAAACTCCTCTTTTGAAGCCCATTGTAATTGCCTCTTTCACCAGTGCTCCGCTGATTCCACCTGCCACAGAAGAGAAGCCGAATGCACCTTTGAAAATTTCAGAAAAGACCGACGGTACTTTATCAATATTCACAACGAGCACCGACAGCGTCAGAATAATGTAAATCAGTGCCATGAAAGGAACAAGCTTTTCTGCCACTGAGCCGATTCTTTTAACTCCGCCGATTAGAATGAAAAGAACAATAACCGCAAGTGCAATTCCCACTGCAAGCGACGGAACACCGAAAGAATTTTCAAGAGAAACTGCAATTGAATTGACCTGTGAAAGGTTACCTATTCCGAAAGAAGCAAGGACGCAGAAAACTGCAAAGAGCACGGAGAGAAGCTTTCCTGCCTTTTTGCTTTTGATTCCTTCACTCAGGTAATACATGGCTCCGCCTGACCATTCGCCGTCTTTATTCTTTTTACGATAGTACACACCCAGAATATTTTCAGCAAAGCTTGTCATCATTCCGAAGAAAGCCGAAACCCACATCCAGAAAACCGCACCTGCACCGCCGATGCAGATAGCCGCGGCAACGCCTGCGATGTTACCCGTGCCGACAGTTGCGGCAAGAGCTGTGCAAAGAGCCTGGAAGGGTGAAATAGTACCCTTTTCTTTTGAATGACCGATAACCTTCTTGGTGAAAAGGCTTCCGATGGTGTTTTTCCACCAGTGACCGATGTGAGTAACCTGAAACACCTTGGTAACGACGGTCATAAGAATACCTGTGCCGATGAGCAGAATAAGACCGTATTTGCCCCATACGACACCGTTGACGGCACCGTTGATTTCCGCCACTTTGTCAAAAAAAGCTTCCATTTTAAAAATTCCTCCTATAAATAAAAAAATCGGATTACAAGGCGTAATCCGACAAAAGTACAAATTCACCCCGAAAAATCGGGTGATAAAAACTTTGTCCTTTTGCCTGAGAGATTAGCTTTCGCCTTGCCCCTTCGGCACTCAATTTAATGAGCTTCTCCAAAGTTATGTCCGTTTGCAGTCCCTTTCCCTTTCGGGAAGCCTGAGAGCGTTACTCCTTCGGCAGCATTTGCTTCTTCTGCAAACTTCAACCATAAATTATTTTATTTTCTATATAATACCACTTTAATTCTTAAAAATCAATACAGGTTGTATACAGCTATAGTAGAAAATAACTGAAAATACATTACATTCCTTGTGCAATATATCCACGTTCTTCTAAAGCGTTTTGAATCCTATTCAAAACATCTTCGGAATATGCACGAACGGTCAGCATAAATTTTATCATTAACGTTTACATCTATCAACTTATCTGTAAACATTCGATTGTAGATTGTCATTAACATAAAACCGATAATTTTGTTAATATTGTACTGCGGTTGAATCTGTATAAAAAAAGAAACAAACATCACTTTTAAAGATTAGTTTGTTTCTTCAAATATTAACTTAATGATTCCATTTTTTAAGTCACAAAGAAGATTATGATGCTACAATGCTTTGCCAATAAAGTGTATTAACAATAGTATAATTATTTGTTGTTCCCCCGACAATCGTTTGTTTTACCTTCTCGGCTTATATAATTTAACAGAAGTGCCTGTCATTATTATGTATGCTACTTTTCTTTTCTTTTGTTTAGAAAATGCCACATTATAAACCATAGAATCACAAGTGCCTGAAAGATACTTGCCACAATAATTATGGAGACAATTCCCGGGACTTGGAATGCAAGAAGCACAAAAAGCACAAGTGACCAGATAAGAGAGCTTATACAGACAAATCTTGCGAGCAACCCCCACCATATAGCAGAAAACACTATAAGCGGAATGCAAGCGACAGGCATTGCTAGAATGAAAACAAGCCAGCTTCTTTCTAGTTCGGGAAGAAAAACCTTTAACCCAAAGAACACGATGGATGCAACAAAAAATGCAAGACTTGCACTGAGCAAGGGAATGATAATCTTATTAACCATTGAGGACTTGTGGCGGCTTTTTTTAACCTGGATTTCTTCCTTGATCAGATCGTTCAAAGTAACCCCGAAGAGTTCTGCAATATTTTGAAGTACTACAACATCAGGAATTCCGTCGCCACGTTCCCATTTTGAAACTGATTTGTCCGAATAGTTTAAAGATTCAGCGAGCTCAGCCTGAGTCATTCCGTTTTTCTTTCTCAATTCAGTTATGTTTATAGCTATGTTTGCTTTAATTTGCTCTTCGGTCATTTTCATCACCTCTGTTTGAATTATTATAATACAGTTGCTTTATAAAGGCAAGAAATTGTTGATATTGCGAGGGTTCTACTGTCTGTAGAGTTGAGATTCTGCTTTGTAGGGTGACTTTTTGAGGCGTTGGGAATATAATTGTACTATCGGTTTAATGCCAAACGCGTATTAAAAGGAGGATAAAATGAAGAGAACAAAAATTAAGGACAGAAAGCTCCCTGATTATACCAAGGGAGAGGAAATTTTCAATATGGTTTCACATATTGTAGGCGGAGGAATCGGAGTGATTGCAACGGTTTTGTGTGTTGTTTTTGCTGCCATGCACAAGAATGTTTACGGCATAATCAGCGGGTCCGTTTTCGGTGTAATGATGATTGTGCTTTATACCATGTCAAGTATTTATCACGGATTAAGACCGAATACTGCAAAAAAAGTTCTTCAGGTTATAGACCATTGTTCAATCTATCTTTTGATAGCAGGAACGTACACACCTTTCTGCCTTTGCAGTCTTCGCACATATAATCCAGCTCTCGGATGGACAGTTTTTGGTATAATATGGGGTCTTGCCGCTCTTGGAGTAATACTAAATGCAATTGATTTGAGAAAGTTCCGGACTGTTTCCATGGTACTTTATATCGGTATGGGATGGTGCGTTATTTTTACCGTCAGAATTATTATTGAAGTCCTCGGTACAGTCGGTTTTTCGCTCTTGTTGGCCGGAGGCGTATCGTATACAGTTGGAGCGATTTTTTACGGAATCGGTGCAAAGAAAAGATATATTCATTCTGTTTTTCATCTTTTTGTTGTACTTGGAAGTATTCTTCACTTTCTTTGCATACTGTTGTTTGTAATGTAAAAAACGCATTGCATTTAAAACTTACTTAAGTCGTATAAACAGCTCAAGAAAGAAATTCTGTTGCAAAAATTAATAATCTGGTGAAGTTAACGCACCAAAATCAGCACACCCTGCCAATGAACAGAGCCTAAAAAGCAAAGAATAATTCTGCTTTTTAGGCTTTCTGCCATTTCTGAAGAAATTATTTCAACAATTTGTTTCACAACCTAACCTATGGTCTTTAAAGAATAAAAGAGATGATGTGATTTGGATTATTATGGTCACTATTACCTGCTTACAGTATATCGATATATTCTCCGTTCAGCGCCTTGTTCATACTTCTGACAGCACAGAATTTTCCGCACATTGAACAACTGTCCTCGTGTTCGGGTGCACGGCTGTCACGAATTGCCTTTGCTGTTTCGGGGTCGATTGAGCATTCCCACTGTTTATCCCAGTCGAAAGTTCTTCGTGCATCTGCCATTTGGTCATCAATGTCCCTTGCATGAGGAACTTTCTTAGCAATATCTGCAGCATGTGCAGCGATACGGGATGCTATAATGCCTTGTTTTACATCATCTACATTCGGAAGAGCAAGATGTTCTGCGGGAGTTACATAGCAAAGAAAAGCTGCACCCGAAGCAGCGGCGATTGCACCGCCGATAGCAGAAGTAATGTGGTCATAGCCGGGAGCAATATCGGTAACTATAGGACCGAGAACATAGAAAGGTGCACCCATACAGACAGTCTGCTGGATTTTCATGTTTGCTTCAATCTGGTCCATAGGCATATGTCCGGGACCTTCAACCATAACCTGAACGTCCTTCGCCCATGCTCGTTTGGTAAGCTCGCCGAGACGGACAAGCTCTTCAATCTGACAAACATCACTTCCGTCGGCAAGGCATCCGGGACGGCAGGCATCACCGAGAGAAACAGTTACATCATACTCACGGCATATGTCAAGAATCTCATCGAAATATTCGTAGAAAGGATTTTCTTCTCCTGTCATACTCATCCACGCAAACACAAGTGATCCGCCTCGGGAAACAATATTCATTTTTCTTTTATGTTTTCTGATTTGTTCAATTGTCTTGCGGGTAATACCGCAATGAAGTGTTACAAAATCCACACCGTCCTGTGCATGAAGACGGACAACATCAATGAAATCTTTTGCGGTAAGGGTGGCAAGGTCTCTCTGGTAGTGAATAACACTGTCATACACCGGTACAGTGCCGATCATAGCGGGACACTCTGCGGTCAGTTTATGACGGAAAGGTTGTGTGTTGCCGTGACTTGACAAATCCATAATAGCCTCTGCTCCCATATCAACAGCCGCCATAACCTTCTGCATTTCAATATCATAATCCTTACAGTCACGGGAAACACCAAGATTGACATTAATTTTTGTCCGGAGCATGGAGCCAACACCGTTCGGATCGATGCAGGTGTGCAGTTTATTAGCACAGATGACAACCTGGCCTTTGGCAACAAGATCACGGATCTCTTCTTCGGTACGATATTCTTTGGCAGCAACAGCCTTCATTTCAGGGGTAATAATGCCACGTCTTGCAGCATCCATCTGGGTTGTATAATTTCTCATTCTTATTCTTCCTTTCAAACAGATTTATTTTCTTCGGCAAATGTTGAGTTTAAGTCAAAATTGTGCATCATGGGACCTACTCCATGACCCAGGTCAAGCTGTGCAGCAAGAGCGGCGGAAACATACTCCTTTGCACGCTTCACTGATACGATAAGGTCAAAACCTTTTGCGAGGTTAGCGGCAATGGCCGAAGACAGCGTACATCCTGTA
>CALATN010000176.1 GCA_937891895.1 uncultured Clostridia bacterium
TTTTTGCTCCTCAGCGTCAGCCGAAGTGCTTATCTATTATATCATAAGCTCTTTTACTTGTCAAGTACTTTTTTGAAATATTTTTTATTTCTTTTTCGTACCCGTTCGCTGTGGAACTTTTTTATTATAGCACATCTTTCTGAGCTTGTCAAGAGTTTTTCCAAACTTTTTGAAGTTTTTTATTTCTCTTTTTCGACATCCTCATCAGACAGCTTTAATATCATACCACAACCAAAATCATTTGTCAAGCATTTTTTGAAATTTTCTTCAAAAAATTTTCCGCAAAGCGAGGAAACCCTTTCCCTGCCTCACGGAAACGTTTATATAAACACATTACAGCCGTAAACCTTACAGCATAAACATTAGTCAGAGAACTGCCCCGTGCATAGCCGAAGCGGCTGCAAACGTGAATTACTCTAATAATGTTCCCTTGCTGCGACAAATTATGACTATAAAATTATTCCACAAAAATCGGGACACTACATATAATAGTGTCCCGATAAATTATTTCATATTTTACGGATTTGCCTTTGTGCTGTTTGAAGCGATTTCCTTCACGGAAGTTACCATACCTGCAAGGCTCTGGATTTCGGAAGGAATAATAATCTTTGTTGCCTTGCCGTCGGCAGCCTTTGCAAAAGCTTCGAGACTCTTGAGTGCGATAACATTGTCCTGTGGGTTGGAAGCGTTCAGCTTTACAAGGCTTTCTGCGAGAGCGTTCTGAACCAGTGCGATAGACTCAGCTTCACCCTGCGCTTCAAGGATTTTCTGCTGTCTTACAGCGTCAGCACGGAGAATCATAGCTTCCTTTTCAGCTTCGGCACGGAGAATTTCAGCTTCCTTGTCAGCCTGGGCACGAAGAATCTTGGATTCCTTTTCACCCTCTGCAACAAGTACCTGTGACTTCTTTTCACCTTCAGCCTGGAGAATCTTTTCACGGCGTTCACGTTCAGCCTTCATCTGCTTTTCCATTGAGTCCTGAATTTCTCTTGGCGGAATGATATTCTTCAGCTCAACACGGTTAACCTTGATACCCCAAGGGTCAGTTGCTTCATCAAGGATAGATGTGATTTTTGCGTTGATTACATCTCTTGAAGTAAGAGTTGAGTCAAGCTCAAGCTCACCAATGATGTTACGGAGAGTTGTTGCTGTAAGATTTTCAATAGCGGAAAGAGGTCTTTCAACGCCGTATGTGTAGAGCTTAGTATCAGTAATACGATAGAACACAACCGTATCAATCTGCATTGTTACGTTATCCTTTGTAATAACAGGCTGTGGCTTGAAGTCAGCAACCTGCTCCTTAGTAGAAACACGCTTTGCAACCTTGTCGATAAAAGGAACAACGTAGTGCGGACCAGCTGTAAGTGAACGTGAATATGTTCCGAGTCTTTCAACAACATACTCAGTAGCCTGAGGTACGAACTTGATACCCGAAATAAAGATGATTATCACAAGAATTAAAAGTCCGATAAGAATGTACTCCATAAAAACAATCCTTTCCAAAATCAGTTTTTCTTTTCAACGCTTTCGGAATTACGTGCAACAACGACCTTTGCTGAACGAATTTCCTTTACCACAACAATTTCGTCCTCGGGGATATCCTCGCCGTTTTCAGAAATTGCCGCCCAGTTTACACCGCCGAGTCTGACTCTGCCCTTGCCTGTTGCATTGTCGATTGCCTCAATTACAACAGCTGTCTTGCCAATTTCAAGTTCAGAATTTGTCGGAATAAACTTGTTGGGGAACAGCTTTTTCAGCAGCGGACGTGTAAAAATCAGCATTACTACCGCAAGCGCCGTAAATACAATAAGCTGCACAAAAAGCGGAGCGCCAAGACCTGCTGCAATAAGAGCACCCAGCGCACCTGCCGCAAACCATATTGCCACCAGCGCAAAGGTTGCACCCTCAACAATAAGTGCCGCAATAAGCACCACAGTCCATACTATTACCATACAAGCCTCCTTTTCCATAGGGTTATTATTATATGTATTTTCCCTACAATATTACTATACCACATTACCACGCTGAATGCAAGTTAAAGTTTGGTAACAGCGGTTACAAGTTGGAATTTAACGGGGAGATTGCGGGAACTTAC
>CALATN010000177.1 GCA_937891895.1 uncultured Clostridia bacterium
AGCGTTCACCTGAAGCAGGGTCAGCAGGATTCCCGATACGCCCAGTGCCATGAAGAACAGGCAAAGCAGGGTAATGTTGTGAGGAATGAAATCCTCGGTGGGAATAATTCTGCCTTTTATATTATGAAGCCGTGATTCCATTCCGAAGGAACGGATTTTTTCCATATAACGGAGAATAATATCAATTGTAAAGGCAACCGCAGAAACAATGGTTACCATAACGTAAAAAATCATCAGTTCTTGTTATCCTGAGTAATGATTTCAAACTGCACCGTGCCCACTCTGAAATCTTCCAGTGATTTTACGGTAATAATGAAATCGTCTGTTCTGATTGAGTCGTTTTCTTCGGGGATCCTTCCGAAAAGCTCGAAAAGCCATCCGCCTACGGTATTGCTTTCGGTGTCGATGCGGAAATCCATAGCTCTTGCTTCAAAGAAACGGTTGAAGTCGTTCTGCGAAACCTCGCCGCTTGTTTCAAAAACGGTTTCGGAAATGAATTTGACGGGAGCTGTGATTTCATCGCTTTCGTCCCAGATTTCGCCTACAAGCTCTTCGATTATATCTTCAAGGGTAACGATACCTTCAGTACCGCCGTACTGGTCAACAACAACCGCAAGATGAAGCTTGTTCTTCTGCATCTGCTTCAGTACGTCGGAAATCTTCATAAGATTAGGGATATGAAGTGTATCCTGCATTATATCGCTGATTGTAAAGCTTTCGCCACGTACGATCTTTTCAAAGAAATCATGCTGTGTGATTACGCCCACAATGTGGTCCACAGTCTTTTCATATACGGGAAGACGTGAGTACTGTTCCTTTATAAAGAGATCCTTTACCTTTTCTGTATCGGAGTTTATTTCAACCGCAACAATGTTGACTCTGGGGGTGATGACTTCGGAAACAATTGTTTCATCAAATTCCAGAGCGCTTCTTACAAGGCTGCCTTCCTGCTCTTCGAGAACGCCCTCGTCTTCGATTTCGTCAATAATGCTGATAAGCTCCTGCTCGGTCATGCTTACTTCCTTATTCTTGCTTGCGAAGAGCTTGTTTGCGCCCTTCTGGAGCAGTATGAATATTGCTGAAAGGGGAGTGAATACCGTCATAAGGAATGACATTATTCCGCTGATTCCGCAGGCAAAGCTTTCTGCGTGGGATTTCGCAAGGGTTTTCGGAAGGATTTCGCCGAAAATAAGTACAACGATTGTAACAACTACGGTAGAAGCCACAGAGCCTTTGTCTGCATCCTTGAGAAGGTCAATAAACAGAACCGTAGCAAGTGAAGATGTAAGGATATTTACAATATTGTTGCCGATTAGGATTGTTGTAAGGGTTTTGTCGTATTTTTCAATTATTTTTAGGGCACGGGCTGCGGATTTCTTTCCGTTTTCAGCCTTGCTTCTGAGCCTTATCTTGTTTGCGCTGGTGTAAGCCGTTTCCGATGCCGAGAAGAATGCGGAAAAGACAATCATAAAAAAGATAATTACAAGCGTCCCTATGTGTTGGTCCATGATGAAATTTTTGTCCTTTCGTAATTAAAAAAATATTTATTGCTTCTGCAATATTCTATATTATCTCACATTTCCGCTTTTATGTCAAGTAAACTGCAAATCCTTTGCCGAAAATTTACAAACCCCCTTGACAATAATTGAAAACGTGATATAATATGTTTAGCACTCTTAATAAGAGAGTGCTAAAACTGCAATACTACAAAAGAAAGGTCTTGATGTAAAATGGCAAAAAAGCAGTTCAAGGCAGAGTCCAAGCGACTTCTGGATATGATGATAAACTCCATATACACACATAAGGAGATTTTTTTACGTGAGCTTATTTCCAATGCGAGCGACGCTATGGATAAGCTTTATTTCAAGTCTATGCAGGAAAATCTCGGTATCACACGTGATAACCTTGAAATTTTCCTTACTGTTGACCGTGAAAACCGTGTTATCACAATTAAGGATAACGGTATCGGTATGAATAAGGAAGAGCTTGAAAACAATCTGGGTGTCATTGCGCAGTCCGGTTCTTTCAAGTTCAAGCAGGAAAACACAGATACAGACAAGGACGAGGTTGATGTATTCGGTCAGTTCGGTGTAGGCTTCTATTCTGCATTCATGGTTGCCAAAAAGGTTGTTGTGGAAACAAAGAAGTATGGCGAAGAAACCGCATACCGCTGGGAATCCGAAGGCGTTGACGGCTATACCGTAAAGGAAACCGAAAAGGACGATTACGGCACACTTATTACTCTTTATATCAAGGATAACACCGAGGAAGAGGATTACGACGACTTTACAATGGAATACAAAATCAGAGGTCTTGTATCCAAGTATTCCGACTACATCCGCTATCCTATCAAGATGAATGTTTCACATTCCCACCTTAAAGAAGGTACAGAGGACGAGTATGAAACTCATACCCACCTTGAAACCCTCAACAGCATGGTGCCGCTGTGGCGCAAGAACGCCAGCGAGGTCAGCGAGGACGGCTGCACCATCATGATGACCTGGACGGCGGAGGACGCGAAAGCGTATGCCGGGGAACTGAAAAAGGCCGGATTTGACCGGGGTGTGGAGGAGCAGGATCTGGCATCCATGGGGATGTATACCTTCTCTGCCGCCAACGGGGAGTACACCGTAATCGCCATGCTTGCCGGTGGATCGGGCGGCATCGAGATTGAAAAGACCGATCCCGAGGAACTCAAGGAACTGGAGGCAAATCCATCTGCTCC
>CALATN010000178.1 GCA_937891895.1 uncultured Clostridia bacterium
TACTGCATTTTCAACAAGGTTGTAAATAACCTGCTGTGTAAGGTCAGGGTCAGCATTTAGTCTGAAAGCATCTGTGTCAAGCCCCTGAATATCAATATTTTTTTCCTCTATACGTTTTTCAAAGTTGAGCAGCGTCTGAAGGATAATAGGAAGTACATCAAAATTTTCTGTTGAGAGAGCAAGCTCACCTGACTCATACTTGGAAATGTTCAGCATAGAGCGGACGAGTCTTGAAAGTCGGTTTACTTCCTTTGAAACAATCTGAAGGTAATGCTTGTGCTGCTCCTTTGGAATCGTTCCGTCAAGTATACCATCAACAAAGCCGCCGATTGTAGTCATCGGGGTTTTTAGCTCGTGAGAAACGTTGGAGATGAAGGTTTTTCTTGTTTCCTCTATTTCTTCAAGAGAGCTTGCCATTTCGTTAAGAGAGTTGGCAAGATATCCGAGCTCGTTGTCATCGGTAATGTGAAGTTTGCGGCTGAAATCACTTTCTCCGAAGCGTCTTGCGGCAAGGGTCATTTCCTTGATAGGAGTAACAAGGCGCTTGGTTGACATATATATTATAGCCAAAGAGCCTGCAAGAATTGCTGAAGCGGAGATAAAAAGAGTGACAAACAGCTGCACCATATATTTTGGCAGCATATTATAGCCAAGCCTTGAGACAAAGTAATAAGCTTTGTCATTGCTGATGAGCTTCTGGGCAAAAATAAAGCTGTCATCATCGTAAAAGCCGTCAAGTGTACTCAGCTCATAGATTCCGTTTTCCGTGATACGGTTACGAGCGGATTTGTCGATAATTCTGCCTGTATGCGAACACGGCGATGCTTCGGAGCAAACCAAAGCAACGCCGTCAGAATCAGTAAGTGTTAAATCCACGCCGATATAAACAGCCATATCATCGTAGATTTCTTTAAGCTTCTGCATTGAGTTATCATTCAGACAGGACACGGTAGCACCAATCATAGCCTCTGACCTGCTCTGCATATATTCGATACGGTCAGACTTGTAATGTTCACAGGAAACAATCAGCATAACCGAGCCGACACAGATAACCGCCGCAGAAAGAACAGCAGCACAAAGACAGAAAATTTCGGAGAAAATGCTTTTACGCATTATTGTCCTCTTCAGCTTCGAACTTGTAGCCTACGCCCCATACAGTCTTGAGCGCCCACTTTTCGGAAACACCTTCAAGCTTTTCACGGAGACGCTTGATGTGCACGTCAATTGTTCTGGAGTCACCGTAGTATTCAAAGCCCCATACTTCGTCAAGAAGCTGGTCACGGGTATAAACACGGTTAGGGTTGGAAGCGAGGTAGAACAGGAGTTCAAGCTCCTTAGGAGGAGTATCCATAACCTTGCCGTCAACACGCAGCTCGTATCTTGTCATATTTACAACGAGCTTGTCATAGCGAACTTCCTTAACCTCGGATTCAGACTTGCTCTGACCGATACGGCGGGAAACAGCCTTGATTCTCGCAATAACTTCCTTAGTGTCGAAAGGCTTGACGATGTAGTCGTCAGCCCCCAGCTCAAGACCAAGAACCTTGTCAAAAGTTTCGCTCTTTGCTGTAATCATAATAATCGGAACGTTGGACTTCTTTCTGATTTCACGGCAAACCTGCCAGCCGTCAAGCTCAGGAAGCATAATGTCGAGGAGAACCACATCAGGCTTGAGAGCATTGAACTTGACAACAGCTTCTTCGCCGTCGTGGGAAATAATAACGCTCCAGCCGTCCTTTTCGAGGTAAAGCTTCAGGAGCTCACAGATATTGTTATCGTCGTCAACTACTAATACTTTTCCGAGTGACATATTAACCCATCCTTTCAGAATTCCGTTTCGATGCCGGTGTGTAAACATTGGTACAGCGTAATACAGAGAATTTGCAGCGCCGACAAATACGTTAGCATTAGACAACAGAGAATTCTATTTGAATATATTTACATACACTAATTATAGCAAAAACGCCTATATAATAAATGAACATAATGTGTACAAAATAATACCTGTTTGTAAATTTAACAATTTATTGCCACAATGATTAAAATTCTCAAACAAAACGTTCATTTTTGAACAGTGCAAAAAAGGGACACCGCAGAGGGTGTCCCATAGTTGATTATTTAAGTACGGTTTCAATCCATTTCATAGCTTCTTCCTCAGTGCGGAAGGTGTTTTCAACAATGCCAGTGTTGGATTTTTTCTGATGTTCTTTAGCCTGAGCACCTGTGATGAAGGAAGCGAAATTTACAAAAGCCATAACCTTGCATCCCGCATCGGCAAGTCGCTTGTGAAGTGTAACCAGCACCTCGCTTACCTCAGGAGAAGCAGGTGACATCTTGCTGATTTCGACAATGTAAGCCCAGCCTGAGTTCTTCCAAGGGGCAGAAAGGGAAATAAGCTTGTCAATGAGCCAGTTCACTTCCTCAACGGTTGTTGCGCCCACTGCCGCAGATTTGATAATCTTCTTGCCCGGGTAAGTTGTGATAGTCTGTGCACCGTGATTAAATGTCATAAGAACATCTCCCATCGAAATTATTGTATGTATGAATTGTAACTCTTTTTGTAGTAAAAGTCAACATATTTCCACAAATTTAACATAATTATGTATAATATTTACAATAATGTAACAAAATAAAGCACCGAAATCAATCGGTGCCTTAATTTGTTTATTTCCCACGCAAAAATGAACGCTTGCGTTCGTTTTAATACATTCCGCCAGCTGGCATTGCAGGAGCAGCAGGAACATCTTCCTTGATGTCAGCAACAAGGCTCTCAGTTGTAAGAACCATAGCTGCAACGGAAGCCGCATTCTGGAGAGCGGAACGTGTAACCTTAGTCGGGTCAACGATACCTGCAGGAATCATATCGCCGTAAACCTCGCTGTAAGCGTCAAAACCGTAGCCAACCTTATCGGAGAGGATAATCTTGTCGAGGATTACACTGCCTTCAAGACCTGCGTTTGCGGCAATCTGACGAACAGGCTCTTCAAGTGCCTTGAGCACGATTGCTGCACCTGTCTTTTCGTCGCCTGTGAGGGAGTCTGTGAGCTTCTTAACAGCAGGCATAGCGTTTACGTAAGCTGTACCGCCGCCTGCAACAATACCTTCTTCAACAGCAGCTTTTGTAGCAGATAAAGCATCTTCAATTCTTAGTTTCTTTTCTTTCCATATCAGCATTATTTTATTACTTCTTTCATCCCCGTTTGAAACTGGGGTATAGTGATACAAAAATCAGCTTGTATCAATGGAGAAAAGCTTTCCCTCGTGTGCCGCATACAGAAGCGCATCTGTATCATTATCGATTTGATAAAGATTACTATTACAAAGCCTACAGGACTTATTGGTACTATACAGCAGCCCTGCATATGGGGATGGCAGAAGAACAAAATCCCTTATACAAAGAGATGATGTTGAAAATTTCATATGCTATTATTAATGAGAACGACATACCAATGATTGAAACATTACATGAGCTGTATCGTTCCTCATTTCTGAAACAGCTCCAACACTTTAAGACTACTACTGATCATTTTTCTAAATGTGAGGGCCCAGGTGTCATTTCATATTATTTTATTCTTTACAGTAACCATATAACCTATGGTTGCGATATAGACAATAATGAGTTCAATGCAGTATTTCAATGGCTGACACA
>CALATN010000179.1 GCA_937891895.1 uncultured Clostridia bacterium
GTCAATGCGGTAAGCTGAAATGCTGCTTGAACTACGAATACGACACATATGTCGACGCACTCAAGTCGTTCCCTGACAATCACATCAACCTCAAAACCAAAAAGGGAGAAGCCTTCTACCAAAAGAGCGACATTTTCAAAGGTCTGATGTGGTATTCATACGTCTTCGACAAAGGCAATATGATGGCGATACCAGCCGAGCAAGTCAAGGAAATCATCGCGATGAACAAAAACGGCAAGTTCCCAGAACAGCTTGAAGACTACGCATTCATCAAGGAACAACGCAACACAGAATACGGAGAAGAAGGTCAAAATGTCGATTTAAGCAAATTGGAATAGCGATATGAAACGCCTCATAGAAATAATACTTATATCGTTGATAACTATAGCAGTATCTTCATGCGGCAATCAAAATGTCATCTATGATGAGAGTGAGATAATACCTAACGCATCATGGGATTATCAAAAAAGACCATATTTTGATGTAAATATTGAAGACACTTTGTCAAATCACGCTTTCTATCTAAACATCAGACATTTAGAGAATTATCGTTACAGCAATTTTTATATGTTCCTTCACACCACTTTCCCTAACGGCAACGTGACACACGACACCATAGAATGTATCCTAGCATATCCCGACGGACGCTGGGTCGGAGAAGGAAGCGGCAGCATGAGAACATCGAAGATATTATTAAACAACAATTTGCGTTTTCCTCTCAAAGGCAATTATCACTTCGAGATAGAACAGGCGATGCGAGAACCCAAGTTGGAAGGAATAACAGACGTTGGAATAAAGCTCGAGAAAGTTGAAAATTGAAAATTGAAAGTTGAAAGTTGTTTGATTGTGACTTGTAGATATGCGTCTCATAAAAAAAGAAAAATTTGTCTCATCTGTGACGAAACAAATTTATTCTTATACAAAACTCGTTTAATGTGAAATGCTAAATCGGATTATTTTTTAGCACCTTCCATGACTAATTTACCTTTGTAGTATAAGTCACCATCAACGTAGTAAGCTCTGTGATAAACATGGATTGTACCTGTTTCTTTGCATACTGCTAATGTTGGAGCTTCTGCTTTGTAATGTGTTCTTCTTTTAGCGCCTCTTGTATGAGACTGTCTTCTCTTAGGATGTGCCATTTTACACTATTTTTTATTGTTAATTAATTATCTTTTTTTCCTTTCAATTCTTCCAAGCATTTCCAACGTGGGTCTATCTCTTCTGTCTCTTCCTCGACTTGACTGTTAGCGTTTTCGAGATAATCTATCACCTCTTGGTTGCAGTCGTCGATGTTTTGATGGACTCTATGAATTGGCAGCGACAAGATTATGTATTCATAAATCAATGATGTGATGTCGAACTCGCCTTCTTCTGAAGGAATCACTATCACGTCGTCGGCTTCTTCTTCATATCCATGACCGTATTTCAGATATATGACAACTTCATTTTCTATTGGTTGTTCATATTCGTCGTTACATCTGTCGCAAGCGATGAACACACTGCCTTCAAATTTAAATGTCAAAATGAACTCTCTTTCGTGTTTTTCGACGTTAAGATTCACTTTTACATTAGCTTTTTGTACTTCAGAGAACTCAAAATTATCGAAGAATTTATCATCAATATTGTATTCAAAATCATGATAACCTAATGATAATCCTGCGATTGGCAATATGTAATCGTTACCTGCTTTCATAATATACCCAAAATCGGGTTGCAAAGATAGCAAAATTATTTCATCTTTAAAACTAATTGTCATTATTTTTTTGTACAATAAAGACAACGAGTTTTTTTAAACTTGAAAAGCTGAGAAACTGAGAAACTGAAAATTAATTCCTAATTATAAATTATCACCTTCTTCCTTTGATCTCGAATCCTAAATCTTCGACGGCTTTCTTGACTGCATCGTCAGAAGGATTACCTGTCACGACAGCTTCTTGCTTTCCTAAGATAACTTCCACATTTTCAACATTATCTAATCCTTTGATTGCTTTCTCTACCGAGTTCTTACAATGATTGCACGACATTCCGTCGATACGATAAATCACTTGATTCTCGTCAACTGTTTTTTCTTTCTTAAATAATTTTAACATAAATGCATTTATTAAAAGTAACACTAAAATAATTCCTGATATTATCTCTATCACAACTTGTGTTCCTGCTGTGAATATTTCAAAGCCGTGTTCTGTCAAGCCTTGAATTATAACCCCTACTATCTGATAACCTGTTGAAATCAGCATTGGTATTTCCGTGCTTAATGCATCCATAATCTGTTTCACCACTATAGGCGCAGATTGTGCCGCTATAGGCGCGATATCAACAAACCCTTGTATAAATGCCTTTAAAAACACCGCGCTTGCTTCAATAACAGGCTTCAAAACGTCAGGGCGCGTAAGTGTTTCAGCTAACAACCACATCAACTCGCCTATTTGTGGTATCATCGTTGGCAGATGTTCTGTGAAGCCTAACAGCAATTGCCGTAGCACTTCCGCTCCTGCAGGAATTAAAATTGGCGCGGTATTTATAGCCAAATCAAGCAGAGAACCGAATATTTGCGTTATTGACTGCGTAAGTATTCCGATAGTTCCGCTATCGCTTAACGCGTTTCCTACCTCTGTCAGCAATACAGGAATTGCAGACGTAACCATTGAAACGAGTTCGGGGGTGTATTTTATAGCATCTGTGATAACTCCTACAGTTTCTTTGATGTTAATACCGTCAAATAAGCCCTTAAATGTCTTTTTTAGCGCGTTTGCTAATGTGGGTAACTCCTTACCTATTGCTTTTCCAACGGCTAAAATAGCGCCGCCAAACGCTTTGGACGATGTATACGCTTCACTCTCGATAGCTTTAGCTAATGCAGGAATAAACGTCTTTGCAGTTGTTCCTAAACCTCTTATTAATGAAGTTCCTGTATAAATCGCTGTTGGCAATACCTCAGTAATAAGTTTCGGGATTTCTTCCATTATTGTGGGAAGTGCGGTTTTTATTAAGTCCCTCACTCCCTGGAATGTGTCCTTGATTGTGGGTACAATGTTATTTTTTGCCGTTAATGCTGCATCTGCAAAATCTTGAAATCTATCTGCAATATTGCCCTCGGGCTTTGAAATTTCAGCTTGTAGGTTTTTCCACGCTGCCGCCATTGATGCTGTACTTCCTGAAATAGTTTCAGCTGCTTCTTTCGCTGTCGTTCCAGCAACTCCCATTTCCTCCTGTACAATGTGAATGGCTTCAATGATCTTGTGGAATGGTACTTCTTTGACGCTTGTTTCATCTACAGCCTTATAAAAAACCCGGGTGTCGTTTATAAGTCGTGCCATTTCCGAAGCCGTTCCTCCGTACCCTAAACGCAAATTATCAAGCAAAGTATAATTTTGTTTTGCAAATGCTTGATAAGCATTTTCAATAGATGATAATTCGCTGCCAAACTTATTGACATTATCCGACATATCTTGAATTGCTGTATTCGCATATTCTGCCGCTGCTGCGGTATCGTTGTTAAGTCCCTGCAGGAGTGATGCAGAGAACTTAACAGCACTATCCATATAAGCGTTAGCGCTCATTCCTGCGCTCTTGTATGCATTTGCTGCATACTCCTGTAATTTTGTGCTGTGTTGCTTAAAAAGGGTATCAACACCGCCCACAAGCTGCTGATATTCCGAATAATCGTTATAGGCTGACTTTGTAAAGGCTGATACTGCAGCTGTGGCGGCTGACGTTACCGAAACAATAGTTTTCACGGATTGTACAGCTGTATCAAATGCCGCTTTCGTTCCGTGTGCTATTGTTGCAAGTCCGTTCTGAATGCCTTTAGCAACATTTCCGAAAGTTAAAGAACTGCGTTCAATATTTGATGTGCTGCCTTTGATTTCCTTTGCAGTTGCTTGGAAGTCGTTTTCTGCACGTTTTAAACGCCTTTCAAAATCCGCTAATTCAAGTTCAATTGATGCTTGTAGGTTGAATACGTCCGTAGTCGTTCACCTCACTTTTTTCCGTAGAGATTTTCATGCACTCGCTGCGCTATCTGTGCAGCTCTTGACGGCTGATTGCTTCCGCCGCCGTTGTTAGGTGGATTACCGGGGACGTGTTCAAATTTTTCAACTTTGCCTTGATATTCTCCCCAACCACCAACCGCCAAAGCTACTATTTCATCAGCATTTGCGATTTCGCCCTGCTCGTTCAGTTTGACTTTTTGAGCAATTCCGCTGTATTTTACAATTTTATCGACTCCTACCGGGTGGAAGTGTTCAGCCGTCAGAAGCTTGGTTATAGCAGTTGTTCGCTTTGCTTCGCTCTCGTTGTCCTGTATCTGCTTTTCAAGTGCAGCTTTCGCAGCTATAGCAGTTTCGGCTTCAAGCTTGTATTTTTCCATATCGCTTTTGTACGCTTTGGCTTCTTCGAGTTCTGCCAAAGCATCAGCCAGCTCAACAGATTTGCTTGCATAATCGTCACGTTCTGCTTTTACTGCATCCACGGTTTCAACGTGTGCATTAATAATCAGGTCTGCTGTTTCCCCAGTTATTCCCCAATCAGACAGTTGTTTTCTCGTTAACGACATTTTCAATACCTCCTGTTTGTTTTAAATTGATGTATTTTCGCTGTACGGTCATAACCTTAATATCATACCCCATAGGGATTATCTCGGCTCTGTGACCGTCAAGAAGCGTGTCAAGGATAACATCTTCATACTTTCGCAGAGTTTCCCTTGCTCGTTCCCTGGTTAATCTCTGTTTTATTTCCATTGTTATCCCTCGGCTCTTGCTTTTCTTGCAAGCCTGTCCTCTTTGGCTTTCTTTCGCCAATGTCTTATCTGGTACTGCTTTATTTTGTCTTTGTTCGCTGCTCTCCACTTACGCATATAT
Organism: uncultured Clostridia bacterium; assembly: GCA_937891895.1. Taxonomy (GTDB): domain Bacteria; phylum Bacillota; class Clostridia; order Oscillospirales; family Ruminococcaceae; genus RGIG8773. The sequence goes on from CALATN010000179.1 coordinate 4,863, forward strand.
TCCCTGCGTTCTTCCGCTGTCATAGCCACAATATCATCTCCTTTGAAAAATAAAAAAGTGGTCGAACGATGCATTGCACATCATTCAACCACGCTTGGTTCTTCCTGTCACACGCTTGTGTCAGGGTTTAACTTTATTCTTTTGATAATCTTTTGCGATGTTCTGATAATGTCAAAACCGTCCTTTTTTTGCTTGATAACGATGTCACCTTTGTCCTCGTTAATCATCTTTTCAAGAGTTTCTACATCATCGGGAGTAAGCTTGATATATGGGTTTTTCATAGCAAATCCCTCCTTACCCCCATTATACCACACTTCAAGTTAAAATCAAGTACTTTTTTCAAAAAATATATACATTTTTTCAAATTACTTTTTGGCTATATATCACAGTTTTTTGTTATGATGTTCTTAAACTAACTTGTATTACCGCTTTGATACTACAAAAATGCTGTCATAATTGGCTATTATCATTGAAGCGGTGATGAAGCGGTGAACAGGTGGTGAACAGGTGAGCTGAGCCAAAACGGACACAAAAACAGGGGGTGCATTTTCAGCATCCCCTTATTTTGCTCCCGATTCAATTATCGGCTGTGCTTCTTATACTCGATATAAAGGAATATAAATGCAGCTGCATTTATCGCCATAAGCACATAAATAAGAATCTCTTGTGTACTCATTTCAAGCTCCTCCTTTCTTGTTTCTATAAATACTGTGTAACCAGTTCTATAAAAACGCTGTATATGGTATAAAAGCCACCTTTTATACCATTGTGTATTTTTTATGTGTCGTGTTTTATCGCTATGCATAGGCTTTTATACCTTTTATACCTTTTTCACCGCCTAATAGTAAATATCAAATTTATACATACAAATCCAATAAATAAATAATATCTTAAATCGCCTTTTAAAGTTTTGTCACTTATGGTATAAATGGTATAAAAGGTATAAAAGGCAAAAAAAACACGCAGAATAGATGTTTATTCTGCGTGTTCTCAAATGGTATAAAATGGTATAAAAGCTTTTTGCGATGGTATAAAAGCTTATATGCAAGGGTTAATATGTATTCTTATTGACGGTCTGCCACCTGTTTTTATTTCTTCTATGCGAACATACTTCTTTTCTTCCAATAGTGCTAATGCATTATCAAAATCATTCACATTTCGTATACTTCTGCACTCGTGAATAAGTTTGTTTTTAGTGATATATCCTGTGATTTTTCTGTCTTTAATTCGTTTTATGATGTATTTAGAGTTGTGTTCAAGTGGTGTTTCGTTATACTCGTTTCCTAATGTAGCAAATAGTTCATTTACCGCCCAATTGCTTATCAAGCAAGCTCTATCAGCCGTTTCACCGTTTATTTTTTCAGATGCAGAATGTTCACACATATGCAAAATACCTGCGATTTTCAAGCATTTATCTATTTGCTTTGAGAAAAAACCTG
>CALATN010000180.1 GCA_937891895.1 uncultured Clostridia bacterium
GTTGTATAATATATACATAAATGTGTTGGTGAAAACAATTACACATAGTAAAAAACACAAAGGACTGATTCCAATGAACGAACAACAGATAAAGGAGCAGATGTGCGACATCTGCCATAAAATGTGGCAGCTTGGCTGGGTTGCCGCAAACGACGGAAATCTCTCCGTCAAGCTGGATGATGACACCTTCCTTGCCACTCCCACGGGCATAAGCAAGTGCTTCATCACTCCCGACAAAATCGTGAAAATCAACGCAAAGGGCGAGGTGCTCGAAGCGCTGGAGGGCTACAGACCGTCCTCCGAAATCAAGATGCACCTGCGCTGCTACGAAGTGAGAGATGACGTTGGCTCGGTGCTTCACGCTCATCCGCCTACGGCTACAGGCTACGCTGTTGCAAATAAGGCACTTGACGGCTATACGATGATTGAATCGGTTATTGCAATCGGCTCAATTCCTGTTACACCTTACGGCACACCGTCTACATATGAAGTGCCTGAGGCGATTACGCCGTATCTTGAGGAGCACGATGTAATGCTGCTGCAGAATCACGGAGCGCTTTCCGTTGGCGCAGACCTGATTACGGCTTACTACCGAATGGAAACTCTTGAGCTTTTCGCAAAAATTTCCCTTACAGCACACCTTCTCGGCGGTGAAAGGGAAATCTCACGTGAGAATATTGACAGACTTTGCAGTATGCGTGCACAGTATGGTGTTACGGGTAAGCACCCTGGATATAAGAAGTATCCTTACGGAGATAAGTGAGGAGTGTGAAGAGTGGAGTGAGGAGTTGATGTGCATATAGAAACAGCGTTAAATAAAAGCAAACGTTTTGCTATACGAATTGTCAATATGTATAAGTATCTTTGTGAAGAAAAACATGAGTATGTTTTGTCTAAACAGGTGTTAAGAAGCGGCACAAGTATAGGTGCAAATCTTTCAGAAGCGGAATGTGGTTTCAGCAAGAAGGATTTTGCATACAAAGTTTATACGGCATTAAAGGAGTGTAATGAAACAAAGTATTGGCTTGAATTGCTGTACGAAACAAGCTACCTTGAAAAAGATGCTTTTGAGAGTATTTATGCAGAGTGCGAAGAAATAAGAAAAATGTTGTCATCTTCGACCAAAACATTGAAGAAACAGCTTAACATATAACTCCACTCTCCACTCTCCACACTCCAAACTATATTATAATGAAGGAGATTGAAAACTATGAACAGATTTATTCTCAACGAAACTTCCTACCACGGCGCAGGAGCTATCAATGCAATTGCTGACGAAGCTAAGGGCAGAGGCTTCAAGAAGGCTCTCGTTTGCTCCGACCCTGACCTTATCAAGTTCGGTCTTACAAAGAAGGTTACTGACATTCTTGATAACGCAGGTCTTGCTTACGAGATTTTCTCCGATATCAAGCCTAACCCGACAATCGAAAACGTACAGGCAGGCGTTGAAGCTATCAAGGCTGCAGGCGCTGACTACATCATCGCAATCGGCGGCGGTTCTTCCATGGACACAGCAAAGGCTATCGGCATCATCATCACAAACCCTGAATTTGCTGATGTAAGAAGCCTCGAAGGTGTTGCTGATACAAAGAACAAGTGCGTGCCTATTTTTGCTGTTCCAACAACAGCGGGTACTGCTGCTGAAGTTACAATCAACTACGTTATCACAGACGTTGAAAAGAACAGAAAGATGGTTTGCGTTGACCCTCACGATATCCCTGTAGTTGCTTTCGTTGACCCTGATATGACTGAAACAATGCCTAAGGGACTCACAGCTGCAACAGGTATGGATGCTCTTACACACGCTATCGAAGGCTACATCACAAAGGGCGCTTGGGAGCTTTCCGATATGTTCCATCTCAAGGCTATTGAAATCATCGCAAGAAGCCTCCGCGGTGCAGTTGAAAACACTAAGGAAGGCAGAGCAGATATGGCTCTCGGTCAGTACGTTGCAGGTATGGGCTTCTCCAACGTTGGTCTTGGTATCGTTCACTCAATGGCTCACCCACTCGGTGCACTTTACGACACACCACACGGTGTTGCAAATGCAATCATTCTCCCTACAGTTATGGAATACAACGCTGAAGCAACAGGCGAGAAGTACCGTGAAATTGCTCGTGCAATGGGCGTAAAGGGCGTTGACGATATGACACAGGAAGAATACAGAAAGGCTGCAATCGACGCTGTTAAGCAGCTTTCAATCGATGTTGGAATTCCTGCTGACCTCAAGGAAATCGTTAAGGCTGAGGATATTCCTTTCCTTGCACAGTCTGCATTTGACGATGCTTGCCGTCCGGG
>CALATN010000181.1 GCA_937891895.1 uncultured Clostridia bacterium
TATATAATTTAATAAAGATTGATAATGAGTAAGTGTATATTTTTATAAATGATGACTGACTGTTAAAAACAGTCATATTTTTTTGCCCTATTTACATACTATATGTTTAAATACAATTATGAAAATCTCGGTTAAGCAGTTATGCTTGCCGAGATTTTTTTGTTTATATAGTACCTCTATGATGTCTACTATTCAAATGAATTTTCTTTTCCAAAGAACAAACCTACAAACAATGCAACTAAGATAAGATTTGATGCAAATATAAAACCAGTGCTCACGCACTGGCGGGGTGGATATAAAGTAATATATATTCTAATTGTATGTTGCTTTTACGGCAGAGGAACTGCCGTCGGGATAGAGTCAGGATAGTGTAAGACGTTACAAGAGTTCTGCGTTGTCCATCTTTGGCATTAGTCCTGATGAATACAGGTAAACAGAACAGCGGACTGTTAGGAATTCAGTCCGCTGTTCTGTTTACAAAAAGCTCAAAAAAATCAGCTTACTTTATTTACCTTTTCTGTACTTTCCGGGTGTGATTTTGTATTTTTTCTTAAAGCTTCGGTTGAAATATGAAAGATTGTCAAATCCGCAGGCACAGGCGATTACAAGAATATTGTCATCTGCTGCACGGAGCATATTCGCTGCTGTTTCAAGCCGATAATCATTAAGATAGTTAATAAAACTTACACCCATACTTTCCTTGAAGAACTTCATAAAATAGGATTTGCTGTAAAAGCAAAGCTCTGCCGCTTCTTCAACGGTGAAATTTTCTGAATAATGCTGTTCCACATAAGAAAGTATGGTTTTTATTTTGTCAATATTCTTCTGCGAAATTTGAGAAAATGTTTCGCCGATTTCTGACACAAGACGGTGAAGCATAAGATAAAGGTAGCCTTTTACAGCTATCTGATAGCCTGCACTTTTTTCATCGCATAGCTTATCAATTTTTTGTATATATTCCGCAATGCCGCTCTTAATCATCTTATCAGCACAAATCAATGGACAAATTGTTTTTTCAGAAGAAATCAGCGGTGAAATAAATTGCTCCCAACACAAATCACTCCCTGTTGCTTTCAGCATAGATGGTCTGAACAGGATATTTTCGTATTCCATGGTGCTGTTTTCAAGCTGAGAAATTGAGTGAAGCTGTCCTGACATTATGAAAACAGCGTCACCTTCGCACACTTTGTATTCAGTAAGGTTTACGGAAACTATTCCTGTTCCCTTTTTTATAACAATAATTTCAACCTCCTCGTGCCAATGGATATTAACTGCACTGAAATCAAGAGGAATTGTGCACAGATATGTGTTGTACGGAAAATCGATTGGGGTGTGACACTTGTTTTCGTGATAAATTTCATATTTAGTAAGCTGCATTTTCATTTCTCCTCTCAAAAGAATACTATTGTGCAAAAAACAGACGGATTTATGCAAGAAAAACACTCTTAATGATGTTACAATACAAATACAACAAAAACATCAAAGGAGCTGTTACAATGAATATAAACGAAATTTTAACTGCCGATTACGGTAAGACAATTGCTGAATGTACCAACGAGGAAATATACGCTTCATTACTGAAAAAAACAGACGAGCTTGCTTCACGCAAAGTCAGACAAAACATAAAAAAGAAGCTGTATTATATTTCTGCGGAATTCCTTATCGGCAAGCTTCTTTCAAACAATCTTATAAATCTAGGGATTTACGATGAAGTAAGGCAGCAGCTTGCGGATAACGGAAGGGATATATGCGAAATAGAGGAAATCGAGAATGAGCCTTCTCTCGGCAACGGCGGTCTTGGCAGACTTGCTGCCTGCTTTATGGATTCCACCGCAACATTGGGACTCAATGCCGATGGCATCGGTCTGAATTATCATTTCGGACTTTTCAGACAGGTATTTGAAAACAATGCACAGACAACTGTTCCTGACCGATGGCTCGGTAAAAACAGTCAGATTAACCGAACTGACAAGGCTTATCCTGTAAAATTCCGTGGCTTTGAAGTTAATGCAAGAATGTACGATATAAATGTTACAGGCTATGACAGCGTTACAAACAAGCTTCACCTTTTCGATATTGAAAAAATCGATGAAAGCCTCGTAAAAAGCGGTATAGATTTTGACAAAACACAGATCGAAAAGAATCTCACGTTATTTCTTTATCCTGACGACAGCGACGAGAACGGAAGACTGCTCAGAATCTATCAGCAGTATTTTATGGTTTCCGCAGGTGCACAGCTTATTCTTGATGAGTGCACAGCAAAAGGCTGTAATCTTCATGACCTTTATGATTATGCTGTAATTCAGATTAATGACACCCATCCGACAATGATAATTCCCGAACTTATACGTCTGCTTACAGAACGCGGAATTGAAACCGATGAGGCAATTGAAATTGTAAGCCGTACCTGTGCCTACACAAATCATACAATTCTTGCCGAAGCACTGGAAAAGTGGAATATAAATCAGCTTAAAAAAGTTGTTCCGCAGCTTGTGCCGATTATTGAAATTCTGGACGATAAGGTACGCAGAAAATATGATGACTCATCTGTATATATCATTGACAAAGATGAGCGTGTGCATATGGCACATATTGATATTCACTGCTGCTTCAGCGTAAATGGTGTAGCTTCGCTTCATACTGAAATTCTGAAAAATGAGGAGCTTAATAATTTTTATAAGCTTTACCCCGAAAAGTTCAACAACAAAACAAACGGCGTAACCTTCCGCCGCTGGCTTATGCACAGCAATCCTGAATTGTCAGCATTTATCACAGAGCTTATCGGCAACGGCTGGAAGAAAAATGCGAATGAACTGGAAAAGCTGCTTGCTTTCTGTAAAGATGAAAATGTACTGAAAAAGCTTACTGAAATCAAGCTGACAAAGAAACGTCAGATAAGAGATTATCTTTATACAAAGCAGGGTATCGAAATTGATGAAAATTCAATTTTTGATATTCAGGTAAAACGTCTGCACGAATACAAGCGTCAGCAGCTCAATGCTCTTTATGTAATTCACAAGTATCTTGAAATAAAGTCAGGCAAAAAGCCTGCCGCACCGATTACCGTAATTTTCGGAGCAAAGGCAGCACCTGCCTACACTATTGCACAGGATATAATTCATCTTATCCTGTGTTTGCAGGAACTTATTGCAAACGATCCCGATGTAAAGCCTTACCTTAACGTTGTAATGGTTGAAAACTACAACGTTACCATTGCAGAAAAACTTATTCCTGCCTGCGATATTTCAGAGCAGATTTCTCTTGCCTCAAAGGAAGCAAGCGGAACAGGAAATATGAAATTTATGCTTAACGGTGCAGTAACTCTCGGCACGGAAGATGGTGCAAATGTGGAAATTCACCAGCTTGTGGGTGATGAAAACATCTATATATTCGGCGATGACAGCAATACTGTTGTTGAACGATATAAAAATAAAAGCTATAATGCGAATGAGTATTATTCTGCCAATAAGAGTATAAAAGCGGCTGTTGATTTCATTACAGGAGATAAGCTTTTGAAAATCGGTGACAAGACACGTCTTGAACGTCTTTTTAATGAACTGACAGGCAAAGACTGGTTTATGACCTTACCTGATTTTGACGATTATGTAAAAACAAGAGATAAAGCTTATTCCGATTATAACAACCGCATCGAATGGGCGAAAAAAATGCTTGTGAATATTGCAAAGGCAGGTTATTTTTCTTCTGACAGAACTATTGCGGAATACAACAAGGATATCTGGAAACTGTAACAAAAGGCTGTGCGAAGCTAAAACTTTGCACAGCCTGAAATTATATATTGATACAGCTGTTGCGCTCAATCAGCTTATGGGGAACTATAATTTTTGTTGCAAGCAGATTAGGGTTTTCAATATGGTTGATAACCTGAGAAGCTGCCTCAATTCCAAGCTGGACAGAGTTTATGTCAATTGATGTAAGCTGCGGCGAGGTTATTCTTGCAAACAGTGAATTGTTGAATGAAATGATTGATAAATCCTCGGGAATTCTTATATCCATTTCAATACATACACGTTCCAGTGCAACGGCAAAAAGGTCATCACTGACAAGAATTGCTGTGGGACGGTCTTTTTTCTGAAGAAGAGGCTGTACAGCGGCAAGGTTTTCCTCGGGAAGAAACGGAAGCTCAACGATATTCTCAGGATTTACAGTAATACCGCTGTTAAGCAAGGCAAGCTGATAGCCTGTTTTGCGGTCGGCGGAAAACATAAGATTGCTGTCGCTGCCGAGATAAGCAATATTAGTATGTCCTTTTGAAATGAGATATTCGGTAGCTTCCTGCCCTGCAAGAACATTATCGTTGTCAACATATACAGTCTGATTTGCAAAGCGATGAGCCTTACCTATAACAACATAAAGCAGCCCTTCATTATAAAGGTAATCAATAACCGGGTCGTCCTGCTTTGAATAGGTTACAATATAGCCGTCAATCTGTCCGCTTTTTGCGGAATTTGTCAGAGCAAGGAGGATTTCATTTTCATCCTGTCCCGTAATAACAGTATTGATATATCCGTGCTGATTGCAGAACTGGCTGACACCGCGGATAACCTCGAGATGAAATGCATTTTCAAAGGATTCCTTTGGAGAAGGCGGAAGGATAATTCCAATGGTACGGCTTACGGATTCCTGTCCCGTTGACTGTATTGAAGGTTCATAGCCAAGCTGTTCCATAGCCCTGCGTACTTTTTCTTTGGTTTCACGGCTGATTGAAGGGTTGTTTTTGCATACTCTTGAAGCAGTTGATGGTGAAACTCCTGCAAGTGCGGCAACATCTTTTAAAGTAACAGGCATAAATATGCGCCCTTTCTGTTTGAAATTGTTACTATTATTATAATGCCTTTCTATGCAAAAGTCAATGAAATTGCAGAAATTTTATGAAATTGCAGTGCAACAGGGCATAAACCCTGTAAATATGCGGTTCGATAGTGGTAAAGTTGTTTAATTGCAATGTGTTCAGATTGTGAAAAATGCTGATTTTGTGCAAAAATCGAGAAACAATGTGAAAAACTATTGCAATAATTGCATAAACGTGTTATTATAATTGCATAAAGTAAGTGCAATTTTGCAGAACGTATTGTGCAATTGCAAAATCAAAAGGAGGATTATACTATGAGCAAGCTTTTAAACATCTGCTCTCCGCTGAACGGAAAAGCGGTTTCTCTGGACAGTGTTCCCGACCCTGTATTTTCGGACAGAGTTCTCGGTGACGGCTGTGCTGTAATTCCGTCAGACGGAAAAATTTACAGCCCTGTAAACGGCGAAATTTCTTCAATTGCGGAAACCAACCATGCATACGGCTTTTCTTCCGACGATGGACTTGAAGTTCTTGTACATTTTGGTCTTGAAACCGTTGCATTGAAAGGAAAAGGTTTCACACCTCACGTTGCAGTAGGTGATAAGGTGAAAATCGGTGACCTTGTTGCAGAAGTTGATGTTGAATTGTTAAAATCAAAGAATATCAATCTTATTACACCCGTGCTTGTATGCGACGGTGCAGATGACCTCGAAATGCAGATAACTGATGGCACGGTAAAGGCAGGCGATAAGCTTATTGCATTTGCGGAAGAAAAAGAAGCGGAAACCGCAGCTGAACCAGCCGAAGAGCCTGTAAAAAAAGAAGAGCCTAAAAAGAAAAAAGGATTTAGCTTTGATTTTCTCCAGAAGCTGGGCAAGGTGCTTATGACAGTTATTGCTGTTATGCCTGCAGCGGGACTTATGATAAGCCTCGGTAAACTTATCGCAATGGCAGGTGCTGATATTTCAGCAATCGTTACCGTTGGCAGCGTTATGGAAAATATCGGCTGGGCGATTATCAGCAATCTGCATATTCTCTTTGCAGCGGCTATCGGCGGAAGCTGGGCAAAGGAAAAGGCAGGCGGTGCATTTGCGGCAGTTATTGCATTTATACTTATCAATAATATCACAGGTGCTGTTTTCGGAGTAACAAACGATATGCTTGCCGACCCGAATGCGGTTGTATACTCGCTGTTTGGTCAGGAGATGCTTGTTGAAAATTATTTCACATCTGTTCTCGGTTCGCCTGCACTTAATATGGGTGTGTTCATCGGTATTATTTCAGGCTTTGTAGGCGGCACGGTTTACAACAAATTCTACAATTTCCGTAAGCTTCCCGACGCACTTTCATTCTTCAACGGCAAGAGATTTGTTCCGCTTATGGTAATTGTGTGGTCGGTTATAATCTCTCTCGGACTTTCAATAATCTGGCCTCTTATTCAGTCAGGAATAAACGCTTTCGGCGTATGGATTGCGAATTCTTCCGAAACTTCCCCTGTTCTTGCTCCGTTTATATACGGTACTCTTGAACGTTTGCTTCTTCCATTCGGTTTACACCATATGCTTACGATTCCTATGAACTATACAAGCTTCGGCGGTACATATGAAATTCTTACAGGCGTCAATGCAGGCTCACAGGTATTTGGTCAGGACCCTCTATGGCTTGCGTGGGTAACAGACCTTATCAACCTCAAGGATGCAGGCGATATGGCAGGTTATCAGGCACTTCTTGAAGGTGTTACACCTGCTCGTTTCAAGGTTGGTCAGATGATTGGTGCAACAGGACTTCTCCTTGGTATTGCACTTGCAATGTACCGCAGAGTTGACGCAGACAAGCGCAAGAATTACCGTTCAATGTTCGTTTCAACAGTACTTGCAGTTTTCCTCACAGGTGTTACAGAGCCTATTGAGTTTATGTTTATGTTCTGTGCACTTCCTCTTTACATTGTTTATGCAATTTTACAGGGATGTGCATTTGCTCTCGCAGGAATATTTGATTTAAGACTTCATTCCTTCGGCAATCTCGAATTCCTGACAAGAGTTCCTATGTCAGTTGAAGCAGGACTTGCAGGCGATATTGTAAACTTCATTATTGCAGTTGTCGCATTCTTTGCAATAGGTTATTTCACAGCATATTTTATGATTGGTAAATTCAGATTTGCAACTCCCGGTCGTCTTGGCAATTATACAACAGACGGCGGCGATGATGAAGCGGCAGCGGAAAATAAAGCAGTTTCCTCTGACGGTCAGCCTGAAAGAATTATTGCACTTCTTGGCGGACGTGACAATATTGAGCTTGTTGACGCTTGTATGACAAGACTCCGTGTTACAGTTAAAAATCCTGACCTTGTTGCTGACGCTGACAAATGGAAGGCAGAGGGAGCACTCGGACTCGTTAAAAAGGAAAAGGGAATTCAGGCAATATACGGTCCTAAGGCAGACGTACTCAAATCTGATATAAATGATATTCTGTAAGGTGGATTATGAAATTACTTACTCTTAATACCCACAGCCTTGTGGAAGACAATTACAGTAAAAAGCTTGACGCTTTTGTTTCGGCAATCGCAGAGCAAAGACCTGATATAATTGCATTGCAGGAGGTCAATCAGACTATTGCCGAAACACAGGCTGATGTAATTTCAGAAGGTTATGTTCCATGCGATGAAAACATTGTAATCCGTAAGGACAATCACGTTTACAAGGCAGCAGAACTGCTTGAAAATGCAGGAGTAAAATATTACTGGACATGGCTGCCGCTGAAAAAGGGTTATGACAAGTATGATGAAGGGATTGCCCTTATGAGCCGAAGCCGAATTATTGAAACCGATGTTGTAAGAATAAGCGAAACAGATGATTATAACAATTGGAAAACAAGAAAAATAATCGGCATCCGTACCGAAGCTGCCCCTGACGAATGGTTTTTCAGCGTTCATTACGGTTGGTGGGACGACCTTGATGAGCCTTTTCAGAATCAGTGGCAGAAAACAGCTGAGCATATGAAAAAATACAGCCGTGTATGGCTTATGGGTGATTTCAACAGCCCTGCCGAAGTTCGCAACGAAGGCTATGATATGATAAACGGCGGCGGTTGGTATGACAGCTATACTCTTGCAAAGACAAGGGATAATGGTATTACCGTCGGAAAGGTAATAGACGGATGGCGTGATAAAGTCAGCGGTACTGACGGTATGCGTATTGACCAGATATGGTGCAGTCAAAAAGCTGAAATTGCATCATCGGAAGTAATTTTCAATGGGGCAAACAAACCCGTTGTTTCTGACCATTACGGTGTTGCCGCTGAATATGAAAGGAGTGAGGTGTGATGAAAAGAAGTGCAGGAATATTGCTTCCCATTTCATCTCTGACATCGAAATACGGCATTGGCTGTTTTGATAAAAAAGCTTATGAATTTGTTGATTACCTTAAAGAGGCAGGTCAAAGCTACTGGCAGATACTTCCGCTTGGCCCGACAAGCTACGGTGATTCGCCATATCAGAGCTTTTCAACCTTTGCCGGCAATCCGTATTATATTGACCTGAACGAGCTTGTTCTGAACGGACTTCTTACAAAGGAAGAGTGCGAACAGGTCGGGTTCAAGGATAATGATGATATTGATTACGGTCTGCTTTACAGCAAAAGATATGCACTGCTGAAAAAAGCTTTTGAACGCAGCGGAATAACTATTGACGCTGATTTTATAAGGTTCTGCGATGAAAATAAGTGGCTTGACGAGTATGCACTGTTTATGGCACTTAAAGATTATTTCGGCGGAGTATCATGGGATAAATGGGAAAAAAATCTCAGACTCCGAAAGGTCTTTTCCCTTAACGAATACCGCAGCAAGCTGTCTGACGAAATCAATTTCTACAAGTTCCTGCAGTATATGTTTTTTACACAATGGAACAAGCTGAAAAAGTATGCAAACGAAAAAGGAATAAAAATTATAGGCGATATTCCGATTTATGTTGCCGCAGACAGTGCTGACGTGTGGGCTGAGCCTGAACTTTTCCAGCTTGATAAAGACGGAAAACCGAAAGCAGTTGCAGGATGTCCTCCTGATGGTTTTGCTGCCGACGGACAGCTTTGGGGCAATCCCCTTTACGATTGGGATTATCACAAGGAAACAGGCTTTGAATGGTGGATTTCAAGACTTTCACACTGCTTTAAGCTTTATGATGTGGTAAGAATTGACCATTTCAGAGGCTTTGATGAATATTATTCCATTCCGTACGGTGATGAAAATGCTAAAAACGGACACTGGGAAAAGGGTCCCGGAATGGAGCTTTTCACAGCTGTGGAAAAGGCACTTGGCAGAAGAGAAGTTATTGCGGAAGATTTAGGCTTTATGACCGATAGTGTAAGGCAGCTTGTAAAAGACAGCGGTTTTCCGAATATGAAGGTGCTGGAATTCGCTTTCGACAGCCGTGACACAGGAAGCAGAAACGATTATCTGCCCCATAATTACGATGAAAACTGCGTTGCCTACACGGGAACACACGACAATCAGACAATCGCTTCGTGGTTTGATACAATCACGGAAGATGAACGTGAAATGGCAAGAGAGTATCTCTGCGACGGCTTCACTCCCACGGAAAAGCTGAATAAAGCTTTTATTTCGCTGATAATGAGAAGCAAGGCAAGGCTTTGTGTCATTCCTATGCAGGATTGGCTGGGACTTGATGATAAAAGCAGGATTAATGTTCCATCAACAGTAGGAAAGAACTGGCGCTGGAGATTGACCGAAAATCAGCTTACAGAAAAGCTGAAAGATGAAATACTGAAAACAACAAGAATTTTCGGAAGAATTTGAAAATCTTGATTTCTTCGAAAAAATACGTTACAATATTATTAACATTCAGAAAGGAAGTATCACTATGAAAACTTTTACTTACACAATCAAGGACGAACTCGGAATCCATGCAAGACCTGCAGGAATGCTTGCAAAGACTGCGAAAGCACTTGACAGCGAAATAATTATTGCAAAGGATGACAAATCCGCTGCCGCAACAAAGCTTATGGCACTTATGGGAATGGGTGTAAAATGCGGCGATACAATTACCGTAACAGTAAACGGCGGTAACGAAGAAGCATCCGAAAAGGCTATGAAGGAATTCCTTGAAGCAAACCTTTAATCTGTAATGTGGTTCCTCTGCTGCGGCGGAGGAACCGTAATATATGAGGTGATACAAATGACTACATATAAAGGAAAAGGCGTTTATGGTGCAGTTGCTGTCGGCAAAATCTCTGTTTTCAAGCGTCAGGACGTGCAGGTTAAGCGTGAAAAGGTTGAAAATACCGACAATGAGCTGAAAAGACTTGAAGATGCAAAAACAGCGGCAATAACCCAGCTTGTCGAAATTTATGAAAAGGCTTTGAAGGAAGTCGGAGAAGCAAATGCAGCAATTTTTGATATTCATATGATGATGGTTGAGGACGAGGATTACAATGACGCAATCGTTGAAATGATTACCTCACAGAATGTCAACGCTGAATACGCTGTTGCAATTACTGGGGATAACTTTGCTGAAATGTTTGCTGCAATGGACGATGCATATATGCAGGCACGATCGGCAGATGTACGAGATATTTCAAATCGTATCATAAACTGTCTTATGTGCAGTGTGACAAACGAGGAAAAAAGCAATGAACCTGTAATAATCTGTGCTGACGACCTTGCTCCCAGCGAAACAGTTTCCTTGGATAAGGATAAAGTTCTCGCATTTGTTACAGCGCACGGCTCGTCAAATTCACATACGGCAATTCTTGCCCGTAATATGAATATTCCTGCAATTATCGGTGTAGGCGAAGAATTTCTGTCTGCTGTAAAGGACGGCGGCATAGCTGTCGCAAACGGATTTACAGGAGAATTTATACTTGACCCGGACGCAGAAACTATTGAAGCCGCCGAAATGAAACGTGCTGAGGAACAGGAGAAAAAAGAACTTCTCCAGAAGCTCAAGGGCAAGGAAAACGTTACTCTTGACGGAAGAAAAATAAATATCTATGCAAATATCGGCAGTGCAGACAATATCGGTGCTGTTCTGCTTAACGACGCGGGCGGTATCGGACTTTTCCGAAGCGAGTTTCTTTATCTTGAAAACTCCGATTATCCTACCGAAGATGAGCAGTTTAAAATATATAAACGTGTTCTTGAAAGTATGGCGGGCAAAAAAGTTATAATCCGTACTCTTGATATAGGTGCAGATAAGCAATGCGATTATTTTAATATGCCAAAGGAAGAAAATCCTGCTCTCGGAATCCGTGCAATAAGACTTTGTCTTAATCGTCCTGAAATTTTCAGAACACAGCTCCGTGCTTTGTTCAGAGCGTCGGCATTCGGCAATCTCGGAATAATGTTTCCTATGATAGCAAATGTATGGGAGCTTGAAGAAATCATTGCTATGTGTGAAAGCGTAAAAGCTGAGCTGAGAAAAGACAGCATTGAATATTCGGAAGAAACAGAGCTTGGTATTATGATTGAAACACCTGCTGCTGCCCTTATAAGTCATAAGCTTGCTCCGATGGTTGACTTTTTCAGCGTTGGTACAAACGACCTTACACAGTATACCCTTGCCTGCGACAGACAGAATCCCGATATTGACCGTTTCTGTGATACGCACCACGAAGCTGTTCTTAAGCTTATTGAAATGGCGGCTGAAAGTGCTCACAGATATGGCAAGTGGATTGGTATCTGCGGAGAGCTTGCTGCTGATACAACTCTTACAGAAACTTTCCTCAGAATTGGCATTGACGAGCTTTCAGTTTCACCGTCATTCGTTCTGAAGGTAAGAGATACTGTAAGAAACATTGATTTGTCAAATAATAAATAAAAATAGAATTTACTTATGGGATTTCAAGTATATTTAGTGCTATGTAGTATATTCCTTTTGATAAACACGTTTTAAATAATTCTTCCTAAAATCACTTTCCTTACCCCAGAAAGCCATTTCGTGCTTTGAGAAGATTTTTTTCTCCATTTTCAGGCGAACAAGCTCTAGTGTACATATTAAATCTGCAACTTGAAATAATCGATATTCGGAAGGAAGTACTTTTCTAAATTCCACTTCTGGTAACAAAGCATTCAGTACAGATGAAAGAATGCGGGTGAGTTCAATCTGTCCGTTGTCGTAGTATACTTTAATCTTATCGTAGGCAAGAAAATCAGAATAATTATTATGGATAAAAGTTGCGATTTGTTTTGATAGTTTACCAAAGACTTCGATGGTGTCTATTATATGTTTCTTTTCAATATGGAAGCATTTGAAAGAAATATTTAGCTGTCGTGTAAATGCAACCATTTTGTTGAAAAGTTGTCGTCGCTCCTGGATACTCATATTTTCATAAGGATGTTCTCTTCGGATGATGGGACCGTTATGTATGCAGTGTTGTCTATCAAAGCCTAACAGAGCAAGTTCATTATTAAATTTTTCTATGTCGCTAGCGATGTCTTCATTCTGATTATGAAAAACCATAGTTATGATATAATATGGAGAGTGGTGGTTATACTCACCGAAATCACCGCTTTCATCAACAAAATACTTAGTTCATTCATAGGCAAAACTCCAAAAAAAATGGCAGGGAACTTCCCTGCCGGTAGATGGACCAGGGTCTTGCGACCAGCCCAATCAGCAATACTGCTGATATATTATACGTTAATTGTAAGGGAAATAATCAGTATTGTCAATTTAATATATGAAATTATTATTTGTTATTATGTTTCAAATAAGTGTAGGATTATATCTAAATTCATTATAGCACAAACAAATGTTCGAATCAAGGGTGATTTGCTCTAATTATTAATTATTATACAAGGTGGCTTATATAATCAATAAAGAAATAATAATAAAAATCTTTAATAATTTAATTAAAAAATGTTATGGCGATAAAGATCATATATAATATCACATTGACAATTT
>CALATN010000182.1 GCA_937891895.1 uncultured Clostridia bacterium
TATCAACGTTGTAAAGCGGTGTAGGTTTACCCATTGACCCGGGTTTAGGTTCCATTCCCGGAAGATTTGCAACAACAAGAACAGTTTCTGTCTGACCAAAGCCTTCCATAAGCTTCAGACCAGTATATTCAAGCCATCTGTTATAAACCTCAGGATTAAGTGCTTCACCTGCGATTGTGGAATATTTAAGGTTAGAAAGATCGTAATTTTCGATACCTTCCTTGATGAACATTCGGTACATTGTAGGAGGTGCACAGAAAGAAGTGATTTTATAATTCTGAATTTTTGTAAGGATATCTGCTGAATTGAAGCGGTTGAAGTCATATACGAAAACTGTTGCTGCACAAGCAAACTGACCATACATCTTACCCCACATACATTTACCCCAGCCTGATTCGGAAATTGTCAGGTGGATTGTATCTTCCTTGATATTGTGCCAGTATTTGGCAGTCTGAATATGTGCTACTGCGTAATAATGGCTGTGGAGAACCATCTTTGGGTAGCCTGTTGTACCGCTCGTGAAATAAAGAAGCATATCATCATCAACTTTATTTTCAATACGTTCAAGTGTTTCAGGATACTTTTCCATTTCCTTGTCAAAACTTACCCAACCGTCACGTTCACCTCTTACGATATACTTTTCCTTGATTTCAGTATACTCTGTGAGAGCTTCTTCAATGTGTTCGGTAACTTCACCATCAGCTGTAGCAATAACATACTTTACATCAGCAGCCTGGAAGCGGTATGTGTAGTCCTTCTTCATAAGCTGGTTTGTAGCAGGAATAAGAACTGCGCCGATTTTGCAAAGAGCTATTGTAAGGAACCAGAACTGGTAATGGCGCTTGAGAACAGCAAGAACTTTATCACCTTTTTTTATACCGTGTTCAAGAAGCATATTTGCAACCTGATTGGATTTCTTCATAAGGTCAGAATACGTGAAGATATGCTCCTCGCCTTCTTCATTAACCCAAATCATTGCACGTCTGTCAGGCTCATTTTTTGCAATTACGTCAATTACATCATAACCGAAATTGAAGTTATCGGGAACGTGCACATCGAATTTATTAAGTACACCGTCAGCATCATATCCGTCAGAAACATACTTTTTATATAAGTCTTTCATTTCCATATTTGTTACAACCTTCTTTGAATTATTACTTGATAAGTATTGCAAGGAACTCACAGTTTTCACCATTTGTAGCAATCATACCGTGAGGTGCACTTGAATCATAAATAATTGAATCACCTGCTGTAAGAACCTTGATTTTACCATCTATAACAAGCTTTAAGCTGCCTGAAAGTATGTAATCATATTCCTGTCCTTCGTGTACGGAAAGAGAAATAGGCATATCCTGTGCTTCATCAGAATAAGGAGCTTTTACGAGGAATGGCTCAATTTTCTTATCCTTGAACATATATGCAAGATGATGATATTCAAAGCCTTCACGACGCTTAACAGGAAGACCTGTATCCTTTCTTACAACACAATAACGTTTAAGCTTTGGATTTTCACCTGTAAGTATTTCGATAATATCAACGCCAAAAATTTCTGCACACTTGTAGATGAATGTTACGGAAAAATCCTTTTCGCCTTTTTCAATAAGAGCATAATCTTCAGCGGAACAACCTGTCTTTTCACACATTTCCTCTACGGAAATACCGAGAATATCACGAAGTCCTCTTAATCTTTCTGCAACTTCTTTAATACTGTAATTCATACTCCTGACTCCTTTTTTATTGGATTTAGGTAATATCAGCGTGAAAATATCACACTAAAATATTATAACATAATTATTGGTGTATTTCAATATCTATAACTAAAAAGAATAGCAAATTGAAAAATAATTATAGGCGTGAGGCAAGTAATGTTGAATACTTTGCTCTGAATTCCGCAAAAGTTCCATTATCAAGTGCTTCACGGATTTTTTCCATAAGTGTATTGTAGAAATAAAGGTTGTGCATTACTGCAAGACGACCTGCAAGCTGTTCATTAGCTTTGAACAGGTGCCTGATATAAGCACGTGAGAAATTACGGCAAGTCGGACAATCACATTCAGGATCAAGTGGCAGAGGATCAGTTTCATAGCATTGGTTTGTAGCATGCATAATTCCGTTCCATGTGAAAACTGTTGCGTGACGTGCATTACGGCTTGGCATTACGCAGTCAAAAAGGTCAACTCCTCTTGCTACTGCTTCAATAATATTTGAAGGTGTACCAACACCCATAAGATAACGGATTTTTTCTTTTGGCATAACTGGTTCGACAGCGTCTATAATGCGGTACATTTCTTCTGTCGGTTCGCCCACTGCAAGCCCGCCGATTGCATAACCATCAAGGTCAAGCTTTGCAATTTCTTCCATATGATTGATACGAAGATCCTCAAAAGTACATCCTTGATTGATACCGAAAAGCATCTGCTTTTTGTTAATTGTATCATGTAAAGCATTGAGCCTTTCCAGTTCATCTTTACAACGATATAACCAACGAGTTGTTCTTTCACAGGAACGCTTGGAATATTCATGTGTGGCAGGGTTTTCTACGCATTCATCAAAAGCCATTGCAATTGTAGATGCAAGATTGGACTGGATTTGCATACTTTCTTCAGGACCCATAAAAATTTTACGTCCGTCAACATGGGAGTTGAAATATACGCCTTCTTCCTTGATTTTGCGAAGTTTTGAAAGGGAGAAAACCTGAAATCCACCGCTATCTGTAAGGATAGGTTTGTCCCAGTTCATAAATTTATGCAGACCACCCATTTCTCTGATTACACGGTCAGATGGGCGTACGTGAAGATGATATGTGTTGCAAAGTTCAACCTGACATTTTAATTCTTTAAGGTCGATTGACGAAATGCCACCCTTTATAGCTGCGGCGGTTCCTACGTTCATAAAGCAAGGTGTCTGAAATGTCCCGTGGACAGTTTCAAATTGTCCTCGTCTTGCCTTGCCTTCTTGTTTAAGTAGTGTGTACATAGTGTTCTCCTAACTTTTAAATAATAATCATTGAATCTCCGAAGCTGAAAAATCTGTATTTTTCTTCAACAGCTTCCTTATAGGCATTCATAGTGTTATCGTATCCCATAAATGCTGAAACAAGCATAATCAATGTGCTTTCTGGCAGGTGAAAGTTTGTGATAAGTCCGTCAAGTACCTTGAATTCGTATCCAGGATAGATAAATATATCGGTATAACCCTCACATTCCTTGATTTCGCCGTTGAATGTTGCTACACTTTCAAGTGTACGACAAGATGTTGTTCCTACAGCAATAACACGTCCTCCGTTAGCTTTTGTCTGTTTGATTAAATCAGCTGTTTCCTTCGGCATATAATAATGCTCACTGTGCATTTTATGGTCAAGGACGTTGTCTTCTTTAACAGGACGGAATGTTCCGAGTCCGACATGAAGTGTGACATATGCAAGATTTATACCTTTACACTTCAATTCTTCAAGCATTTCTTTAGTGAAATGAAGACCTGCTGTCGGGGCTGCAGAAGAACCTAATTCACGGGAATAAACTGTCTGGTAACGTTCCTTGTCTTCAAGCTTTTCGGTAATATACGGTGGAAGCGGCATCTGCCCAATATCTTCAAGTGCTGTAAAGAAGTTTCCTTCACACTCGAATTTTGCTATTCTGTTGCCGCCTTCAACTGTTTCGATGATTTCGGCTGTTAATCTGCCATCACCAAAAGAGAATTTTGCTCCCGGCTTTGCTTTTTTACCAGGACGGACAAGAAGTTCCCAGAGCTTGTCCCCTTTTTGTTCAAGCAGAAGGAACTCAACAACGGCACCAGTTCCTTCTTTTACACCAAAAAGACGTGCAGGAAGAACTCGTGAGTCATTCATTACCAGCAAGTCACCTTCTCTGAGGTAGTTGCATAGATTATAGAAATGATTGTGTTCAATTTCGCCTGTTGTTCTATTTATTTTAAGCAGGCGGGAATGATTTCTTGGCTCAACAGGTGTCTGTGCAATCAGTTCTTCTGGCAGATCATAATAGAAATCCGAGCGCTTCATTGTGGAGATATCAAGTTGTGTGTGGCAAATTACGTTTTCAGCATCACGAAGAACAGAAAGAATTGGTTTACTCCATTCTCCTGCTATGCTTGAATTGATAAGTGTAACTTCAATTATATCGTTAATCTCAGATATGCAATCATTAAGTGCATCGGCGTTATTTCCAAAATATTTAGGGAAATCAAGCTGTTCAGAAATATAATTATAGAATTTTTCTTTTGTATCAAGGGTGTTAAAATCAAGGGTAAGTTTTATCATCGTTTTCTCCTTAATAAAGCTGTGTAAAGCTTTCATAGTGGTCGTTTGTGTAGAAAATAAGGCCGTCATTTGAAAATACGATACGTTCACCGCCGCGGTAACCGCCTTCATAGTTTACGTCACATTCTGTGTATTTACGTCCGTCAGCTTCGGGAAGCAAGCCTTCATAGTTGCCGAAATAGTCGCCGCCGATGCTCATCTGGTCTGTAACTTCCCAAAGGTTACCCTTTTTGTTATCCCAACCGAGCTTCTGTGCCTCTTTTTTAGTTATGAAGTTTGAAGGCAGCGTGCCAAATGTGTGAATATATTCAGCTACATCTTCGGGAGTAGTGTATCTGCCGTCTTTTTCTACGGACAGCTTTTCGATATTGCTTTCGGTAATAGTTTCTGTAAATTCAGTAAGTGCTGTTTCAGAGTCCAATTCATACATATCTGGTATTGTTACCATTTGTGATCCCTTGCTGACTACTACTTTTACAGTTGTATTACCGATAATATACTCTTCACCTTCAGCAGGAGTTTGCTTGATAATTGTTCCTTTTGGAAATTCATTTGAATATTCTTGACTCTCAACAATTAAATCAAAATATTCAGCATAATAAATATTAACTTCATCATAGCTATAGGTAACAATATTAGGCATCGTACCAATTTCATAAGTTGGAAATTCGTCCATATGAATTCCGCAACCTGTAAATGCACACAGAATAGTTGCAATCATTACCAAAATACATATAAGTTTGGTGTTTAAAGTTAATTTTTTCATTTTGATACCTTCCTATCTTATTTATTTTAAAAAATCTATTGACAAAGGTTTTTAGTTTGGCTATAATAATTATTGAACCGATAGAGGCGCAGTAAAAATGAGTATTGCCGCAAAGACAGCCATGGTCGATTGTATGCGGTATTGAAAGGTGATACTGCCGAAGGAACTCGTTTGGCAAGCGGCTTCCTGATTGCATATTTAAGAAGTATGCAATTGTCATCATTCGTATGATGGAGTGCTATCGACATAAATTTATGTACAACATAAAAATGTCAGTATTTCTATTATATAGTATGATTAGTCGGTTTGCAACCGATTTTTTTATTTTTATGTAAATTTTTAATTAAAGGAGCTTTTATTATGAAAAAGTATAATGTCGGTATTATTGGTGCAACAGGTATGGTAGGTCAGAGATTCTCCCTCCTGCTTGAAAATCACCCATGGTTTAACGTAGTTGCTCTTGCTGCTTCTCCAAGAAGTGCTGGTAAGAGTTACGAAGATGCTGTTGGTGCAAAGTGGGCTATGACTTCTCCTATTCCTGCTGCTATGAAGGATATGGTTGTTATGGATGCTACAGCTGATGTAAACAAGATTGCTTCTATGGTTGATTTTGTTTTCTGTGCTGTTGATATGAAGAAAGATGAAATTAAGGCACTTGAAGAAATGTATGCTAAGGCTGAGTGCCCTGTTGTTTCCAACAACTCTGCTCACCGTGGCACACCTGACGTTCCGATGGTAGTTCCTGAAATCAACCCTGATCACATTGAAATCATCAAGGCTCAGCGTGAACGTCTTGGTACAAAGCGTGGTTTTATTGCTGTTAAGTCCAACTGTTCGCTCCAGAGCTATGTTCCTGCACTTCACCCACTTATGGCTGAATTCGGTGTAACTAAGGCTCTCGTTTGTACATATCAGGCTATCAGCGGCGCAGGCAAGACTTTTGAAACAATGCCAGAAATCGTTGATAACATCATTCCTTTCATCGGCGGCGAAGAAGAAAAGTCCGAGCAGGAACCACTCAAGATCTGGGGTAAGATTGAGGGCGATAAGATTGTAAACGCTACAACTCCTTCCATCACAGCTCAGTGCCTCCGTGTGCCTGTTTCTGATGGCCACACTGCTGCTGTATTTGCTTCCTTTGAAAAGAAGCCTACTAAGGAACAGATGCTTGAAGCTTGGAAGAATTTCAGCGGTGTTCCACAGGAACTTGAACTTCCATCTGCTCCAAAGCAGTTCCTCAACTATTTCGAAGAAGATAACCGTCCACAGGCTAAGCTTGACAGAAATCTCGAAAACGGTATGGCTGTTTCTATTGGTCGTCTCCGTGAAGATACACAGTATGACTACAAGTTTGTATGTCTTTCCCACAACACACTCCGTGGTGCTGCAGGCGGTGCGGTTCTCATGGCTGAGCTTCTTGCTGCAAAGGGCTATTTTGACTAATTCGAGTATTCCCTACTATTCTATTAAGGAGTAATATTTATGAAAAATACAGTTTTTACCGGTGCCGGAGTTGCTATTATTACTCCGATGAATGCCGATGGCTCTATCAACTGGGATGAATTCGGAAGAATCATTGATTTTCAGATTGAAAATGGTACAGATGCAATTATTGTTTGCGGTACTACTGGCGAATCTGCTACAATGACTGATGATGAGCATGTTGAAGCTATCCGCTATTGCGTTGATCGTGTAAACAAGCGTGTTCCTGTTATTGCAGGCACAGGAAGCAATGATACAAAGTATGCTGTTGCACTTTCCAAGCATGCGGAAGAACTTGGTGCTGACGCACTTCTTGTTGTTACCCCTTATTACAACAAGACATCACAGCGTGGCTTGGTAGCTCACTTTACAGCTATTGCTGACAGTGTAAATATTCCGATCATTCTTTACAATGTACCTTCAAGAACAGGTACAAATATTGCTCTTGATACATACATTACACTTTCTAAGCACAAGAATATCGTTGCTACAAAGGAAGCAAGCGGAAATCTTTCCACAATTGCTCAGATTATCGAAGCTTGTGGTGATGACCTTGATGTATACAGCGGAAATGATGATCAGATTGTTCCTATTATGGCTCTTGGCGGTAAGGGTGTAATCAGTGTTCTTTCCAATGTTCTCCCAAAGGAAACACACGAAATGACAAAGCTTTGTCTTGAAAATAAGGTTCTTGATGCTGCTAAGATGCAGATTAAGTATCTTGACCTTGCAAATAACCTGTTTATTGATGTTAACCCTATTCCTGTAAAGGAAGCTATGAATCTTATGGGCTTCAATGCCGGTGAATGCAGACTTCCTCTTTTCAAGATGGAGCAGAGCAAGATTGATAAGCTTACTGTTTCTATGAAGAATGTTGGTTTAATCAAGTAATGATAAACGGCAGTGTATAAGTATGTTGCTTTACACTGCCGTATTTATAAATTGAAAGGAATGATAAAATGGTTAAGGTTACACTTACAGGTGCAAACGGAAAAATGGGTAAGGTTATTGAATCTATTATAAGTGAACGTTCTGATTGTGAAATTATTTCAGGTATTGATCATAATACTAAACCCAATGATAACTTTCCTATTTATTACGAACCAAAGGACCTTACAGAAAAGCCTGATGTAATAATTGATTTTTCTCACCCTTCTGCGCTTGATGATTTACTTGAATATTGTCTTTCTACAGGTACACCTGTTGTTCTTGCAACAACAGGCTATGATGATGATCAGATTGCTAAAATCAAGAAAGCAGCAGAACAGATACCTGTGTTCTTTACTTTTAATATGTCCCTTGGTATCAATTTGCTTTGCAAGCTTGCAAAGGCTGCAGCAAGTGTTCTTGGGGGTCAGTTTGATATTGAAATACTTGAAAAACATCATAATCAGAAAATTGATGCTCCGAGTGGTACTGCTATAATGCTTGCTAATGCGATTAACGAAACGCTTGATAACAAGTACCAGTATGTTTATGACAGACATTCTCAGCGAAAAAAGCGTGAAAAGAATGAAATCGGCATGCACGCAATCAGAGGCGGAACGATTGTTGGTGAACATGATGTAATTTTTGCGGGCCGTGATGAAGTTATTACACTCTCCCACTCTGCAGCTTCAAAGGAAGTTTTTGCAGTTGGTGCTGTAAATGCAGCTGTTTTTCTTGCTGATCAAAAAGCAGGACTTTATGATATGGCGGCACTTCTTGATATATAAAAGTAACGGACTGTTGCGTAAAACAACAGTCCGTTTTTTATTTATTATCTATAACGT
Organism: uncultured Clostridia bacterium; assembly: GCA_937891895.1. Classification (GTDB taxonomy): domain Bacteria; phylum Bacillota; class Clostridia; order Oscillospirales; family Ruminococcaceae; genus RGIG8773. The sequence continues at coordinate 8,297 of CALATN010000182.1, forward strand.
GTATATCAAGCTGATTATATGGGATAGATATTCCTTCTTCGTCAAACTTATCCTTGATTTGTTCTAACAAATCGTAATATACTGTCCAATAGTCGGAATTTTTAGTCCATACTCTAACTTTAATATCCAGTGAACTGGAAGCAAGTTCGCTCAGACGTACGAATATTTCTTCATTTTTAAGAACAAGCTTATTTTCGTTAATTACACTTCTGATGGTTTCAATTGCTTTCTTATAGTCATTATCATAGGAAATGCTGAATATCTGGTCAACTCTTCGTTTACCCTCACTGCTGAAGTTTATAAAAGGTGATGTTGCAATCAAACCGTTCGGGAAAAAGATATCTTTGTTATCTACAGTTGTAAGTTTAGTGTAAAGTATAGATATTTCGTCAACAGTTCCTTCGTAGGAATCAATCTGGACATAATCGCCTACCTTGATTGTTCTGTTGATAAGCAGGATTACGCCACCTGCAACGTTGGATAAACTGTCTTTGAGGGCAAGACCTACAGCTACACCAGCTGTACCAAGTACGGTTATGATTGAGGTCATTGGAATGCCTAAAACTGTGAGTACGATTATAAGGGTAAGTGCAGTAATCAAAATTTTGATTACAGAAGCAAGGAATTTGTGTACAGTTCTGTCAAGTTTTGATTTTTCCACTCCTTTTGCAAAGAGTTTCATTACAACATGATTCAAAATGCACCCAATAATAAAAATAACAATTGCCCAGAATAATGTTGGAAGATAATATAATATTTTCTCAGCAAGATTTTCAATAAATTCTAAAATAGTTTCCATTTTTACATCCTTTCTGACAAGATATATTTAATATATATTATTTGACAAAATTTTGATACTTAATCATCCTAAAAAACAATTAAGAAATTGTTAAAAAAGTTAAGCTATGGAAAAGATGCGGAAAAAGTTATAAATTATGATAAAAATATACAAAAACATCTTGCAAAATTTTGTAAAATGAGGTATAATAAAATAGATATTGATTAAAGGAGGTTTTCTTATGGAAATGCAAATGGAAATGTCTTACGTATGGGCAGTTGTAATTACAGGTCTTGTAGTTGTTTTTCTTGGCCTTGTTTTACTTATTGCATTCATAAGCCTTGTCGGAAAGATTTTTTCAGCTATTGACAAGTCAAAAAAAAACAAAAATGTTGAAGCACCATCAAAAGATATAAAAGTAACACCTTCTGTTAAGGAAACGGTTGCTGTATCTGACGACACTGAAGTTATTGCTGCAATTGCCGCTGCAGTTGCTATGATGGGTGTTGCTGACAATACGACATATAAAATTAGATCTATCAAGGCTGCAAATAATGCTCGTCCATCAAGAAACGCGTGGGCTATGGCGGGTCTTAATGAATCAACCTCCCTGTTCTGATAGTTAAGTATTATTTCAGTATAGAAAGGAATTGTCCAGATGTTTGATGTTTTTAAAGACGCCATTGTCGGACTTGCTAATGACAGTGGTTTTATGAACATTGGAATAAAAGAAATTATTATGATTTTAATTTCTTTTGTTTTTATGTATCTTGCTATTGCAAAAAACTTTGAGCCTTTGCTTCTTCTTCCGATTTCATTCGGTATGCTTCTTACTAACCTTCCAGGTGCAGAGTTATATCATCCTGAATTTTTTGTAATTGATGAAGCTGGCCATATTGATGTTGTAAATGTTCTTACAAATGGTGGTCTTCTTGACTTATTATACCTTGGTGTTAAGCTACAGCTTTATCCGCCGCTTATCTTCCTTGGAATCGGTTGTATGACAGACTTCTCCGCACTTATTGCCAACCCTAAGAGCTTCCTTCTTGGTGCTGCTGCTCAGGCGGGTATCTTCTTTACATTCATTGGTGCTGCTGTTCTTGGCATGTCCCCTACTGAATGTGGTTCTATCGCAATTATCGGTGGTGCTGATGGTCCGACAGCTATTTATGTATCAAGTAAGCTCCTGAAGCCTACTGATACAATCAACACAGGTACTATTGCGCTTGCTGCATATACTTATATGGCACTTGTTCCGATTATTCAGCCTCCTATTATGAAGGCTCTTACAACAAAGAAGGAACGCGGTGTTGTAATGGAACAGCTCAGAACTGTTTCACAGACAGAAAAGATTCTTTTCCCTATCATTGTTACAATTGTTGTATCACTTCTTGTTCCGTCTGCTGCCCCACTGGTTGGTATGCTTATGCTTGGTAACCTTCTCAAGGAAAGCGGCGTATGTCAGCGTCTTGTTGATACAGCTCAGAATGCACTTATGAATATTGTTACTATTTTCCTTGGTGTATCTGTTGGTGCTACAACAAAGGCTGAATATATCCTTAATGCTTCCTTTGCAAAGGTTATTGTTCTTGGTGTAATTGCATTCTCCATCGGTACAGCTTGTGGTGTACTCTTTGGTAAGCTCATGTATGTTGTTACAAAGGGTAAGGTTAACCCGCTTATCGGTTCTGCAGGTGTATCTGCAGTTCCTATGGCTGCTCGTGTTTCACAGAAGGTTGGTGCTCAGGAAAACCCAACAAACTTCCTTCTTATGCACGCTATGGGTCCAAATGTTGCCGGTGTTATTGGTTCTGCCGTTGCAGCTGGTGTACTTCTCAGTATTCTTTAAAACTCAAGGGTATCGGAAACGATACCCTTTTCTTATACGCAAAAAGGATACATAAGATAATTCTTATGTATCCTTAATTTCATTTATTTAGCCCGAATTTATCAATAATAGCTGCATAATCTTTGTAAGCGTAGTTGAGGTCAACATCTTCGCTGATACCACTTATTTTGCCTTCATCACTGTATTGCCACATTCCGTAGTGTCCGCTGTAATAAGTATTGAGCTTTTCTTCATCACCCCAGCAAGCTATCCAAATGTCATAATCCTTTATTCGAGACATATCAAGACGATCATTTACAAATGACGGAGAACAGTATATCATTGCAAAATAACCTGCATTTTCAAGTTCTTCCATAAATGTTACGACAATATCGGTAACATTTTTACGGCTCATCTTATTATAAAAAGGTTCTTCAATATCAAGAACAAGCGGATAATCAGGAGAATAATTTTTTATAGTTTTAAGAAAATATTTTGCTTCTTTTTTTGCTTCAGAAACATTTTTGGCATATGTATAGTGGTAAAAACCGTAATCAATACTATATTTTTCACATCCAGATACATTGCTCTTTAATTTAGGATCAGTATCTTCGTAACCATATGAACTACGTATCATTACATAATCAATATTTTCCTGTGCTACTTTCTGCCAGTTGATTGTTCCCTGCCATTTGGATACATCAATGCCATTGAAAAAGTCATTGTACACAGTTACTTCAAAATCAGCTGAAACACCATCATCTGTTGTTACTGTAATATATGTTTCACCTGGTTTTATAGCAGTGACAAGGCCTGTTGATGAGACTGTTGCTACGTTTGTATCTTTTGATTTATATGTAACATTATCATATATTCCAAGTGGATAGAAAATAGGCTCAATTTGTTTTGTTTTACCTTTTCTTATCATTGCAAACTGATTAACAAAGCTGATTTGTGTTGCGTCACCTTTTACAAGTTCTGTCTGTACATTTCCGTTTTCATCAGTTACAGTGAAGTATATATTACGTTTTTTCCCGCTTGAAGTTTCAAGTTGTATTTTTGCTGTACCATATCCAATTGCAGTTACAAGACCATTTTCATCTACTCTTACAATCTTTTTATTGAAGTTTCTATATGTAACCGTATCATCAGATTTAAGCGGACTTAAACTATATTTTATCTGAAATGTTTTACCAATAATTATTTTATTTTTTTGTGAAGTTTTTAATTTTATGTTTCTTGCGGGAAGTGTTATTTTTTTGCCGCTTTCAATGTTTTGACCTGCAACAGGATCATTTATAGTGTTTTCTGAATTATTATCATCGGAAGATTGTGTTTTAGCTTCTGTTTCAATTTCTTCACTTGAAACAACTTCATCAAGAGTTTCGATTGCTTCAAGCTTTTCAGCATATACAGGAAAATTTATTGTTCCTATAATCAAAAAAAGTGACAATATTATTGTTAGAAATTTTATTTTATTTCTCATTTTCAAAATGTTGTTCTCCTTTTATCTTTTTTATAATTTTATAATAATGTGCAACATTTGTCAAGTAATTTAATAATTTTCCATATTTTATATAAAAATGCTCCTATGTTTTTCATAGGAGCATCAATTTTAATCTACCCAGATTGTTTCTGTTTCATGTCTTTTGGGTCTGCCCATAAGGTTTGTCAAAGCACTTTTTACATTAAGACCATTGAAGAGTACATTATTGCATTGTTCTGTAATAGGCATATCAATTCCTACCTTTTGAGCAAGTGCATAAGCGGTTTTTGTACATATATATCCTTCAACTGTACCTACACGTTCAACTGCTTCAACCGGAGAAACACCTTGTCCGATGAGAATTCCAGCACGTCTGTTGCGGCTGTGCATACTTGTACATGTTACAATCAAGTCACCTATTCCTGTAAGTCCCGCAAAGGTTTCATCCTTTGCACCAAGAGCGACACCAAGACGGGCGATTTCAGTTATTCCTCTTGTCATAAGTGCTGCTTTTGTATTATCACCAAGTCCCATACCATCACAGATACCTGCACAAAGTGCGATAATATTCTTGAATGAGCCACCAAGCTCGCATCCAATAACATCATCATTGATATAAATTCGGAATGTGTTGTTGGACATTATGCTTTGAATGTAGTCAGCATATTGCATATCTTTTGATGTAACAACAACTGTTGTTGGAACACCAAGTGCAACCTCTTCAGCGTGGGATGGACCTGTAAGAACAACTATCGGATTATTGGGTAATTCCTCTTCAAGAACTTCACTCATTCTTTTTAGAGATTCTTCTTCAAGACCTTTACTTGTATTCACAATTACCGTTTCTTTAGGAAGATATGCTGAAATTTGCTTTGCAACTGAACGTACAAATTTAGTGGGTAAACCAAAAATGATAATTTCAGTATTGCAAGCTGTGCTTAAATCATTGGTAAGTATAATTTCGTCACTGATTTTTATGCCAGGAAGCTTCTGCTTATTTTCTCCGTCACGACGAATATCATCAATTTCCTGCTTGAATGCTGACCAAACTGTAACATCGTGTCCAAAATTATTGAGCATAACAGCAAGTGCAAGACCAAACCCACCCATACCTAAGATTGTAAATTTAGCCATTATTTTTCTCCTTTTTCTTACCAAATTTGTTTTCTGTTCCATTTCTTAAACGCTTGATATTTTCACGGTGCATATAAATAAGGAGTATACCTGTTACGGCAACCAAGCTTGTATGAATAATACAAAGCTTCAACGGAATATCTTCCACAAAATAGTGAAGAATAAATGTAAGAATCGGATAGAATATTGCTGCTGATATTGAGCCTACAGAAACATAACGAGTTATAAGAGAAATTATAAGAAAGAAAGGAATTATTATTGCAAAAGTCAATGGGTCAATAACGATAAGTATCGATGAAGATACAAGTACACCTTTACCACCCTTAAAGCCATAATAAATCGGGAAAATATGTCCGATAATTGCAGCAATACCTGATATGTATCCGATAGTCTGCAAGTCAAAATTATCGGCACCGACGATAAGAGTAAATATCAGGCGGGTGATAAGAACAGCAATTATTCCCTTTGCAAGATCACCAATAAGTGTGATAAGGGCTGGAATTTTGCCATAACAACGAAGTGTATTTGTTAAACCCGCATTTTTACTGCCATGTTCTCTGATATCCTCGTGCTTTAAAAGACGAACAGTTATAATTGAAGAATTACAGCTTCCGAGAAGATATGAAATTATAACTGATATGGCACCTGCAATAATTATTTTTAACATTCTTTTTTCCCCTTATTTATCATCATTTTTACCGCGTTCGCGGATTATAAAGCGTACAGGAGTACCTTCGAGTCCGAATGTCTGACGAATCTGGTTTTCAAGATAACGCTGATATGAAAAATGGAACAAATCTGCACGGTTAACAAAGACTACAAATGTTGGAGGCTTTGTAGAAGGCTGTGTCATATAGTAGATTTTCAGACGCTTACCCTTGTCAGATGGAGGCTGAACACGGGTTGTTGCATAAGAAAGCACGTCATTGAGCATACCTGTAGTAACACGCATACTGTTCTGACTATTAACGCTGTTAATCATATCAAAAAGCTTTTCTACACGCTGGCCTGTTTTTGCAGAAATGAAAATAAATGGAACGTAAGACATAAAACTGAAATCTTCTTTAAGCTTGTTTTTGAATTCGTCCATTGTATTTGTTGTTTTTTCGATGGCATCCCACTTGTTGATTGCAACAATACATGCTTTTCCCTGTTCGTGTGCATAGCCTGCAACCTTTGAATCTTGTTCTGTAAAGCCTACTGAAGCGTCGATAAGAATTACACATACATCTGAACGGTCAACTGCCATATAAGCACGGAGAACACTATAGTGTTCAATTTTTTCAAGTACCTTTGATTTACGGCGTATACCTGCAGTATCAATGAACACATATTTACCGTGTTCATTTTCGACAATAGTATCTGTAGCATCACGTGTTGTACCTGCAATATCGGATACAATAACGCGTTCTTCACCTGCAATGCGATTGATGAGAGAAGATTTACCTACATTTGGTTTACCGATAACAGCAACCTTAACGTAGTTGTCATCATACTCTTCATCGTCATTTTCAGGGAAATACTTGAAAATTTCATCAAGCATATCACCTGAACCATGACCGTGTGCAGCTGAAATGGCGATTGGGTCACCAAGTCCAAGACTGTAAAATTCATAAAATTCAGCAGGTGGTTCACCTATTGAGTCACATTTGTTTACACAGAGAACGATAGGCTTGCCACTTTTACGAAGCATACGTGACACGTCATAGTCATCAGCTGTTACACCTGTTTTCATATCTGTGATAAAAACAATTACATCTGCACGCTGAATAGCAAGTTCGGCTTGTCTTCTCATCTGAGAAAGGATAATGTCGTCGCTTTTAGGTTCAATACCACCTGTATCGACTACCATAAATTTTCTGTTTCTCCATTCACATTCGGAATAGATACGGTCACGTGTTACACCTGGAGTATCTTCAACAATTGAAAGACGTTTACCTACCAGTTTGTTAAAAAGAGTTGATTTTCCGACATTTGGTCTGCCTACAACGGCAACTATTGGTAAAGCCATATTATCATCTCCGTTCCTTTAATTTCCTGTTATTGCATCAAACAACGAGAACCCGTCGTTATCAATAATCTTTATTTTTACATTGAGAGCTTTTTCTACTTCTGAAATTGTACAATCATCAAGGAAAAGATCACTGTCTCTTTTAATCATATTTGAAGTAAGCAGCAAAACATCACCAAGTTGTTGATTTTTAAGTTGAGCAATCAGGTCTTGGCCAGTAATAAGTCCTGTGACTGTAATTGTTTCACCAAAAAAGTCATTTCGTATTTTGTAAACCTTACAACTAATATTATGCCACTTTTCTTCTGATTTTTCAATAAGTTTGGAAATATATTTATATGCAAGCGCACCTGTTGCTATAGATGTGTGACATTCTTTTATTTCATCATCTTCAGCATTGTCAAATGCACTGTCAAATTCGTTGATAAGTGAACGCATCATTCCTACACCGTTTTCGTACTGACAATAGTCTTCGTACTCTTCTTCTGGTGGGAGTTCACGTTCAGCTGTAATATAGAACTCGTCTGCTGCAAAGACAAGACGTGTTCCGTATTCTTGAAGAAATTTATTCTGAAATTTTTCAATTAAATCAAGTGTTTCGATTGCACCTTGTTTATCAAATAGACTGAGCGGATATAAGCCTTCTCTGTATTTTGTAAGTCCTACAGGAACAACAGCTACGCTCTGGATATTTGGCATAAGGCTACCTAAATCAGTAAGTGTTCTTTCGAGTTCTTTTCCGTCATTTATTCCCGGACACAGAACAATCTGGCAGTTCATTGAAATACCTGCGTCTGCGAATTGGCGCAGATAATCAAGTTTTTTACCTGCAAAGCGATTGTTCATCATCATACAACGAAGCTCGGGGTTAGTTGTATGGACAGAAACATTTATGCTAAGCTTCATTTGTATAATTCTATCAATATCTTTTTGATTAAGATTAGTCAGGGTTACATAGTTGCCTTGTAAAAATGATAATCTTGCGTCATCATCCTTGAAGTAAAGTGTTTCGCGCATATTTGGTGGCATCTGGTCAATAAAGCAGAATATACATTTATTGCAGCAACTCTGTTTTTTATCCATAAGAAAGGTTTCAAATTCCAATCCTAAGTCGTCATATTCACTTTTAGTTACTGAAAAAGAATGTTGTATTCCGTTTCGTTCAATAACAAGTTTAGTGTGGATTTCAGCTGAATAGTACATATAATCAAGTACATCGGCAATTTCATGTCCGTTAACAGAAACAAGTATATCACCTGATTTGATATCAGACTTGCTGACTGGTGAATTTTTGATTACTGATTTGATTTCTACAGCCATATTCAGCTTCCTTTCTTATTGATTTAAAAAAAATAGAGGAAGATTTCTCCTCCTCTATCGCTTTGAAGCAAGATTAGCCTTCCTTCTTAATTACTTCAACACCCTTATAGAATCCGCAATTCTTGCAAACCTTGTGAGGAGCAGTCAGCGCTCCGCAGTTTGTGCATCTTGAGAACGCAGGTGTATCCAGCTTCCAAACAGCTGAACGTCTCTTATCACGTCTAGCCTTTGATACCTTTCTCTTTGGTACTGCCATTATTCAGCACCTCCTTATCCATTACAGTCGCATTCTTTTTCATTCAAATCTGTTCCGCAATGAGGACATAAGCCTAAGCAATCATCTTTACAGAGCATTTTTGAAGGTAATTGTAACAGACAATCTGTCAATGCAAGCTCGTCCATATCAAGTCTATCAGACTCTGTTACTACATACTCATCATTATCGCTATTCATTGAACGAACAACAATATGCTCAAATTCAAAGCTGTATTCACGGTCAAACTCAATCAGACATCTGTCACAGCAAGCGTGCAGAGTAAACGCTGCAGTATATCCAAGCGTTACTACGCCTGCACGGTTTACGATTGCACCATTGATTGTTATAGGGCGGGAAAAGCTATAACCTTTTAAATCATTCAGATTCTGAATATCAACTTCATAATTCAGTGCAAGCTTTTCGCCTACTATGTCATAAAGTTGTTTTAAGTTAATAACCATATTACACCCCAAACATAACAAAAATTATTATAACATATTATACCTGATATGTCAATACTTTTGTTAGAATTAATTAGAAGAATATTTTGTTACGCTTTCAGGAAGGTCAGCAAGGTCAGCAGATACTGTAAGAACAACCTTTACATCGTTGCCTGTGAGCTTGTCAATCTTGTTGAGCATAGCACCGAGAGCTTCGAAATCTGCACCGCCTACCTTAAGGATAGAGTCAACAAAGATTTCCTTAATATCATAGTTACCAGCAACAAGGCCAGCAACGAGGCCATAAAAAGCTTCGAAAGAATAGATGTTGTTGGCATCTGTATCAACGATTCTTACAGAATGTGGAATATCGTATCTGAGCTTTTCGCTCTTGTCGATGCATACAACATAACCGCTTGTAGCCTTAGCAGCATTATTAATCATATCAATTAAGATCTTAGTTTTACCTGTACCCTTAGTTCCTGTAATAATTTTTACCATAAAAACACTCCGTTCCGCCGTTTCCGGCATTTTTTATTAACACCTGATACTCTGCAGGTGATAACAGACTTTGAATTTTATCAGCCAAGCTTAGCTTCGAGCTCTGCCTTCTGATCCTCATATCCCGGCTTACCGAGAAGTGCAAACATATTCTTCTTATAGCTTTCAACGCCAGGCTGGTTGAATGGGGTTACACCAAGCATATATCCGCTTACTGCGCAAGCCTTTTCAAAGAAGTATACCATATAACCAAAGCTCTTTTCAGAAGTATCCTCAAGCTCGAGAACGATATTTGGAACACCGCCTTCAGTATGAGCGAGAACTGTTCCTTCGAAAGCCTTTCTGTTCACAACAGACATATTCTGATTTGTAAGGAAGTTAAGGCCATCAAGGTTTTCTGCGTCGTCGTCGAGGAAGAAATCCTGCTTTGGTTTCTTTATATCAACAACGGTTTCAAACATAATTCTGGAACCGTCCTGAATAAACTGACCAAGTGAGTGAAGGTCTGTAGAGAAAATTGCGGAAGATGGGAAAATACCCTTGTTGTCCTTACCTTCACTTTCGCCGAAGAGCTGCTTCCACCATTCAGCCATCATTGTGAAGCTTGGATCGTAGGAAATAAGCATTTCAACGGACTTGTTCTTGGAATAAAGAATATTTCTGATTGCAGCATACTTATAGCAATCATTATTGTCGAAATCAGCACAAAGTTCATCTTGAGCCTGCTTTGCACCTGCCATAATTGCATCAATATCACAATCTGCAACAGCGATAGGAAGAAGACCTACAGCTGTAAGAACGGAGAATCTGCCGCCTACATCGTCAGCGATAACGAATGTTTCATAGCCTTCAGCATCAGCAAGCTGCTTGAGTGTGCCTCGTGCCTTGTCTGTTGTACAGAAAATTCTGTCCTTAGCGCCTTCCTTGCCGTACTTCTTCTCAACCATGCTTCTGAATACTCTGAAAGCAAGTGCAGGTTCAGTTGTTGTACCGGACTTTGAAATAACATTTACAGAGAAATCTCTGCCTTCGCAAAGAGAAATGATTTCATTAAGATATGTTGGGCTGATATTGTTACCAACATAATAAATTTCAGGAGTATCCTTTTTAAGATTATTGTAAAGTGGTGACTTGAGAAGCTCGATTGCAGCTCTTGCACCAAGATAAGAACCACCAATACCGATT
>CALATN010000183.1 GCA_937891895.1 uncultured Clostridia bacterium
CTTTCGCTTCAAAATTCACCTTTTAGATGCGCTTGAAGCACGCCTGCGGGCGAAGTAAGTATTTCGCCGCTTGCGTAGACCATTCGAAGAATGGTTTTGGCGATATTAGGGGCGTTGCCCCTAAAAACCCCACCAAAGGGGGCGAAGCCCCCTTTGGAAACCCGTTATTTGTGTGCTCTACACTCATCGTCAAATTCCAATATGTCTTACACAATCTTAGTAGTCCACTGCTCCAGATTCCAGACCTCATCACAAACATCAAGATAAAATTCAGGCTCGTGGCTTACAAGAAGCACCGTGCCCTTGAAATCCTTGATAGCCGATTTCAGCTCGTCCTTTGCATCAACATCAAGATGATTTGTCGGCTCGTCAAGTACAAGCAGATTTATCTTTTTCAGCATAAGCCTGCACAAACGCACCTTTGCATTCTCACCGCCCGAAAGCACACGCATCTGTGACGTGATGTGCTCCGTGGTAAGTCCGCATCTCGCCAGTGCTGCATGCACCTCCGCATTTGTCATAGCAGGGTATTCGTCCCAAATCGTCTGCAAAGCAGTTTCGGAAGTAGCTTCTTCCTCCTGCTCAAAGTAACCAACCTCAACAAACTGGTCGTGTTCAACCTCACCCGAAACAGGCGGAATAAGCTTCAACAGCGTCTTTAACAGAGTCGACTTACCCAAGCCGTTAACACCCTTGATAGCAACCTTTTGTCCACATTCCAGCTTCAGTGACAAAGGCTTTGTAAGTGGCTCACCGTAACCAAGCACCAAATCCTTGCACTCAATTACCACACGTCCCGGAGTACGTGCTGGCTGAAATGAAAAATTAGGTTTCGGCTTATCGCTCATAAGCGTAATCTTGTCCATCTTGTCAAGCTTCTTCTGACGTGACTTCGCCATATTTGTGGTAGCAACACGTGCCTTGTTGCGTGCGATAAAATCCTCAAGGTCAGCGATTTCCTTCTGCTGTTTTTCATAAGCCTGTTCAAGCTGACGCTTTTTCAGTTCGTACATCTTCTGGAAATTGTCATAGTCACCCGTGTACCTCGTCAGCACCGCATTCTCAACGTGGTAAATAACATTGACAACATCATTGAGAAACGGAATATCGTGGGAAACAAGAATAAACGCATTTTCGTAATTCTGCAGGAAATTCTTCAGCCACGCAATGTGATTTTCATCAAGGAAGTTTGTGGGCTCGTCAAGAATAAGAATCATCGGGTTTTCAAGCAATACCTTTGCAAGAAGTACCTTTGCACGCTGACCGCCCGAAAGCTCGGAAACATCACGGTCAAGACCGATTTCACCAAGTCCAAGTCCGTTTGCGTACTCTGAAATTTTAGCATCAATCGTGTAGTAACCGCTGTAATCGAGAATATCCTGAATTTCGCCAACCTTTTCCATAGCCTCAGCCATATCCTCATCGGAGCATTCCGCCATAGAATCATAAAGCGCCATCATTTCCTGTTCAAGCTCAGCATAGTGGGCAAAAGCGTCACGGAGTACATCAGCAATCGTCTTTCCCTTTGTAAGCGTGCTGTACTGGTCAAGATAACCCGTGGTAATGTGTCTGCACCACTCAATCTTTCCCTCATCGGGAGCAAGCTTGCCTGTGATAATGTTCAGAAATGTGGACTTACCCTCACCGTTTGCACCCACAAGACCAATGTGTTCACCCTTCAGAAGACGGAAAGAAGCGTTATTCAGAATCTGACGTGCACCAAAACCGTGTGTCACGTTTTCAACATTCAATATACTCATATTTTCAATTCCTTTTCATTTTGCATAAGTAATAACAGTTTAGCAGAAATCGGAAGTCTTGTCAATCTTATGCAAGTCTATTTAAAAATATTTTTAAATACCCCTTGACAACCGCTACTTACTGTGCTACAATCTATTTAAAGAAATTTTTAAATAGGAGGTGTGCCAATGGGAATAGCAGAAACCTTCAAGGCACTTTCTGATCCTCAGAGAAGGGAATTGCTCACGCTTCTTCGTGACGGGCGACTTAACGCAGGCGAGCTTGCCGAGAAGCTTAATATAACTCCCGCCGCACTTTCCTATCACCTGAAGCTGCTGAAAAAAGCTGATTTAGTGATGGAATACAAGGAAAAGAACTTCGTGTATTATGAACTGAACACAACCGTGTTCGATGAAATGATTATCTGGATGAAACAATTCGGAGGTAATGAACAATGAGAAAAGTATTATGGATTTTAGCAACTCTTCCCCTTGCAGTAACAGCTTGCGTATTTCAGTTTTTGCCAGACAAAATCCCTGCACATTACAATTTTGCAGGCGAAATTGACAGATGGGGTTCAAAGTACGAAAGCTTCATTTATCCGATTGTTGTTATCGCGATGGCAATTTTCTGGGAAGCAATCTGTTCCTATTATCGTAAAAAAGCAACCAAAGAGGAAGATGAAAAAAAGCGTGCCGAAATAAATAATAACGTTAAGGTTATAGGAATTACCGCAGTTTGCGTAACCGTTCTGTTCAATATTCTGCATTACATCAGCCTCTATAAAGCCTGCACAACTACCGAATTAAGCGTTTTAAATGTTGAAATTGACAGCATAAAGATAACCTGCATTTTAATGGGTATACTGTTTGTTTTCCTCGGCAATGCATTGCCAAAAACAAAGCTTAACGGTACAATCGGTCTGCGTTGTACATACAGTATGTACAATGACGTAACATGGAGTAAAAGCAACCGTTTCGGCGGTTTTGCCCTTGTGATTGTCGGTGTGATTACAGTAATAACTTCCATGATTTTCAATGGTGTAATTTCAATGATTTTAATGATGATTTTCCTTATTGCTTCAATTATCATAATGATTAGTTACGCTAAAAAGGTTTATGAGGAAGAAAAAGTGAAGGAATAATAATGTAACAGATATTTCCAAAATTCTTATTTTTCTGTGTCTACAAATTCTTCACACATAACCATACAAAAATTCAGAATAAAAACAACAAATCCTATATAAAATAATCTTCACATCAAGTATAATATCCCTCAATGAGGTGATTTGATGTCGAAAACAAACAATCTTACAGAGGGAAAGGTTTCTAAAATTCTTCTCGGATTTTTCTTTCCTATGCTGTTTACAAACCTGCTTCAGCAGGTGTATACATTCGCAGATGCCGCAATCGTAGGTAAGGGCCTTGGCGACAATTCCCTTGCCGCCGTTGGAAATATGACTTCACTGTCTTTTTTCATAACAGGTTTTTCAATCGGTATGACCAACGGCTTTGGTGTAATTATAGCACAGAATTACGGCGCAGGTGACTACGCTAAGCTTCGTAAAAGTATTGCCGCTTCTGTAAAGCTTTCCATTATTATTTCAGTAATTCTTACAGCGGTCGGACTTATCTTCCTCAGACCTGTAATGATAGCAATCAATACATCTCCTGATATCCTGGACGAAAGCCTGATGTACGGTTACATCCTTTTCGGCGGACTTGTTACAGCCGTCGCATATAATATGTGTTCAGGTATCCTTCGTGCCCTCGGTGACAGTACAACTCCGTTCAAAGCAATTATCGTTTCCTCAATTGTAAACGTGGGACTCAATTGCGTGTTTATCTTCGGCTTCGGTACCGGAGTAGAAGGTGCTGCAATTGCTACAATCATCTCGCAGGCACTTTCCGCACTTATCTGTTTTATGCGTATAAGAGAAATCGATATTATACAGCTTGAACGCGAAGATTTCGCAACAGATATACATCTTAACGGAATTTTGCTTAAAAACGGCATACCAATGGCTTGTATGAACTCTGTAACTGCTGTGGGAAGTATGATTGTGCAATCTTATGTAAATGCCCTCGGTGTTGTCTATACGTCAGCATATTCCGTGGGAATACGTTATATTAACCTGCTTATGATTCCATCACTTACCGCAGGTCTGTCAACATCTTCCTTTGCAAGTCAGAATTACGGTGCAGGGAAGTATCATCGCATCCGTGAAGGTGTCCGCGTAAGCCTTACAATAGCCCTGATTGCCTATATTTTTGTGGGTGCAGCACTTCTCCTCGTGCCTGAATTCCTTGCAAAAATTATGGTAAGCGGCGACGAAGCTGTTGCCCTTTCGGTTGAATTCCTGCATATAGTAGGTGTAACGTTCTGGATAATCAGCGCAATGTTCGTTTTCAGAAATGCTGTTCAGGGGATGGGATTTCCGTTTGTGCCAATGTGTTCGGGGGTGCTGGAAATGATTATGCGAATTTCAGCAATTGTCTTTCTGCTTCCCGTACTCGGCTTCAAGGCAACGGCAATCGCCGAGGCGGCAGCCTGGTCAGGTGCACTTGTGACAAATCTCATCGCATACATTGTCCATATCAGAAAAGCAACAAAGAAAACATCCGAATAATAATTCATACATTTCAGGGAAAGCTAATAAAAACTTTCCGAGGAGAAATGCTATGAAAATCCAAAGCAATAGAAAGAACTCCGAAACCTCTGAAAGCAGCAGTTTCGGAGTTTTCCCGTTTGTAATCCTTATTGTATCGCTGATAATGATAATTATATCAGCTTTTGCAATTTATTTTTCAAGAGATGAAGCAGAATATACTTCCGAAAATGTGAAAGGTGAATACAAAAGCGTGATAAGCTTTTCGTCTCCTGCAAAAGAACTGACAATTCCTGAGATTGTAAAAAAAGTCAAGCCGGCAGTTGTAGGAATTTCCTCCAAATTTACCGAAACAAGCGTCGGAACAGGTACAGGAATAATAGCTTCGCCTGACGGTTATATCGTTACAAATGCCCACGTTGTACGAAGTCATTCCGAAAATAGCAGTAAAATTGCTCAGCGGGTAACCGTTGTTCTTGCTGACAAGAGTGAATATACAGCCGAAATAATCGGCACAGACCCGCGTACAGACCTTGCCGTACTGAAAATCAATACAAATGGGAAAAAACTTCCGACAGCAGAATTTGGTGACAGTACCAAGCTTTCTGAGGGCGAGCTTGCTGTAGCAATCGGCAATCCTCTCGGTTTTGAGCTTTACGGCTCTGTAACCTGTGGAATAATCAGTGCCCTTAACCGAACAATAACTATTGACGAGTATGAAATGATTCTTATCCAGACCGATGCCGCAATAAATCCCGGAAACAGCGGAGGACCTCTTCTTAACTCCTGCGGTCAGGTTATAGGAATAAATTCAAGCAAGATAATATCTGATTACGCTGAGGGATTAGGATTTGCAATTCCAATAACCTCGGCAAAGATTGTAATTGATGATCTGATTGAAAATGGCTATGTCACAGGCAGGGCACGCATAGGAATAAACGGCGAGGACGTAGGTAAAAGCAATGCAAAGCATTACGACTTACCCGAAGGAGTGTATGTGCGGTATATAGAAAAAAATTCCGCTGCCGAAGCAAGCGGAATAGAGGTCGGTGATATAATTGTTGCCGCGGATGGGAAAAATGTTACGTCAATGCGTGAACTGAACAAAATCAAAGAAAGCTTCAGTTCAGGTGAAAAGCTGTCAGTAACGGTTTTCCGTGACGGCGAAAAGAAGAATATTACAATTCTTCTCGGAGAGGAAAAACTTACGCACTGATATAAACTGAGGTAAGCTGTCTTTCTGTAAATTCAAAAACAAGCTGATTTATTCCTCCGCCTGAATATCCGAAAATAATTGTTGTATCTTCGTCACCTGTAACGGAATTTGCAAATCCGACTTTATCCTGTATGTCAGATGGTCGGGCAGAAAAATCAATTCCGTATATTGAAAAATCATAAGGTGCAGATGAAGCTTTGAATTCAAGCGTAGTAATTGCACCGTTTTCATCCGTTGTTGCTATAGCATAGGAATTGTCAGGGAAATACAGTATGCCGTCTGAAAGTGTAAAATCGGGACAATTATCAATGTTCATCGGCAGTGGATGATATTCACCGCAGTAAAAAATGCTTGCAAGAAGCTCATTGCCGTCCCAGCCTCTTGTGAGAATATATTCGTTGAACGTAGTAGCTGAGGTTTCCGTTGTTGTTTCGGTAATCTCAGCTTCTTCTTTTTTTTCTGTGCATCCGCAGAGCATCACGGTAATCAATGTCATAATCAATGTGATAATCTTTTTCATTTTCATTTCTCCAGATATTTTATCAATAAAATAATATCACATTGCAAATTCTGTGTCAACAGCCATAAATTATTTCAATATGGTTACAAAAACAAAGAATTTGACATAATGTTTAAAAAACGGTTACAGTTTTCGGTAATAATGGAAAAAGCAGAAATAATGTGATATAATGGATAAGGTTTAATGGATAATAGTTTTATTTCTGAAAGGAGTGACCGTTGATATGGAAAAAAACAAAGCTTCAAAGCCTCGTGACAAAGAAAGTATCTTTCCTGCAATTTGCCTTGCGCCAAGTCTTGCAGGGGTGCTTGTTTTCTTTATAATTCCGTTTCTTGTAATCATTTTCTATTCAATGGTAGATAACCCTATCAGTAAGGATTTTGTGTTTCTCGATAATTACATAAATATTGTCAAAAACAATGCCTTTAAAAAAGCGGCATTCAATACATTTACATTTTCAGTAATTTCCGTGCCGCTTGCCGTAGTGCTTTCAATGCTTCTGGCAATGCTTCTCGACTGCAAAATACCTCTGGTAAGCCAGTTCAGAACAAGCTTTCTGTGTCCTATGATGGTTCCCGTAGCATCTGTTGTGCTTATATGGCAGGTAATCTTCCATTATAATGGCGCACTCAATGAATTCTTTGCGAATTTCGGTATTGATAAAATCGACTGGCTTAAATCCGATATGGGACAAATCGTAGTCGTACTTCTGTTCCTTTGGAAAAATCTTGGTTATAATATGATTTTGTTTCTTTCCGCACTCAACAATATTCCAAAGGACGTCCTTGAGGTTGCAACACTCGAAGGAGCTGGCTCAATGTATAAGTTTTTTAAGATAAAGCTTCGTTATCTTTCTCCGACAATTCTTTTTGTAACAGTGCTTTCACTTATCAATTCATTCAAGGTATTCCGTGAGGTTTATCTGCTTACAGGTGATTACCCTTATGACAGCCTTTATACCTTACAGCACTTTATGAACAACACCTTCCGTAATATCGACTATCAGAAGCTTTCCTCAGCTGCAATCCTGATGGCAATTGTTATGATAATAATTATAGGTGCATTGTTTATTGCTGAAAATAAATTCGGGGAGGACGTTGAAGGATGAGTAAATCCGTTTCAGCGGATAAAATCCGCAAAGCCTCCCGTACAAAGCAGAAGCTTATTATGGCGTTGCTTACTGTTTTTGCAGCAGTTGCAGCTGTAATATTCCTGCTTCCTACAGTGCTTACCATTGCAAACTCATTTATGAGCGCATCGGAAATTAACGCAAATTACGGCGCAATCTTTGCTACAACAGAAGAAGGCAGCAAGGTGTTTGTTTCTGAAAGGGTAAACCTTAAATTCATACCTGATATGGTTTCCTTCAGCCAATATTTTACCGTACTTCTCAAAAGCCCCGATTACCTGCTGAAATTCTGGAATTCAGTAATTCTCGTTGTGCCGATTGTGGTATTCCAGCTTGCAACAGCAACCATTGCCGCATTTGGTTTTGCAAGACTCAAGGGCAGATTAAAGGAAATCCTGTTTTTTGTGTATATAGTTGTAATGCTCATGCCGTATCAGGTAACACTTGTACCGAACTACCTTGTTTCTGACTGGCTCAATATCCTTGATACACGTGCAGCAATTATTCTCCCAGGTATCTTCACACCATTTTCGGTGTTTCTGCTTACAAAAATTATGCGTAGAATTCCACCAGTGATGATAGAAGCGGCAAAGCTTGACGGAGCGGGTGAGCTTCAGATTTTTATGTATATCTGTATGCCGCTTTGCAAGAGTGCATTGTATTCCGTAGCAATCCTCGTTTTTATCGATTACTGGAATATGGTTGAACAGCCGCTTATTCTGCTTGCTGATGCGGATTTATATCCGCTTTCTGTGTTCCTTTCACAGATAAATACAGGGGAAATCGGACTTGCCTTTGCGGTTGCAACCATCTATATGATACCCGCATTGCTCATCTTCTTATACGGCGAGGAGTACCTCGTTGAAGGAATCACCTATTCCGGTGGTATCAAGGGTTAAGAAAGGATTTTTGATATGAACGAAAATAACAGCAAAAAGAGAGAATGGGTTAAAAATGCAATAATCATTTTCCTTGTGATAATGCTGATTTTAACCTTCTTTTCCAATACAATAATGAATTACTCCCTGCCGGAAGTTTCTGCTCAGTATGTAGGAAGCGGCACACTTTCCGAGCAAATCAGGGGCAGTGGAACAGTTGAAGCAAATCAAAGCTATGAAATGAAGCTTGACGAAACAAGAACAGTTGCATCTGTAAACGTTAAAATCGGCGATATGGTAGAAAAGGATCAGGTAATCCTTACTCTTGAAGATGCAGAAAGCACAGAGCTTGAAACAGCAAGAAAAACTCTTGACAGCCTGAAACTTGAATACGAAAAGGCACTTTTTGCAACAGGTGAAGATTATACTCTCGATAACCTAAGCATAAAGAACAAGGAAGAAGACCTTGCCTTGCTGAAAGCCGATTATGATAAGCGTGATGAATATCGTAAGGAATATGACTCTGTTGAAGCCAAAATTGATGAATACGAGGCAATGCTTGAATCATATACCGAACAGCTTGCAGCTCTTTCCTCAGATGACTATTCCGCATTAAGCGGCGAGCTGTACAATAAGGTGAAAAAGGCCAAGGATACATACGATGCCGCTGAAAGTGCAAAAGCAAAAACCGAAGAAAAAATCAAGGATTATGAAAGTGAAATTGCCTCGGGCGGAAATGAAGAATCCATAAAGACAGCAAGACAGGCAGTTGAGCAGAAGGAGCTTGAAATAAGCAAGACTGAAAACGCTATAACCCTTGAATATCTTAAAGATGATTTCAAGCAGGAAACCGTTGATGAGCTTAACGATACTCTTTCACAGCAAAAGCTTGACCTTAAACATCTTCAGGAAGACTATAATGCAGAGCTTTCCAAATCAGGCTCTTATTCTCGTAACAAGCAGCTTCTCGGCGGCGAACAGGCTACACTTAAAGTTAATATAACAAAGCTTGATGATGCAAAAGCGAAGCTTGACAAAACTCTTAAGGAGGCTAAGGAGGAAATCAAGAAGAAGCAGGCTGAAACAAAGAATAAGCTTGATGACCTTGTTGCAGATTCCGAAAACCTGAAGGAAAAGGCAACCAAAACTGACAGCGAAGCAGAGTCTGAAATCCGTGCTATGGAGCGTGAATTGGAGCAGATGAAGGCTACACTTGCCCAGAAGCAGCAGTCTGACGCTGCAAGTGCAGGTGCAACCGCACTCGATATGCAGGCAAAGCAGGATGAAATTTCCGAGCAAGAGGAGCTTGTAAAGAAGCTTGAGTCCAAATCTGTAGGTGCTGAAATCAAAGCAAAGGTTGCAGGCAGAATTACTGAGCTTCCATACGTTGCAGGAGAGGAAGCAGCGCAGGGTACAGCTGTTGCGAAAATTGAAATGGTTGAGAAGGGATATACCCTTGAAATGACAGTAAACTCTGAGCAGGCAAGAAAAGTCAAGGTCGGGGATGAAGCCGAAATCCAGTATTTCTGGTACGGAGACGCAAAGGCTGTTTTAAGCGCAATCAAGGCCGATACAAATAATCCTGCAAAGAATAAAATCCTTAAGTTTGAAATAACAGGTGACGTTACTCCCGGACAAAGCCTCCAGCTTTCAATGGGTGCAAAGGGACAGCAGTATGAAACTATTGTCCCGAACAGCGCTATCCGTGAAGACAACAACGGTAAGTTCATTCTTGCCGTAAAAGCAAAGAGCAGTCCCCTTGGTAACCGATATACCGCTGAAAGAGTGGATATCGAGGTCGTTGCTTCAGATGATACATCATCTGCCGTAACAGGCGGACTTTTCGGCGGAGAGTTTATTATCACAACCTCCACAAAGCCTATTGAATCAGGTATGCAGGTAAGACTTGTAGAATCCTGATAAGGAAGGAAATTATGAAACGAAAACATATTGTTCTTATAATTGTCAATGCAGTTTCGCTTCTGTTTTTCACAATAATGTCCATAGCAGCATCGGGAATAAAAAACAGCCTTCCCGACCAGCAGGCAATCAGCCGCTGGACTGACGGGACACAGCGTTATTCCCAGATAAGCGTGTTCACAGACGGACTTTCCGCTATAAGTATAGATGGAATTTTTACAGCAAGAGTTGATATTAAAAAAAAGCTTGTGGAGAATTCACTTACTTCGGAAAAAGAAAATGCCCGTGTCTGGGTGGACGCTTTTTCAGGTAAGCACAGCAAAACTGCTATGACCTCTGAACTGGGAAGCGCTGAAGCGGAAATAGTCATCACAGGCGGAGATTTCTTTCTGTTTCATCCTCTTGAATTGATTTCGGGATACTACTACACCGAGGACAATTTTATGCAGGACAGAGTGCTGATTGACGAAACAATAGCCTGGCAGCTTTATGGTGCAACAGATATCGTCGGCAAGCCGCTGGTTATGGGCAACAAATATTTCTACATAGCAGGCGTGTATCGCAGAAGTGACAATTCTGACATTGAAAAAACAATAGGTGAAACCCCGCTGATGTTTATGCCCTATCAGGGGTACGAAATTCTTGGGAATACGCCGTATTTTAATTGCTATGAAGCTTGTCTGCCAAATCCTGTAACAGGACTTGCAGAAAAAATCGTTACCGAGGCAATGGGAGTTAAACAGCCAAATTCGGAAGTGATTGATAATTCTGCACGATACAGCCTAAAAAACAGATTTGACATAATAAAGAATTTCGGTATGCGTTCAGTAAGGGGTAACGCAATAGTCTGTCCTTACTGGGAAAATGCCGCAAGAATTACCGAGGATAAATCCGCATTAGTGCTTGTTTTCCAGCTTATCGGATTGATAATTCCAATCGGTACGACATTGACATATATTGTTATAGGCTACCGAAAAAGAAAATCATTTTTCACTTGGTTTGCAAATGCCGTAAAAAGCATTTTCAATAAATTATTTACAAAAATCAAAAACAGAAAGGCAGGTATTGCTGATGAATAAAATTGCATCAAGAATTACTGCAGCAGTAATGGCAGTGGGTATGGCACTTTCCCTTACATCCTGCGGTAAGAAGGAAGTCTACGCTTCCAAGGATAACATTTACTCATCACAGAAGGTTGAGCTTCCGGGCGGTCTTGATTATATCAACCGTATGCTCTACGCAAATGACAAATTCTACATCGTAGGTGACAAGTCCCATACAGAGGGCGAAGGCGAAAATATGACCTACAGCAGCGAAACTCTGTTGCAGGTTGTCGACCTCAATGGTACTCTTGTAAAAGAGGCTGTACTCGTATCAAATGACGGTACTTCCAACTCAAGCAGATATATCAACAACCTTGCTATGGACAACGACGGCAACCTTGTTGCAATCGAAAACTCTTACGAGTGGAATGAAATAACAGGCGAGTCCAAAGAAGGCTATTTCGTAAAGAAGTTCAGCACTGAAGGCGAGCTGATTTCCGAGCTTGACCTTGAAAAGTTCAAGGAACAGGCAATGAAGGAAACCAATCAGGATTGGTTCTATCCTGAAAACATCAGCTTTACAAACGACGGAACAATGCTTATCAGCAGCAACGGTATGATTTTCGGTGTTGACGATAACGGCGGTATGAAGTACGTTATCAAAAATGAGGCCGCTAATGAAAACAGCTGGATGGGCGGTATGTTCAAAGCAGGCGACGGAAGAATTTTCACAATGTTCACAACAGGTCAGGATATTGACGGTGAGTATATCAGCGAAAGCAAGCTTTACGAAATTGATTGTGCAAATCAGAAGCTTGGCACTGAATACCCATACGAAATGAACGGTCAGATTATGGCTGGTACAGACGAATATGACCTCCTTATTACAAGAGACTCAGGTCTTGTTGGCTACGATATCGAAACAGGCGAAAGCGAAGTAATTATCGACTGGCTCAAGTCTGGCATCGACACAACAGCAATGGACAGCAACGGTACAACCGTGTTACCTGACGGAAGAATTCTCTGCCTTACATACGATTATGACTATCAGGGCGGCGGCTACAGCTGGTCTACCGACGACCTTGTAATCAACATTCTTACAAAGGTTGACCCTGCTGATATCCCTGATAAGAAGCTTGTCAAGATTTATGCGCTCTACCTTGATATCGGCGTTAAGCGTCAGATTGTTGAGTTCAACAAAACAAGCGAGCTTTACAAAATCGAACTTACCTCTTATGACGATTATGCAACAAAGAGCTATGACGAAGCACTCAAGAGAATGAACAACGATATGATTTCGGGTAACATTCCTGATATTATCGTGCTCAACAACGAACTTCCTGTTGACAGCTACATTTCAAAGGGGCTCCTTGCTGACCTCTATCAGTATATGGACAACGACGAAACAATCAACAAGGAAGACTACCTCACAAATATCTTCGACGCATATTCCGTTGACGGAAAGCTCTATGAGCTTGTTCCAAGCTTTAATATCACAACTCTCGTTGGTAAGTCCTCTATCGTAGGCGAAGAGCCCGGCTGGACAATGGATGAATTCATTGCCCTCGCTGACGCTCACCCTGAAGCAATGGTATTTGGTTATGAGCAGACCCGTGATGGTGTGTTTATGACTCTTGTTTCCAATTGTTACGACAGCTATATTGACACAGCAACAGGCGAGTGCCACTTCAATTCCGACGATTTCATAAAGCTTCTTGAATTCTCAAGCCGCTTCCCTAAGGAAATCGACTGGGATGCACTTTATGAGGACGACAACTACTGGATGGAACAGGAATCTCGCTTCAGAGATAACAAGGCACTTGTAATGGACCAGTATATGAGCAATTTCCGTGCAATCCGTGAAATGGAAATGGGTAATTTCGGTGAGCCTATTACTTTCAAGGGTTACCCTGGTGCAAAGGGCAACGGTGCTACTATCGATGCAAATACTTCTATCGCAATCACTTCCAAGGCGGCAAACCCTGACGGTGCGTGGGAATTCATCAAGTATTTCCTTTCCGACGAATACCAGAGCCAGTTTGAATGGCAGTATCCTATCAAGATTTCCGCACTTGAAGCACAGATGGAAAAAGCTAAGGAAAGACCATACTGGGTTGACGAAAACGGCGAAAAGCAGTATTATGACAACACCTTCTACGTCGGCGGTCAGGAAATCAAGATTGGTGAAAACACTGATGAAGACAACCAGCGTGTACTTGACCTTATCAAGTCCACAACAAATGTAAGGCGCTATGACCGCGATATCTACAAGATTATCGAGGAAGAAGCAGCACCATTCTTTGAGGGACAGAAGACAGCGAAGGAAGTTGCAGATATTATTCAGAACAGAGTTTCAAACTACATCGCTGAAAATATGTAAAAAGCAACGGGTATCGGAGTAATTTCCGATACCCGTTTTACTATTCCTCAGCAAGTTTTTCAAGCAATAACGCGTAAGCCAGCGACATAAGAGGCACACCTAAAAGAATTCCTGCCGCACCGCCTATTCCTGCCCCAAGCATTATCGCAAGCAGTACAAGTACAGGTGGAATACCAAGATTTTTTCCCACAACCTTTGGATAAATAAGATTGTTTTCAAGCTGTTGAAGTACAATGATAAACACCACAAACCATATCGCACGTATCGGACTAATCAGAAAAATCAACAAAGCCGAGGGAACAGTTCCTACAATTGCGCCAACAACGGGAATAAGCGCAGTTACACCAATAATCGTGCTTATAAGAAGTGCATATTCAAATCTGAAAATTTTCATACCAATGTAGCAGAGTACACCAAGAATTAACGCTTCTGAAATCTGCCCCACAACAAAACGGCTGAATGTGTCATAAACCATTCTGTAGCGTCTGCAAACAGCTTCGTAACGTTCTCCCGAATATTTTTTCACAATCACGGAAACACCCTTGCGTATGTTTTCCTTGTCTGAAAGAATGTAAATCGAAAAAACAAAGCCAATCAAAATCCGTGCCACGCTCCCTACAATGTCCGACCCTTTTATTGCCGCCTTTTCAAGCATTTCGGGCAAGCCCTTGCTGAAGCTTTCCAAAGCCTTTCTGAGTGCCGTAAAAATTCCCAGCGTGTCGCGTCTTTCCAGCCTTTCACAGTAACCGATAAAGTTGCTGTAATACTCATCAAAGTTGTCAAAAAACAGCTTTATGCTTGAAATAAGTTGAGGTACAATTATCCACATTATCCCCGCAACTACACCAATAAGCAAAATATATGCAGCAGCAACTGAAAGGGTAGTCAGAGCCTTTTCACCTGCCTTTTTAAACAATTTCCTCCATAGCTTACGTAATTGCATCATAGGAATATTCATCACAAAAGCAATCGCCGCACCGATAAAAAGCGGCATAAGCAGTCCCGCCGCCTTGGAAAGTATCCCGGAAAAAAATTCAGGCTTTATCGCAGCCGCCACAAGTGCCGCCGCAATAAAAGCCGTGAAAAGTATAGTCCGTATTGTTTTTTTATCCATCACGCCCAACCTTTCAGCAGTTTATATTATTTTATGCCGTAAAGGTTGAGTTATATGTATCAAAGCAAGCTTTCAATAATTTCCTTTGCTCTTGCATTGTCTGCACAAGCCACAAAAGCAACCCAGTTTCCATCTGTTATAATAACAGCTTCATCAAGCTTGTACATCTCCGCAGGTGTGTAATCCTTGTAAATTGCAATCTGACTGTCAAGTCTGCTCTGTACAGCTTCAGCACCCGCCTTTGCAGCTGCTTCATCATTGAATTTGAATACCGCAAGTTCATCTGGATAAGCTCCGCTTCCACAGATAAATACAGACATTTCGGCAACAGTTGCTATGTCAATATCATAATAAGCACCAAGATTTTCAGCAGTCTTTTCCATAGCGGAAGGAATTTCAATCTCCGCCATAACAGCATTCGTAATTCCGTTTGCAGTAGCCTCTGCAACTTCATTTACAGTAGCATTAGCCTCAACAGCTTCACCATTACCGTCGCAGCCTGTCAGCATAAGCATAGCTGAAATTGATGCAGCAAATATTTTTGCAGTAATTATCTTTTTCATTGTATAAACCCTTTCCCTTATTCTTCTTCATAAGTTTCTGTATCTTCTTCAGTTACTTCAGGCACCGTGGTAACAGTAGTTTCCTCAGGAGTTACCTCGGTTTCACTTTCATCTGCAGCATCTGTTTCAGATGCAGTCTCTGATTCAAGCTCTGCAATAAGCTCCGCATTCATAATAGCCTCCTGAATACGGCTGAGAATAACAGGATAAGCGTGAATTTTCAGATGCAATCCATCAGTTTCAGCATATTCTTCAGCAAGAAAACCTGTATCATCACAAAGTATGCTGTAGGTTTCAACCCAGATAACATCCATTTCTGTTTCAAGCTTTTCGATACAGGAATTGTAAAGCTTGATTTTTTCAATGCTTGTTTCGGGAAATTCTGTTTCGTGTTCAGCAGTAACAGGCGGAATTGAAACAAGTACGATCTCCGCATCGGGACAGTTCAAACGCAATTCGTCAATAAACAGCTTCATTTTTTCATACATAAAATCCGCTTCAAGATAAGCAATACCGTTTGTACCCAGCATTATGCAAATGTATTCCGGCTCAGCATCAGCAGCCCTGTCATAGACCATTTCGCCCTTGACCTCAGTGAACATAATTGACGAAGGAGTAAGTCCCGCCTGTGCAAAAACAGATTCAGCAGGAAGAAATTCATAACCTACAAGTCCCGTTGATAGTGAGTCACCTACAAAGAAAATGTTTTCGAAGAAGCCTTCTTCGTATTCCCCAAGAGGAATAGTTATTGCAGGAATACTTTCCTCTGTTGCCGCAGAGGTAGTTGTAATCGGCCCCTCGGGCGGCGGAAAGAGCACCTTTCTGCGCTGCATCAACTGCATGGAGGACCCCACGGCAGGCAATATAATTTTTTCTCGACTAAAGCACGAAAAAATATATACAAAGCAGCACCGCAATAGCTGCCGCAAGAACAATAATAACAATGCTTGCAGCAAGGTCAGCAGGTGATGTTTTTTTGTCCTTATATGACATAAGCAGACCTTTCTAAAATAATTTGTAAGCATCACACAGCATTTCCGCCGAGGGATGAACATAAATATTATACAACAGCAACAGACATTTTTCAAGCTTTATTTTCTTATTTCAGAATATTCCTGCAAATTATTTTCAAATGCAAAAACGATGTAGAATTATTGCAATAAATAATGTCTGATTTTTGTATTTGGATAACGGATAATTTGTGATAAAGTAATAATGTAAACTATTACATCTGTTTAGGAGAAAGCTATGAATTTAAGAAAATACATTTCATTTTCAACAGCAATATCGCTTACAGCTTCATTATGTGCCTGTTCAGACGGCAATACAGCAGCAACTGAAACAACTGTAAGCCAAGTATCAGTAGAAACAACCGTACCTGCTGATACGTCGTCAGAAACCGAAGCAACTACAACTGAACGAGTAATACCGCCAATGGATACAACTCCGCTTACTTTAACGCTTTATGTTAATGACCCTGAATATGCAGCAAGTTTTGATACCCCTGTTATGCAGGAAATTACAGCAAGAACTGGGGTAACCCTGGAAATTATCGTTCCCGATGATGAAACAGGATTTGATGCAATGCTTGAATCAGGTGAAATTCCTGACCTTATCTATGCAGGGGAGCGTACCGATGAGCTTGTTGAAAACGGTACGTTTATCACCCTTGATGAATACGTTGAAAACGTAGGAAAATATTTTCCTGAAATGTATGGAGCAAATCTTGGTACTCTCTGTGCAGATGACGGGAAGCTTTATACCTTCGGTACAGGTGGCTCAACTCCCGCACAATTTACTGCAGAAGGTACATTCCAGATTCAGTACGCTGTACTTGCCGAGCTTGGTTATCCCGAAATAAAGACTCTTGATCAGCTTGGTGACTGTCTGAAACAGTACAAGGAACTTTATCCCAACAGTAAAGGGCTTCTTCTTTGCGGCGCACCGCAGCAGAAATGGCTTGACACCGTAAGTCTGAGAATAAATTACCTCCTTGGTTGTCCTGATGATGGTGAATTTCTTGTAAATGAGGAAACAGGTGAAGCTGTTTATAAATGGACAGACGAGCGTACCTATGAAATTGTGAAGTGGCTCAATCAGATGTACAATGACGGCATTCTCGATGAAAAATCATTTTCCTTGAAGCATGCCGCATATATTGCACGCATTTCAGAAGGAAATGTTCTTGCGATTGCTGATTTCTATGAGGATTATGCTTCTGCGGAAGAAACACTTGCAGAATATGATAAAATATATTGTCCTGTTGAGGTAACTCTTGATGGAAACACAGCAGTACCATTCCTTGCTGATTACGGCGATTTTACCATAGCTGACGGCATCGGAATTACAACTGCCTGTGAGGAGCCTGAAAGAGCATACCGTTTCCTTGATTGGTGGTGCAGTGACGAGGCTCAGGAGCTTGTCAATTTTGCAACTGATGATATCAATGCAGAATTTGATGTGACATCCGAAACTTATTATTCGGATACAGGAGCATCACTTTACACAGAGCCTTTCCCAATGAGAGGACTTACTGAAAAAAATGCAGACGGAGAATATTATTCTGCCGCAGTTGATAAGTATACAGCTGCTTATTCCGAACCTCAGAAGGCTGCCGCAGAAGCTTACGGAGTAACTCTTTTTGCAGAAATGTTTACCCAGACAGACGAGCTTCCCGTTTATGAAAGAACACTGATAAGCGATATGGAAATAAGCGCATTAAGCGAGGAGGGAATACTTCTCGAAAGCCTCGGAATGTACGTTAAAACCGAGGTGCAGAACGCAATCAAGCTTCCTGTAGAGGAGTTCGATGCAAAATGGGAGGAAATTACAGATTGGTGTCATAACAATGGTGCCGATGACCTGTCAAAGATTATGACAGGATATGTTAAAAAAGATATGGGAATTTCATAAAATCAAAGCCTGAAAGTGTGTATGCTTTCAGGCTTTTTTGATGAGTATGTGTAAAACAGATAAAAGGTTTTGGAATAAACTACAAAATGCCTGAATTTCCTTGACGAATTGACAAAAAAGGTGTATTATAGTATTATCAGTAGCTATATGTATTTGCTGACTGAATCTGAAAAAACGGAGGCTTTGTTTTCGGTTATGGCACTATCCAAAGGCGCTAAAAAAGCATATAAAAAGGCTTTTAAGGCGAAACAGAAAAAGAGGCGGGGGCATTGGCTTCTTATCCAGAAGGGGGATTGTGCCAAGGAGGTTGCAAGCAAGCTTTTCACTCAGTTTGCGCTTGTGGTGCTTATCGGGTGTATACTTATCCTTGCAAATGAATTAAGACTTTCTCTGAGTACGAAGTTCCTGAACAGTTCACTTCAGGATTTGTATTACACCTATATTGAACCGGGCGACAACGGCGGCAAGCTGCTTGACAGCGCAGAACAATTGCTGGAAATCAACCCCGATACTGTTGGCTGGGTTCATATTGAGGGGACTAACGTTTCTCTCCCTGTAGTCCAGAAAACCACAAAGGATGGAAACGACTATTACCTGAAGGTTGCCTTTGACGGAAGTTCAAACAAAGCTGGTACAGTCTTTATGGACAGGCGCAATGTGATAAACGCACATGAGCGTTCCGATAATCTTATCCTTTACGGTCATAACCAGAAGGATAAATCAATGTTCGGCGACCTTGCCAACTATAAGAAAAATCTCGCGTATTATTCGGAACACCCGATAATTCGCTTCAGTTCTAATTACAGAACGGATGACTACAAAATCTTTGCGTATTTTGTAACTCCTGTTCTTGAATCACAGACAGCAGATGGTGTGATCTTTGAATATCACAACAAGCTTAATTTCAAGGATAAATCGGAATATAACGAGTTTATCGAAAATATAATGCTGCGTACACAGATTATCACAGATGTGGACGTGCAGTATGGCGATGAGTTTCTCACACTTTCCACTTGCTCAAACGAATTTGAACCGTCAAGGTTTGTTGTTTTTGCAAGAAAGGTAAGAAAGGATGAAGACTCCGCAGTGGATGTTTCACTGGCTTATCTTAACAGCAATGCCAAGGAGCCTGACTGGGACGTAATCTATAAGTAATGAGGTTTATTTATGGCAAAATACAAGAAAAAAAGTGTAATGGAAAGACTCCTGCCGCAGAAAGGCGACACGGGAGTTGAGAGGGCAAGAAAGATTGTAACAATAGTCTGCTTTGTTGTGTTGGTTGTTTCTTTGGCAATTCTTGCGTGGTACTATGTCCAGCAGGCTAAAATCAAGAATGATATTGATGACCAGCGTAAGCAGCATACCACTACATCAGCAATAACTACAATGACAACACCTCCAACAGAGCCTACGGAAACAACTACTGTTGAAACAGAGCCTCCGCCACTTGTAATGATGGATAATATAAAAAGCTTTGTTGATGAAAATCCTCATACAGCAGGCTGGATTACAATTCCAAATACTGAGGTCGATAATGTTGTCCTTCAGACGGATAACAACGACCTTTATCTTGATAAGGATTTCTACGGCAACTACAATATCGCAGGCCAGCTTTATATTGACTTCAGATGTGTAGCAAATGATTATGCAGAAAATCAGTCTGACAACATCATAATCTATGGCCATAATCAGGCGGACGGAACTATGTTCGGTACTCTGAAAAAGTATAAAATCAAGAAGGATTACACTAAGAACTTCGATTTCTATCTTGAAAATCCTACCTTCACATTCAGCAATCTTTATGAGGATTATACATACAAGATTATAGGAATGTTTGTAATTGAAGTAGAGCCTCGTCAGACAAGAACAGGCGAAATATGGGATTATCATAACTACGTCAACTTTACCAAGAAAAAGACTTTTGATTCCTTCAAGGAAAATATCCTTGCAAGAACCGCCGTAAATACAGGTGTTGATTTCAACGAAGATGACAAATATATCACTCTTTCTACTTGTTCAAACGAATTTGAACCATCACGTTTTGTTGTAATCGGAAGACGTGTCCGTGACGGCGAAAGCCCTGAGGTTGATACATCGCTTGCTGAAATCAATGAGGATATGCTTGAGCCTGATTATAATTTTATCTATAACCAGTAAGAGGTATTTTGAACTATGCCCAATAATGAAGAAAATAAGTACACTGTTGACGATATTTTAAGGGAATATGATAATGCTTCAGAGCCTGAAGCTGAGAAAACGGTATTGCCTGAAGAAGACGTTATAGTGTATAAACCAACAGAGCTTTTTGAAGAAAATGTCAATATCGAGGATATCAAGGAAGATATTGAAGAAATATCTGAGTCAGATGAAGCGATTGAAGAAATTCTTGAGGATGAAGCGGATGATGAAATTGATATTTCCGAGGAAATTCTCGAAGTCGACCGTTCTGAAGCTGAAAATGCTGATATAGTTTTTAATGAGGAAAAAACCATAGAAGATATTGTTATGGACGAAATGGCCCTCTGGAAGAACAATATCGAAACAGAAGAACTTACTGAAAGTGAAGCTGCTGAACTTGCAGCTAAATCGCAGAATGAAACTGCCGAAGAAATTCCCGATACGCAGAATATCGTGGACATTGCTGAAGAAACTGAAGTGTCTGAACCTGAAGTTGTTGAAGGAACTCCTGAAGAAACAGCCACAACTGAACAGACGGAGGAACCTGGTCCAATTTCCGAAGAAATTGAGGAAGACGTGAACGATAAGTTCCTGAAAAAATTTCTCAAGGGACTTCTTCCTTGGAAGGGCGATGGAATAGGCGAGATAATCAGAAAGATTATTTTTATCGCCGCTGTTGCTGTTTTCATCGGCGCAGGTGTAATGCTTGTCAGCACACTTATGCAGTCTGAGGAAGCTGTTGAGGAGAAAAAGGAAAATCAGAGCATCATCACAACAACAGTTGCCACAACAATCGACAGTGAGGGTAACGTTGTTACAATCGCACCTACAGAAGAAGAAATCGCAGAGCATAATTTTAATGTTGCTGAGCATTTCAAAAGTATAAACGAAGATTACATAGGCTATCTTGAGGTCGACGGCTGTGACATTTATGAGCCGATTATGCAGGGTGATGACAATGACTATTACCTTGACCATAATTATTACGGCGGAACAAACAAGGCAGGTACAGTATTCCTTGACTACCGCTGTACAGTAAGTGAGGAATATATCTCACCAAATATCGTTTTCTACGGTCATAATCAGGAAGACGGAACAATGTTCGGCAACCTCAAGGAATATAAACAGAATGTTGAGTTTTACCGTGAAAATCCTCTTGTAAAGTTCAGTCCTGAATTTGGAACAGGCGAGTATGTTATCTATGGATACTTCATTACCCATGTAAAGCCCGAACAGGACAGCAAGGGTGAGGTTTTCCATTACCATGACTATATAGAAACCCTGAAAGATGAGGAAGTCTTTAACTGGTATATAAGCGAAGTACAGGAAAGAAATCAGATTGTTTCGCCTGTTGATGTCCAGTATGGCGACCAGCTTCTCTGCCTTTCAACCTGTTCAAATGAATTTTCCGATTCACGTTTTGTTGTTTTTGCAAGACGGCTTCGTGAAGGAGAAAAGATAGAAGATTTTGATTTCTCAGAAGCTTACCTTAACCCGTATGCGAAGGGTGTTGACTGGGATGCAATTCTTTCCAACGAAACCTCTATGACGGAGGAAAGCACAGATACTGAAACAGAAGTGTCTTCTGAAAGCGAGGAAACAACAGCTCCTACAGAAGAAACTAAAAAGAAAAAAACAACTAAAGACACAAGACGTAATTATAAGGATGTAATGAACGGCAAGTATACCACTACCAAGGCAACAGAAGCATCAAGTGAAATTTCTGACGAATCTTCTTCTGATGAGTCATCGTCAGAAGAAACAACTGTGCCGGAAGGGGATGAAGCTGTGACTGAAACAGCAGTGCCGTCCGACTCGTCCGTTACCGAGGAAGGAACAATACCGCCTGAAACAAGTGCGGAGTAAATATGTGCAGAAGCCGAAAGGAATGGTTAATCAATGGCAATGTCGGATGAAGTCCGTGCAAATCCGCGCTATAAACAGCCGGTAAAAAAGAAAGAAAAGAAAGGCTTTGTTGAAAGCTTTATTCCGCTTAAAACCGATAGTTCAAGCGTAATAGTAAGTAAGGTTATAGTTCTTGCTGCAATAGCGGTACTTATAGCCTGTGCAATAATCCTTGGTGTTTATTTTTACCATATTTTCGAAGCAAAGCAAAATCAGAAGGAATTGAGTGAAACATATACCATTTTCAATAATCTCAAAAATCAGAGTCAGTCTGGTGAAGCAATTGAAACAACACCTCCAACTATCGAAATTACTGACGATGGCGAGATTATAAGAAATCCGCTTATAGATATGCCGTTTGCAGTTGAAATGCTGAAAATCAACGGAGATTACACAGGTTATGTTTCAATTCCCGGAGTAATGAGCGAGGCGGTAGTTCAGGCTAAGGATAATGAGTTTTACCTTAAAAAGAATATCTACGGTCAGAACCGATCCTGCGGAACAATCTATGCTGACTATCGTAATGTAGTAAATGACTATCCCGACAAGCAATCTGACAACATTATTCTATATGGTCACAATCAGCGTGACGGAACAATGTTCGGTCAGATGGACTTCTACAAGTGGGATCCGAAATACTGGCTTCAGAATCCATATATTTATTTTGACAACAGATATGAGCAGAGTACATATGTAATCATTGCTTCATTTGTTATCAACACTGAGCCCGAACACGATAACGGAAACGTTTTTGATTATCACAATTATATCAATTTTACAAAGGATCATCCTTTTGAAACCTTTATCAGCGAAGTGAACGCAAGAAGCCACTTTCACACAGGAATTGATGTAAATGAAAATGACCAGTTCATTACACTTTCTACCTGTTCATATGAATGGGAGCCTGCACGTCACGTTATTATCGGACGAAAGCTCCGTGCGGGAGAAACAACTGAAAATCTTGATACAACAGGCTTTGCCGTTAACAATAATCCGAAGTGGCCTGCTGTGTATTATAAATATAACGGCGGTACATATGTAGAATAAAAGAAAAAAGGGAGGGGATAAAAATGAAGCTGCATACTACTCTCAGCGGTATTGCTGCACTTCTTCTCGTCGGCGTGTTCTATACGTTTGCGTTTATGGTTGAAGATGTGGACGAAAGTGCAATTTCGATGGAATATTACTATTCTACCGAAACAGAAGCAGTAACCGAAGCAGCTACTGATACTGTAATAAATGTTCCTCAGTATATTGCTCCTGATGAAATACTTCCTGCACCGATTGAAAATAATACTGCTGAGATTATTACAGAGAATTCTGCCGAAGATACAGAAAGTGCAGAAGCTCCTGCTGTAACAACCGTTGCACCTGCTGCTGATAATGAGGAAAATACCGTTTCCGCTGCCCCTGAGGCAATTTCTGAAGAAGAGGAAGAAGATTACCCTGAGGATTTCGACGTTGATGATTATGACGAGGAAAGCGCTGAGGCAAAGGAACAGTCCGTATACGGTGAGGATACCAACAGTGACAAAGTGCTGTCAGATGCCGAGGAAGAACCTTCTGTTGAAGAGTCGGAAATAGAATCTGAAACAACAGCTCCTGAAACCGAGCAGACAGAGGAAGAAACAATAACCTTTGTTTTTGAAGAAACAGAAACAACAGAAACAACAGTTCCAGATACATCCGATGATATCATTATTACCCTTTGGATTGATGATACCATTCAGAATACAGAAACTTCCGTATCTGTCAATGTAGGCGGCGGGGTTGATATCTCAACCGACGAAACATTTACAGCAAAGTTCAACGGTGCAACTCAGACTGTCAATGCTTATGACCTTATCTGTCAGATTGTGAACAATGAAATTTCCACAAGCTTCAGCGATGAAGCAATTAAGGCACAGGCTGTTGCCGCGTATTCCTATGTGAAATACCATAATGTAAACGGCCTTACACCAACAGTTCTCGTCAAGGGTAACGTTCCTCAGCGTATCAAGGATCTGGTATCTGAGGTGTGGGGAGTCAGCTGTTACTATAATGGAAACGTTGCACAGACAGTTTATATGGCTTCTTCGTCAGGTTATACAACAGATGCAAAGAATGTCTGGGGCAGCAGCGTTCCTTATCTCAAGAGCGTGTATTGTCCGTTTGATGTAGGAAATGACCCTAATTACGGATATCAGATGAAGGTCCGCGAAGAAAATATGCGTACCCTCGTTGAAGACAAGCT